>CAXDTK010000027.1:0-30634 GCA_963992225.1 uncultured Comamonadaceae bacterium | reverse complement strand
CTACACCTAAGCCTTCGTCGGCAGCGTCAGATGTGTATAAGAGACAGCCCAACCGATGCGGCCCTGACGGGCGTTGGAGCTGACCATGGTCCATCCCGTGATCCAGCGGTTTGAGATTCAGGCGCAGTTGCTTGACGTGCAGCAGAGTGGGGCGTCTTTGGACGACGCCGTGGTCCGCCTGGCGGCTTGGATCGGACTCGCCGAGGACCACCTGACAGAGGACGATATGGCGGTGCTGGTCGAGGTCGGCGGCGTCCTCTATCGGGAAGGGCTGCGCAAGCGGCAACGTTGACTTAGACATCGAGGGGACGGTCTCAGGGATGCCAACAAGCCAGAAGAAGTACAAGCTTCGGCCGGAGGATGAATTCACATCGCGGTTCTATGGGCTGCTCGGCCGACTCGTTCATGCTCATGCCCAGCTCGACTTCAATGTAGGGTTGCAGCTGAACTGGATGGGCCCCTACCTTGGCCATGACGTCACCGGGCTACTGCAAGCAACCACGCCGTTCGCGCGCCGACTGACCAAGCTTGAAGAACTCACGGGTGAACTCTTTGGCAATGCGGAGCCAGCCGCGGCGCTAGAAATGAAGGCTTGGTTCGAGGAAGTAGGTCGCCTCAAGCAGGTGCGCAACGACTATGTGCACGGGCGATGGGGTGTGCCACGCAGCGCCTTCGAGAACCCGCCGCGAATCGAATTCGTGCCTTTGCACTGGAACATGGATCCGGAGGCAGCTCCGGCTCCGATCGTGATGACCATCGACGAGCTGGAGGGCGAGGTTGCGAAGCTGCAGCACCTGGCCGGCGAGTACTTCAGGTTGACGCGGAAGTACGAGAGGTGGGCGGTTTCTCGTGCGGCCTGAAGCAGAGCCATCGAGTACTTCGTCGCTGCGCTGCACGACTGCCTCGCAGGGCGAATTCAACCGGGCACGCGACGTAGCCGCCGAACCTCTCATCGAGCGTCTGCCACGCGATCTGCTTGGCGCCAGTCGATGCATCGCCAAAACCGGCAGCCGGCCTTTTGGTCGGCGACCGCATGGCCAGCCCTTTGAGCAAGGCGATGAGGCCTTCGACGTCGGAGGAGCCAGCAATGCCGAGCGTTGAACTCGCCGGCACTGCCGTCGGATCCTGACCCCGCTCTTCGAGATCAGGCCTTGATGAGCAAGTCCTCGGCCGCTTTCCCCGCAGCCAGAGCATCTTTGAACCAGTTCGGGCGCTTGCCGACGCCACTCCAAGTGCGGCCAGTTCCGTCCGTGTACTTCGCTACCGACGGGGCCTTCTTGGCTGACTTGGGAAGCTTGCCCGCGGCTGCGGCTCGGACCTTGCGAGTCTTGGCAGGAGGTGCAGCGCCAAAGAGCTCCGCCGGCGTGATCTCGTAGTGGGCAACAGCCTCGCGAATGCGAGCGACGACACCAATCTTCTCTTTGTCGCGCAGGGCCTTTGCTTGCTTCTCGAGCTTTTCGATCTGATTGAGCACCTGCTGCAGGGATCTGGTCATTCAATTCTCCGTATCAAATTTATGAGGCCATCTTCCGCAGCTTTTCCCTGGCGTGCACTTTAGCCGCGTCGTGCTAGTTCGTGCCGAGCTTGAAACGCATGCCGGACACTTGCAGGCGCCGCGCGCCTAGACCGAAGGTCTGCAATCGGCCGCCTGAAGTCGACGACGGCGTTGCAGCGACTGCCGCCCGTCGCTTGCAGAGTCGGCTGTCAGCAATGTGCCCAAAGCCGAAGCTCGCGACTGACGACAGAGGACAGCACGGCAGCGGATCCTGCCATCGGCGGTCAGCCACCGAGTTCACCATGCCTGGCACGAAGCAGTCGTCCGCGCACTTGGCCGCAGAACACCTTCAATGACCGGTGTCTGGCATGCCGCGGTCGCTCAGCTTGGCTGGACGCGGCGGCCACCAGAGAGCCGCGCCGGATGTCAGCGGCGCGAAGCGTCGGGCCGGCGTTGTCGCCGCCCTGCGCCTCGGGGCGATACGCAACGCGGGCCATGCCCCCCAGGGCAGCCGTCCGTCCCTGGACCCAACCGGACGTTTGCTGCGGCGTGTTGACCTGGCGGTGACTCAACGAGCCCCGCCTGGACCGTCTGACGGGCTCGCGCACCAGCCCATCGGCAGGGCCTGCGCCGCGACGATGAGCCACTTCTGCGAGACGCCGAGTCACCTGGCCTGATGGGCTGATTCCTAAAGTGACAGACATGCCGCAACACACACAGCGGCCCCCCCGCAAGAGGTGCATGTCATGTCTGAAACCGCAAGCTACACATCGATCGCCGCGCTCGACTCCACATCGTTCGCCGCCTATATGGCCAACGAACCAGGCGCTGTCGTCGTCGACTTCTGGGCCCCGTGGTGCGGCCCCTGCCGCGCGCTCTCGCCTCGGCTTGAGCATCTGGCCCAGCAGTTCGAGGGCCAGGTGCAGATCCGCAAGGTCAACGTCGACGACGCACCTGAATTGGCCGCTGCGCACAGCGTTCGCGGCATCCCCACGCTGATCCTCTTCAAGGACGGCCAGGTGCATTCCCGGCTGGTCGGCCTGCACGACGAGACGCAGCTCTCGTCGTGGGTGCACGCCGCACTCTGAAGCCACTGTTTCCCGTCTCGCTGCGCATATCGCAGCCTTCCAAGCCCCCTGAAAGGTCCCACCATGTCCCGTCTGTCCATCCCTGCCGTTGCCCAAGCCCCTGCGGCTGCCCAGCCCTTGCTCGCCGCTGTGCACAGCAAGCTTGGCGTTGTCCCCAACCTGATGAAGTTGCTCGCACAGTCGCCGGCAGCGCTGGAAGGCTATCTGTCGCTCAGCGGCGCACTCGACAAGGGCGTGCTGAACGTCAAGCTGCGCGAGTCGCTGGCGCTGACGGTGGCCGAGTCCAACGGCTGCGACTACTGCCTGGCCGCACACAGCTATATCGGCAAGAACCTCGTCAAGCTCAGCGACGACGAGATTGCGCAGGCCCGCGACGGTCGCGCCACCGACACCCGCACCGACAGCGCCCTGCGCTTCGCCCAGCGCGTGGTCAGCGAGCGCGGGCACGTGCAGGACGCCGACATCGCCGGCCTGCGTGCCGCCGGCTTCAGCGACGCCGAGACGGTCGAGATCGTGCTGCACGTGGCGCTGAATGTCTTGACCAATTACGTCAACAACGTCGCCCGCACCGACGTCGATTTCCCCCGTGTCAGCTCGCACTCGCACGCCTGACGCGTGCTGACTTTCCTTCCCTTCCCAACCCAACCGATACGACCCAAGGAACCCACCATGAACACCAAGACCCTGCGCGCCAGCCTGCTGGCCATCACCACCGCCATCGCCCTGGGCGCCGCCATCGTGCCGCTGACCAGTCACGCCTACGACGAGAACTCCACCGCCGCCATCAACGTCGACGCCAAGGGCGTTGGCCTGAAGGGCCACGATCCGGTGGCCTACTTCAGCGCCGGTGCGCCGACGGCTGGCAAGTCCGAGTTCAGCGCCTCGCATGCCGGCGTGAAGTACTTGTTTGCCAGTGCCGCCAACCGCGACACCTTCAAGGCTGACCCGACCAAGTACGCGCCTCAGTACGGCGGCTTCTGCGCCATGGGCGTGGCGCTGGAGAAGAAGCTCGACGGCGACCCCACCGCCTGGCACATCCACGACGGCAAGCTCTACCTAAACGTCAACAAGGACGTCCAGAAGAAGTGGCTGGAAGACGTGCCCGGCAACAACGTGAAGGCCAATGCCAACTGGCCGGAGATCAAGAACAAGACGCCCAAGTCGCTGAACTGACATCCGCCAGGAACCCCGGGGCCGCGCGTTGCGTCCGTGCCCCGCTCGCACCCACCATCAGGAGAACCAACATGTCCACCCGACGCAATGTGTTGACCGCACTGTCGCTGGCCGCACTCGTACAAGGCGCGGCCTTGGCGGCCGACAAGCCCGCCAAGCCCGCAATGGAAAAGTGCTACGGCGTCTCGCTGGCCGGCCAGAACGACTGCGCCGCAGGCCCCGGCACCAGTTGTGCTGGTACCTCCAAGGTCGACTACCAGGGCAATGCGTGGAAGAAGGTGCCCGCCGGTACCTGCGTCGCAATCAAGACCCCCAAGGGCAACGGCTCGCTGACGCCCCTGAAGGCCTGAGCCCGCATCGCTCCCAGCATCGACAGGGTAAGACCGTGACCCATCTCGCCGCCGGGCTCGGCTTCAAGCCGTCTCATCTGCAGCAAGCGCTGGCAGCGCGGCGGCCAGGCCTGTGGTTCGAAGTGCACGCCGAGAACTACCTGGTCGACGGCGGCCCGCGGCCGCGTTTGCTGCAGGCTCTGGGCGAGGTGCATCCCGTGTCGCTGCACGGCGTGTCCATGTCACTGGCCGGCGCCGAACCGCCGGACCCCGATCACCTGCGCCGATTTGCGGCCCTGGTGCGCCAGGTGCAGCCGGTGCGGGTGTCCGAGCACGTGGCATGGTCGCGTTTGGGCGCGCGCTACGAGCCCGACCTGCTGCCCTTTGTGCGCAACGCGCAGGCGCTGGCGCGCGTGGTCGAGCACGTGCAGATCGTGCAGGAGGCGATTGGCCGGCCGCTGGCGGTCGAGAACCCGTCGCACTACCTGCCGCTGCAAGGCCACAGCTGGGAGGAGGTCGACTTCCTGCGCGAGTTGGTTCGGCGCAGTGGCTGCCAGTTGCTGGTGGACGTCGCCAATGTCCATCTGAGCGCACACAACCTGGGGTTCTCGGCCGAGGACTGGCTGGACCGGCTGCCTGCTGACGCGGTGGCCGAGGTGCACCTGGCCGGCCACTCTGCCGACCCGCACCTGGGCGACGCGCTGTGGGTCGACTCGCACGATGCACCGGTCCACGAAGGCACCTGGGCCCTGTACCGGCGGCTGATTGCACGCATCGGGCCGCGGCCGACCCTCATTGAATGGGACGGGCAGTTGCCAGCCTTTGAACGGTTGCTCGCCGAAGCCGATACCGCGCGGCGAGTTCTCGGCACCCCGGAGACCGCTTGATGGACGACCCCACCAACTTCCATGCCCGCTGGCTGGCGGCGATGCAGGCCTGGCGCTCGGGTGATCTGCCAGACCAGAACTTGGCCGAGGCCTTCGAGCCGGGCTTCGCGGTCTACGCCAACACCGGCCTGCAGGCCTGCGTCGCCGCACTCGAAGCGAACTATCCCAGCGTCGCGTGCTGGCTCGGCGAGACTAGGTTCCGCCTGCTGGCAGGGCACTTTGCCCGCTTGTATCCGCCCGCCGATGCGCGCCTGGTCCTGTATGGCGAGACCTTCGCCGACTTCCTGCGCGAGTGTGAGCCCGACATCGACTGGCTCTACCTGCAGCACCTGGCGCACCTCGATCGGAAGTGGACGCAGGCCCATGTGGCGGCCGACGCCACGCCGCTGGACTTCGCACGCTGGGCGGCGCAAGGCCCCGACAGCCTGCGCGCGGCTCGGCTGCAGTTGGCGCCGGCCACCCACTGGCATGGCGACAGCGCGCTGCCGGTCTGGGACCTGTGGCTCTCCGCGCGCGCTGCCGACGCCGAGCGCACCACCATGCACTGGCGGGGCCAGGCCGTGCTGCTCACCCGCCCAGCCGACGAGGTGTTGACCTGCGAGCTTGATGCCGCTGGCATCGCCTTCCTGCAGGCCTGTGCGCAAGGCCTGTCACTGGCCGATGCAGCAGAGGCCGCGCTGCGGGCAGCACCCGATGCAGACCTGCAGGCACTGCTGTCGACCCTGTTTGCACAAGGCGCCTTTGCCGAGCCCCCAACTTCACGCACTTCAACCGAGAACGCACCATGACCACCAGCTCCCTGCCTCCCGTGCCAGCCCCAGTCGGCCCGCAGCGTGCCTTGGCCCGCCGCCTGCTGGCGCTGCGCGACCGCGTCAGCGCCTGGATCAGCCACGACCTGATGGCGCTCGGCGCGCGCGCGTCGATGGCCGGCGTGTTCTTCCTGTCCGGTCGCACCAAGGTCGACGGCTGGCTCAACGTCACCGACACCGCGGTGTCCCTGTTCGAGGACGAGTACCGCCTGCCGCTGTTGCCGCCCGACGTGGCGGCCCACCTGGCCGCCTATGCCGAACACGCCTTTCCGACCTTGCTGGTGCTGGGCCTGGGCACCCGGCTGTCCGCGGCCGCGCTGCTGGGCATGACGCTGGTGATCCAACTCTTCGTCTACCCGGCGGCGTGGCCCACCCACCTGAGCTGGGCCACGCTGCTGCTCTACCTGGTCGGACGCGGCGGCGGGCGCGGGTCGCTCGATCACCTGCTGGCGACCCGGTGGTCGGCGCTACGCGCCTGATGCGGCGCGCGCCGTTGCCGGCGTGGAAACAGACTCTTGCCCGCGCCAGCGATTCACCCGTTGGACCGCAGCGGCCAAGATGACGCCATGAACGATCGCCTCGCCCCGCTTCTGCAACGTTTCGAACTCAAGTCGCGCGTGTTCTACGCCGGCAACCTGTGCAGCCTGGTCAATTTCGACGCCGTCGACGGCGTCGGCCACCTGCATGTGCTGAAGGCTGGCCGGCTGCAGCTCACGGCGCCCGACGGCCGGGTGCAGGAGCTCACTGAACCCAGCCTGATCTTCTTCCCGCGCGCCAGCCACCACCGGCTCAGTGCCGACGAGGCCGACGGCGCCGACCTTGTCTGCGCCTCGGTAGAGTTCGGCGCCTCCTTCGGCAACCCGCTGGTGCGTGGCCTGCCGCCGCTGCTGGTGCTGCCGCTGCGAGAGATCCCGGCATTGCGCAGTGTGCTGGATGCGTTGTTCACCGAGGCCTTCGAAGAACGCAGTGGCCGCGATGCGGCACTCAACCGACTGAGCGAGATCGTGCTGGTCTACCTGCTACGCCATGCCATCGAGCACGGCCTGCTGCGCTCGGGTGTGGTGGCGGGCCTGGCCGACGCTCGTCTGGCCAAGGCGCTCAATGCCATGCATGCCGAGCCTGCACGGCCGTGGACGCTGCAGGGGTTGGCAGAACTGTCGGGCATGTCGCGCGCACGCTTTGCGGCGCACTTCGGCGAGGTTGTTGGCGAACCCGCCATTGAGTACCTCGCCGGCTGGCGGCTGAGCGTGGCGCAAGGGCTGCTGACCCAAGGCCGTCAGGTCAAGAGCATCGCCGACGAGGTGGGCTATGGCAGCCCCAATGCGCTGACACGGGCCTTCACACAGCGGTTGGGGCAGACGCCCACCGAGTGGCTGGCGCAGCGCATCGGCCGCGCCTCGGCATGAGGGCGCAACTGGGGCCTGTTTACGCTACGGCAGCGGCCCGCTGCCGTCGTGCGAACAGGTCCTAGCTCAGGCGATCGCCTGCAGCCCCCGCACCACCGCAGGCCGCGCCGCGATGCGCTCGACCCAGGCCTGCACCGCCGGGTAGGCATCGAGCTGCACGCCCGCGTACTGTGACGCGCGCAGCCAGCCGAAATTCATGACGTCGGCCACCGAGTAGCTCTGGCCCGCCAGCCACGGCGTGCTCTGCAGGCGGGCTTCGAGCACCGACGTCAGGCGATTGGCCTCCGCCTGGTATCGATCAATGGCCAGCGGCATGGGTTCGCTGTGGCGCGAGAACCAGCCTGCCTGCCCGAACATCGGCCCGATGCCACCGACCTGGAAGAAGGTGTACTCCAGTGCGCGGATGCGCTCAATCGGGTCGCCAGGCATCAGCCCCGGGAACTTCTCGGCCAGGTACCAGAGGATGGCCCCCGACTCGAACACGCTCAACGGTGCCGCGCCTGGCCCGTCGGGGTCGACGATGGCCGGGATGCGACCATTCGGGTTCAGTCGCAGGAACTCCGGGCGCTTCTGCTCGTTGGCGCCGAGGTTGATTCGGTGCACGCGGTAGGGCACGCCGAGTTCTTCCAGCGCGATGGGAACCTTGACGCCGTTGGGCGTGTTGGCGGTGTAGACGTCGATCATGGGTGTGCTTTCAAGGCTTGAAGGAAGTTATGCGCCGGGGCCACAGTCCAGACAGCGTTCCACCGGCACAGGGCCCATGTGCAATGCGCGCTGCAACTCGCGCAGCGCGGTGCGCAGGCCTTCCTCCACCACTGGGTGGTAGAACGGGCTGTCGAGCATCTGCTGCACGGTGTCGCCGCGCTGCACCGACCAGGCCAGCAGGTGGCCGATGTGCTCGGCCGCCGGGCCCAGCATTTCGGCGCCCAGGAAGCGGCCGGTGCCGACCTCGGCGTAGACATGCAGCGCACCCTGGTTGCGGCCCATCACGCGGCTGCGCCCCTGGTCGTCGAAGGACACCCGGCCCGTCTCAAACGCGATGCAGGCCGCTGTGAGCTCAGCATGGCTGGCGCCGGCCATCGCAAACTGCGGATCGCTGAACACCACGGCCAGCGGCGCGCGGCGTGGCCGCACGCGCACGTCGGGGAAGCGGCCGGCATTGCCGCCGGCAATGCGGCCTTCGTCGGCGGCCTCGTGCAGCAAGGGGCGGTCCTCGCTGGCGTCACCGGCGATGAAGACGGGGCGATCCGCCACCTGAGCGGTGCGCCGGTCGTGCAGCGGCACCCCGGCGTCATCCAACGGCAATGTGGTGTTCTCAAGGCCGAGTTGGTCGACGTTGGGGCGCCGGCCGGTGGCGGCCAGCAGCCAGTCGAAGCGCTCCTCTTGCACCAGCCCGTCTTGGCCGGTGGCGCGTACGATGACCTCGTCGCGCTCGCGGCGCAGGTCCAGATGCGCGACGTCCAGGCTCAGCGGCAGTTCGGCAGAGAATACCTGACGGGCCAGCGGCTTCAGCGCCGGGTCGGTCAGCGGGCCGACGCGTTCACCGCGGCCGTACAGCCGCACACGCACCCCCAGGCGGTGCAAGGCCTGCGCGAGCTCCAGGCCGATGACGCCGGTGCCGACCACAGCGACCGAGCGCGGCAGGTCGACCCAGTCGAAGACGTCATCGTTGACGATCAGCCGATCACCCAGCGCTGCGCGCCAAGCCGTCGGCATGGTCGGGCGCGAGCCGGTGGCGATGACGATGCGCTTGGCGCGAACCAAGGTCTGCCCCACCTGCAGGCTGTGGTCATCGATGAAACGGGCGTGCCCCATCAGCCGGCGCTCGGCCGGCCAGTGATCCACGGTGTCGACGACGAAGCCCACGAAGCGGTCGCGCTCGGCGCGCACGCGCGCCATCACGGCGCGGCCATCGACCGTCAC
Source organism: uncultured Comamonadaceae bacterium (assembly GCA_963992225.1). Lineage (GTDB taxonomy): Bacteria > Pseudomonadota > Gammaproteobacteria > Burkholderiales > Burkholderiaceae_C > Pelomonas. Next base: position 21,524 of record CAXDTK010000027.1, on the reverse strand, counting down.
CGGCCCGGACGTGACGCCGAAGCGCCCCGCGCCAGCGATGGCGTGTGCCGCTTCGGCTGCGGCAATCAGCAGCTTGCTGGGCATGCAGCCGACACGGGCGCAGGTGGTGCCGTAGACGCCGCTTTCGATCAGCAGCACCCGTGGCGTGTGTTCCAGTGCCGCGCGGTAGGCCGACATGCCGGCCGTGCCGGCGCCGATGATGGCGACGTCCGTCTCGATGACCGGGCTCGGGTTCATCTGCGATGCCGGCGAGCTCATAGCCCAAGCTCGCTCAGGCCGGGATGGTCGTCGGGCCGGCGGCCCTGCGGCCAATGGAACTTTCGATCCTGCGCGCTGATCGGCTTGTCGTTGATGCTGGCAAAGCGGCGGTGCATGTAGCCGTGGTCGTCGAACTCCCAGTTCTCGTTGCCGTAGGAGCGGTACCAGTTGCCGGCGTCGTCGTGCCACTCGTACGCGAAGCGCACGGCGATGCGGTGGCCGTCGTTTGCCCACAACTCCTTGATCAGCCGGTAGTCCAGTTCGCGCGCCCATTTGCGCTCAAGCAAGGCCTGCACCTGCTCGCGGCCCTGCGGGAACTCAGCTCGGTTGCGCCAGATGGTGTCCACCGTGTAGGCCAGCGCCACGCGCTGTGGGTCACGCGTGTTCCAGGCGTCCTCGGCAAGGCGCACTTTCTGCATCGCGGTTTCGCGAGTGAACGGGGGCAACGGTGGGCGGGGTTGTGCGGTGGCGGTCATGGCGAATCTCCTTGATGTCATCGAAGGGTTGGTGGCGAGGCAGGTCCATCAGCGCCCGCATCACGGTGCGACCCAACCAGGCGGCGTCGTGACCGAGGTCGTTGGGGACTTCACCAAAAAAGGGGGCGTTCAGCATGGACGAAGCTCCGGGTTGAGATCGGGACGGCAGGCGAACTTTGCGCGGGGGCGGCTGCGCCGAGAATCCTTGCGCCAGCCAAGACAGCCTTTCTGAAACGGGAACAACATGGACCGCCTGCAAGCCATGACCACCTTCGTCGCCGTCGTCGACAGCGGCGGCTTTGCCAGTGCGGCGCGCAAGCTCAACCTGTCGCCACCTGTGGTGACGCGGGCGGTCGCGGAACTGGAAGAGCGCCTCGGCCTGCGCCTGCTGACGCGCACCACTCGCGTGGTGCGCGTCACGGACGCCGGTGCCCGCTTCGCCGAAGACTGCCGCCGCATCCTGGCCGATATCGACGAAGCCGAGATTGCTGCTACCGGCACCCATGCAGCGCCGCGCGGTACCCTCACGCTGACGGCGCCGGTGCTGTTCGGTCAGCTCTATGTCATGCCGATCCTGGTGCGCTACCTGCAGCAGTTCCCCGAGGTCGATGCGCAGTGCCTGTTCCTGGACCGGGTGGTGAACGTTGTCGAAGAAGGCATCGATGTGGCGGTGCGCATTGGCGAATTGCCGGACTCGTCGCTGCAGGCTGCTCGCGTGGGATACGTTCGCCGTGTGCTGGTGGCGGCACCGAGCTATCTGAAGGCGCAGGGTGTGCCGCAGCGCCCGGAAGACCTTGTCCAGCACACCATTGCGTCGGCCTCGGGCGTGACCCCGGTGTCGGAGTGGCGTTTCAATGACGGCGGCAAGGCCCTGCTGCAGCGCGTGCAGCCGCGGCTGCGCACGACCACGAACGACTCTGCCATCGCTGCCGCAGTGGCGGGCCTGGGCATCGCGCGGCTGATGAGCTACCAGGTGGCCGCGCACGTGCGCAGCGGTGCGCTGCAGCTGCTGCTGGAAGACTTCGAAACGGCACCGCTGCCCGTTCATGTGGTGCACCACGAGGGGCGGCGCGCGACCCAGAAGGTGCGTGCCTTCGTCGACCTGGCGGTGGACACGCTGCGTGCCGACCCGGCATTGAAGTGAACACAAGCGCTCACTGCCCAGGCTCGGTGACAACGGGTGGCCGGTGTCAGCTCAGGTTGACCACCACCTTGCCGAAATGGCTGGCCGACTGCAGGTGGGTATAGGCGGCCGGTGCATCGTCGAACGCAAAGATCCTGTCGACCACCGGCAGGATGCGGTGCATGGACAGGAAGCGGTTGAGGCGCTCAAAGTGCTGCACCGAGCCCACGCAGATGCCGTGGATGCTGGCATTCTTGAACTGCAGCGGCAGGATATTGGGCTGCGATGCGAAGCCGGTGAGCACGCCGATCTGGGCGATGCGGCCGCCCGGCGCGATGGCGGCGATGGACCGGTCATAGGTGTCGGGTCCGCCCAGTTCAAGGATGTGATCGACCCCGCGGCCTTCGGTGATGTCAAGCGCCGCTGCGTCCCAGGCGGGCTGAGACTTGTAGTTGATGGTCTTCCACGCACCGAGTGCCCGCGCACGCGCCAGCTTGGCGTCGGACGAGGAGGTGACGATGACCTTGGCGCCATGCGCGGTAGCAAGTTGAAGGGCGAACAACGCGACGCCGCCCGTGCCCTGCACCAGCACCGTTTCGCCGGGCTTCAGCTGACCGCGCTCGAACAGCGCATGCCAGGCCGTCACGGCTGCGCAGGGCAGCGTGGCGGCTTCGACCAGGCTGAGGTGGTCGGCAACGGACACCAGCGCGTCGGCGTCGGCCAGCACGTACTCGCTCAACAGGCCGTCGGTTTGCCCACCGCCCAGCGCCGTGGACAGCATGGCCGCTGAGAAACCACCGGCACGCCAGGTGGGAAAGAAGTTGACGCTGACCCGGTCGCCAGCCGCCCAGCGCGTGACGCCTGCGCCGACCGCGACCACCGTCCCCGCGCCGTCGGACAGGGGGATCAGCCCGTCCCGGCTCGAAGCCGGGTCTTGCAGGGTCAGCAGATCGCGGTAGTTCAAGCTGGCCGCGCCGACGCGGATCAGGACCTGTTGCGGCTGGGGTTCGGTGACGTTGCGCGTGCGGCGGTTCAGTTTGAGTGCGCGACCACTGGCTGCCAGTTGGAAATGATGTGAGGTGATGGACATGGGGTTGAACTGTGATGTATCGACCACTACAGAATAGGACGGCTCGGCGGTCGACGTCAAGAAATTGTTTATTGATTGCTACACTAATGCGATGGATAGCGACACCGCACCCGCCCCGAAACGCGCCGGACGGCCCAGGGCCTTCGACCGGGAGCAAGCGCTCAACACCGCGCTGGACCTGTTCTGGCGCCATGGATACGAAGGCACCTCGACGGCCCTGCTGACCGCAGCCATCGGCATCGCGCCGCCCAGCCTGTACGCCGCGTTTGGCTCGAAGGACGCGCTGTACCGCGAGGCACTGGCCCTGTATGGCGAGCGCTATGGGGGCTTTCTGACCCAGCCGATGTCCGGCACGGGCAGCGCGCGCGCGGCGATCGAGCAGATGCTGCTGGCTGCTGCACGGCAGTTCAGCGATGGCCAGCACCCGCTGGGCTGCATGGTGGCGGCCGGGGAGTTGCAGGCGTCACAGGGCCAGGACGCGCTGGTGGCCGAAGTGGCCGGGCGTCGGCAAGCTGCTCAGTTGGCCATCCGCGCGCGACTGAACCGCGCCCGCCAGGACGGCGAACTGCCCGCCGACACGGACACGACGACGCTGGCCGCGTACTTTGCGATGGTGATCCAGGGCCTGGCGGTTCAGGCCAGGGACGGCGCGAAAGCGGCGCTGTTGAAACGTCTGGTCGACCTAGCCATGCAGGCCTGGCCACAGCCGCCCGCTGCCGGTTGACGGCCGCCCGCGTTCATAGCTCCAGTTCGATTCGCTCGCCACCGCCGGCCGCTGGCAGCGCGCAGCACAGCAGCACCTCGCCTTGCGCGGGCCGCCAGGCCGTGGGTTCTGCATAGGTGACGCGGCCGGCCGTCATGCGCGTTGAGCACGACCCGCAGTGCCCGGCGCGGCATGAGAAGGGCGGGTTCAACCCTTTGCCTTCTGCGAACTCCAGCAGCGTACCGCGCTCGGGTGTCCATTCGGCCGCCTCGCCGCTGCGCAGGAACGTCACCGTCGCCTGCGTCGCCGCTGGTGCCGGCGGCGGTGGTGCGGCCGTGGCCCCGTCGGGCCGCCGCTTCAGTGAGGACGGCCCGAAGGCCTCGGCTTGGATGCGCGCGTCGCGCACGCCCAGGTCGCGCAGGCCGTCATACAAGGCCTGCATGAAACCTGCCGGGCCGCAGAGGAAGAACTCGTGGTCGTCGAAGGGCAGCAGCGCCTTCAACCGGTCGATCGTCAGCGGGCCCGCGACTGCGCCCTCGGGCGCACCCTCGCCGTCGTCCAGCACCACATGCAGCCGCATCGCGCCGTTGGCCCGCAGCACCAGCGCCTGCAGTTCGTCGCCGAAGGCGCGCAGGGCCTCGTTGCGCGCCACCTGGATCAGGTGCAGCGGGCGCGTGCGCCGGTGGCGAAAGCCTTCGGTGACCAGGTGGCGCGCAAAGGCCACCATCGGCGTGATGCCCACGCCGGCCCCGATCAGCACCGCCGGGCGGCGCAACGCGGCGTCGATGGTGAATTGGCCGCGCGGCCCCAGTGCCTCGATCACGTCGCCTTCGCGAATCTGGTCATGCAGATGGCTGGAGGCCGCGCCCTCACGCTTGATGCTCAGGCGCAGCCCCTCGTCGCTGGGTGCTTGTGAGATGGTGTAGGTGCGGTGCAGCTCCTCACCGGTGACGGTCTTCAAGCGGATCGGCAGGTGCTGCCCGGCCTGATACGGCGGCACGGCATGGCCGTCGGCCGGGGCCAGGTGGAAGGAGCGGATGACGGCGCTCTCATCGACGACGCGCGTGACCCTGTAGGGCCGCCAGGTCTGCGCCAGGCGCTGGGCCTCGCGGCGGGCCTCGGCCTCGGCCCAGGTGCCGGTCAGAGTGGTGTTGGGTGAATAGTCGCGAAACGCCCAGCGGATCGGCAGCGCCTCGCGCAGCCGCCAGCCAGCCTCCACGCGGAAGCGCCACGCGCGTTCTGCACCATCAAAGGCCTTCAGCTCATCGCCACTCCATACCACCTCGGCGGTGCCGGTCAACGTCAACAAGTCGCCACTCTCGAAGTCGATGAACAGCACGCCGGCTCGCGGGTTGAGCTGCAGATTGCCCAGCGTCATGAAGAAGAAGTTGCCGGTGAAGTCGGGCACGAGGAAGGTACGTTCGTCCTCGATCTTCACGAAGCCTGGCCGGCCGCCGCGGTGCGAGACGTCGGCGCCGCGGCCAGACGTCACGTCCGGGTCGCCCGCCACGGCTGGCGCCTGCGTGGCAATGAACAGCGTGTCAGACCGACTGATGAGCGCACGCGCATCAGCGTCCAACGCCATCAACGGCTCGGTGGAAACAGGCTGCAGGTCACCAGCATCGCGCACCCATTCGAACTCGCGCCGCTGGATGTACTGCGGGCAGTTACCCACCGACTGGTCGACCTCGATGCTGAAGCCCCCCACATCGGCAGCCACGACGTGGCCGTTGACGCGATTGCGCCGCCGCGTGTGCAGCTCGATGCCCAGCAATCCCAGCTGCGCCCCCGGCGCCAGGCCTTCCGCCAACGGATCACCCGGGACGGGGCGTGCATGAAAGTCCAGCCGTTTGGCGCTGGGGGCCTGCACAAACCCGGGCCTACCTACCAGCACCGACGCCCAGGGCCGGCTGCTGCTGTCTACCGAGCCCACCAGCATGAAGGGCAGCTGCTCGAAGAATCGCTGGTGCTGTTCGGGCATCGCGGTGCGGATGACACGCTGCCCCAGGCCGACCATGCGCTCGCGGATGCCCAGCCGCTCGTGCACGGCCTGCTCGCCGGCGTGGAAGGGGTTGTCGTGACGTGACATCGCGGGGTCCATGGTCGGCTCCGTGCAGCGTTGTTCGCCGCTCAGGCGGCCAGGCCGACGGGCGTCTTCTGGAACGGCACAAAGCCGGGCAGCGCTTCCACGCGGGCCAGCCAGGTGCGCACATTCGGGTAGGGCGCGAGGTCGACATTGCCTTCCGGCGCGGCGGAGATGTAGCTGTAACCGGCGATGTCGGCCAGCGTGGCGCTGTTGCCGACCAGGAAATGTCGGGCGGCCAGTTGTGCGTCCATCACCTTGAGCAGGCCGTGCGCGCGGCCGATCACGTCATCCGGGTTGTACTTGGCGCCGAACACCGTGATCAGGCGGGCCGCCGCCGGGCCGAAGGCGACCAGGCCAGCCGCCACCGACAACCAGGCCTGTACATCGGCCTGACCCTTGGGATCGCGCGGCAGCCAGCGGCGGTCGGCGTCGTATTTGGTGGCCAGGTAGACCAGGATGGCGTTGGAATCGAACAGCGTGGTGCCGTCGTCGTCGAGCACCGGCACCTGCCCGAACGGGTTGAGCTTGAGGAACTCGGGCGACTTGTGCGCGCCGTTCTTCAAGTCGACCTGGACCACCTGGTGTGGCAAGCCCATCAGGGACAGCGCCAGTTGGACGCGGTGCGAGTGACCGGACAGCGAAAAGCCGTGGAGGGTGATGGACATGAGGGTTCTCCTTTTGGGGGGTGATTGGTTCGCGGGCGACAGGGGGCCGTCGCCCCTGCGCGAACGAAGCGGGGGCGGGGCAGACAGGCAAGGAATCGCGAGCGCGGTGAGGGTCAGCCGGACGCCGGTGGGTCGGCGGCGCCTTGGGCCAGCCGCGCCTCCAGCTCGGCAATGCGCGCATCGCGCTGGTCGAGTGCGCGCTGCACGTCTTCGGCGTCGATGCGCACAGGGATGTGCTGCGGGCAGTTCCAGTCGAAGCCCTTGACGGCGATGCGCATGACGCGCTGCGGCCGCGCGCGGTAGGCCGGGTCGATGAGGGTCTGGGCCAGCGCATCCTGCGGGCCCAGGTCCTGCACGGCCAGTCGACCGAGCAGCTTGAGACGCACTCGCTGCGCGTAGTCCATCAAGATCAGCGCAACGCGGTCGTTGCCCGCCAGGTTGCCGACGCTGATCAATTGGCGATTGCCGGCGTAGTCGGCAAAGGCCAGCGTCTTGTCATTCAGCACCTTCAGGAAGCCTCGCGGGCCGCCACGGTGTTGGAGGTAGGGCCAGCCGGTCTCGGACACCGTGGCCATGTAGAAACTGCGCTGGGCCGCAATGAAGTCGACCTCGGCCTCGCCAAGGCGGTCGTTGAAGACCTCGGTGTCGCCTTCGAAATTGCGTGCGTAGCTCGCCCGACTGCCGTCGCGCTGCTGCGCGGCCTTGACTGACGGCGTGAAGGCGATCTCTGCGAAGGCGTGGGACATGGAGGGCTCCTTGGGCTGCGCTGCTGCGTGGGCGGCGCTTGACCGTGACTGTGGCCTCCAATGCATCGCGGCGGAACACCTGCGCATGCCAAGTCACTGTTTCGCATCCTGTAACAGTGTGGAGACTCGCCATGAGAAGGTGCGTTGTCGCTCCTGGTTCATCTGCACGGTGCTTGGACCCAAACTCGATTTTTCTGTGGGGCGGATCCTGAGGGGGCAGCCGTCATGCAGCGCTCAAACGGCCCAATGACTGGTGCTGGCGGCAACGGTCGCAGGACCGCCGAAACTCAGTGCCAGCGAGCCTCCTGCTGCCAACCGATGAATTTCGGCTTTGGGCACTTTGCTGTCATCCAGTCTGCGCTGACGGGAGACTCATCGTGGCCGGCAAGGAAGGAAACTTCAGCGGGCTGAGTGGGGGACTGGCCGAGCGACAAAGCTCGGCCGCCCTGGTCGCATTTTCCGGCGGTAGCCACACCTACACTCGCAGCCACGACCGGCAAGGCCGGACCACCTTCGACGTTGATGACCGCACCCGACATTTCGAATCTCTCGTATCCGGAACTCCTCAAGCTGAGCGAGGAGTTGAATCAGAAGATTGAGGCACAGCGCGTTGAAGAACTGAAAGTTCTTGCCGACGGCTACATCAAGAAGGCGCAGGCCTCCGGCTTCTCGGTCGAGGAAGCCATAAGCGCGCTGCAACCCTATGCAGCCGACGCCAAAACCCAGGCGAAGAGACGCAGCCCAGGTCCGGCAACGCCGTTGTACCAAGACCCGGCCAACCTCGCGAACACATGGAGCGGCCGAGGCCTTCCGGCCCGATGGCTCGCCGACTATGAAGCCCAGGGCCGTTCACGCGACGAGTTCAAGCGACGGTGATCTGACGCTCACCTGGCGCGGGCTACCGGTTCGCATAGAGCAGCTTCGCAGCGAAAGCGGAGAACCAATGACGCGTTGCGATCGGTGCATCCTGCCGTCGCTCTGGCTCGACAATCTGGTCTCATGGCGAGCTATCGTCGCGCGAGCATGTGCAACCTTTACCACGTCACCCCCAAGAGCGATTTCGCCACCTATATGGCACGGCAGGCGGCGCGTTGGGTCATCCCGGACTACGAGATGCGCACGGTGGGCCCAAACCAGGATGGCGTCTTCTTCCGCGCCGGCGGTGAAGGCGTTATCGGTCAGGTCGGCCAGTGGGGCTTGATTCGACCGGGTCAGCCTGAGCGCATCGACTACCTGCCCAGCAAGATTCCTGGCAAACGTGGCCGGCCACGCAGCACAAACAATGCGCGCATTGAAGGCATCGAGAAGAAGATGACCTTCAAGGCAGCTTGGGCCAGTGGCCGGCGCTGTCTTGTGCCGGCGGCTTGGTACCAGGAGCCAAATTGGGAGACCGGCAAGAACATCTGGTGGCAGCTCAAGCGCGCCGACGGCGAGCCTTGGATGCTGGCTGGCCTTTGGTCTGAATGGACGGACCTGAAGACCGGCGAGTTGGTACCCAACTTCACCATGCTCACCACCAACTGTGACAGCCATCCGCTGCTCAAGCGGCTGCACAAACCTGACCCCGAACTGGCGCCTGACGCGCAGGACAAGCGCTCGCTGGCGCATATCGATCCTTCGAACTGGGATCGCTGGCTGCGCGGCACCATCGATGAGGCGATGCAGTTGATCGTGCCGCCGCCGCTCGATGCCTTCGACCCGGCTGACGCGGTCAGGACCGACGAGGCGCTGACGGCTCTGCGTCGCTGAGGATGCGACACCACCACCACTGCTCGTAGTAGGTCTCGGCCTTCTTGTGGGTAGGGACTGGGCCGCGCTGCTGCCCTGACAGCACTACATTGCGACCGCGCCAGAAGCGCAGCTTGACCTGGCACAACGTCTCTAGCTGAAACGGCATGATGTCCGCGTAAAGCGGCGCACTGTCCAGGCCGTCGTGCGTCCAACGGCGATCGACGGTCAGCCTACCGCGCACCGGCGCCAGCTGCCGCCGCGCGTCGCGCGACAGCTTGCTGCCTTGCCAATAGAGCTCGAGGACCTCGACCAACATGCCGGCGGTGTGTGAATTTCTGAACAGGCGCCGTGATGTTCAACAGCAACGTCTCCAGTGAGGGCGACACGCTTGCGCGTGGCGCTCAATGAAGGCCTGTTGACGCAACCTCAAGCGCGATCCCATCGCCAGCAGGTTCCGGATGCAACGGCCCGCTATCGACCTGCGCGGCAGCGGCGAGGGCATCAATCTGGCATCGGCTGAACAACGGGTCGGCCTTGATGCGCCGACGCGCACTGCGGATGGCCAATCGAAACTGCGGTGTTCTCGCCTCGAACACGTCCAGGTAGAGCCAATGACGCTCGGGAAAGCATCGCCACCAGCGGACGATGCTGTCGGGATCCGTCAGGTTCAGGTTCATCTCAGGCCTCCGGCTAAGCAGCTCCATGGTACTGTTGTTTTATACAGCCGTGTGCTCGGGCTGCTGCCGGCTTGAGGAGGTCCTCACGTTTGGGGCGGCCCCCCGGTTCGGGAATCGCCAACCGTAGAGGCGGCAGCGTTGGGATCGAAGCTTTGGTTGGAGACGCGAGCCTTTGCCGAGTCGCAGGGATGACGTCGCCTCCTCGCAACGCTTGAAGCGCGTGCTCCCCCCTGGATGTGGGAGTCCTGAGGAACCTGCGATGCCGGTTCGACCGTGCCTCGACTAAGCGGCTTCTCCTGGGAAATGTCGCCCCAACGAGTACCTGCCAGGCATAGACATGACGGCTCCATGAATCGGCTGCCGGGGAAAATCTTCCTGTTCAGTAAGAAAAGTCTCACTACCCTCGCTCGCTTCGACGCGCAGTCAATCGCACCGCGTCGGCGACTCCTTACCCCCTTGCCGCTGCCATGCAAATCCGCCTCCTCGCCCTGACCACCCTGGCCCTCGTCACCACCCAAGCCCACGCTGATTCCGTCGCCCTCTGGGACTTCAACAGCTTCTCGTGCTCCAGCAACTGCACGATGCCCAAGGCCACGTCGACCGCCAATGGCGGGGTGCTGACCGCCGTGGGTGCCATTAGCTTCTCGTCCGCTACCGGCTCGGGTTCCGCCGGCGCGCTGAGCACGACCACCTATGCCGCTCAAGGCGGCGGCAGCCTGACTCGCGGCGTCCAGTTCATGATCGACACGTCCGGCTACACGGACGTCGTGCTGAGCTTCGCCCAGCGCAACAGCGCCACGGCCTCGGCATGGACGACCCTGCGCTACACGGTCGATGGCAGCACCTGGCTCAACGCCACCACGTTCCAGATGCCGGCGGCTTCGTCGACGACCTTCGTCAACGGCATCACCTACGACTTTTCCAGCATTGCCGCAGCCGATGACAACAGCAGCTTCGGCATCCAGCTGTTGACCAGCTTTGCGCCGGGTACGTCGAGCTACCTCGCGACGGGTAGCAGCGCGAACTACGGCACCGGCGGCACCATCCGCTACGACAACGTGTTGCTGAGCGGCACCGCCATCCCGGAAACGCTGCCGGTGCCTGAGCCCGAGACCTACGCGCTGATGCTGGCCGGCTTGGCGGCTCTCAGCCTGATCGCCCGTCGCCGCGCGCGCTGAGCGCCGGACTGCTTCAGCCCCCCAACGTCCAGGAAATCATGAACACGCCATCCATCCCGTTGCGGCCGCTTGTGGTCTGCTTGCTGCCCCTTCTCCTTGCCGCTTGCGGCGGCGGTATGGGCCAATCGCCCACGGTCCAAGCGACCAACGCCGACACCCTGTCGAAGGCGCAGGCGGTCCACCCCAGCGTGAAGTACCCGGACCACCATGAGTTCGAGGCTGAACTGGTGGTGCCCTTCACCAGCGAGGATGCGAGCGGCGCTCGCCGGTTCAGCGTGACCCTGTCCTACCTGGGCGCACCGGACGGCGAGCAGTTCGCCTACCGGCTGGACTTGATCGCCCCGGACGGCAAGCTGGTGAAGCGCTACAACGGCATCGAGCGCTACAAGGGCAAGCCCCTGACGCTGACCTTTGACTGGGCCGGCCGGCGTGGCGACCCCGCCCTGGTGGATGGCATCTACGAGGCTCGGCTGACCGCCGTCGCAGCCGATGCCGATGCAACCGCCCAAGGCGATGGCAGCGAGGCCCGTGCCGAATCGTTGCTGGCCACCGTGGATGCGCACGGCCATGCGCCGCATGAGCTCAGCTTCAAGTTCGCGCTGGGCGCGCCACCTAGCGCCAAGATGCCAGCGTTCCGCGCGATGGCCATGGGCACCCAGCTCAGCCAGGGCGAACAGCCCCGCGCCAAGGCGCTGGCTGCCGCAGCGATCTCGAGCTGGCCCTACACGGTCTACTACGGGTCGCTGCACGGTCAGACGAACGACTCCGATGGCGGTGGCGATCTGGCCAACTGCAACTCCTCGCAGGCAGCCCAAACCGGCGAGTACGGGCCTAGCGTGGCTTTCCCCTACGCCAAGGGCAAGGGGTTGGACTTCTTCGGCAACACCGACCACAACCACTACTTCGACGGAAGTTCCGGCCTGGGCACCATTCCGGCATCGACCGCCAAGGCCCGGTTTTCAGCGGGCGTGACGGTGGCGAACAACTACACCGCCAGCAACCCCAGCTTCCTGGCCCTGTATGGCATGGAATGGGGCGTCATCAGCAACGGTGGCCACCTCAACATCTTCAACAGCGACGAGCTCTATTCCTGGGAGTACGACCCCAGCAACCAGCTCTACGGCCATCGCTTTGTCGCGAAGAACGACTACGCCACGTTGTATTCGGTGATGCGTGCAGCGGGCCAGGTCGGCCAGTTCAACCATCCCGATACCAGCGGGCAGTTCGTCATCAACGGCACCGACTTCGGCTACACCGCCGATGGCGATGAGGTCATGGTGCTCGCCGAGATCTCCAACACCAGCGCCTTCTCCAATGTTGAGAACGAGTCCCAGCAGCCGGGTTCTGGCTATGAGACTGCGTTCCGCAAGATTCTGGAGCGCGGCTTCCACGTGGCGCCTGCCACCAACCAGGACAACCACTGCGCGAACTGGGGCTCGGCCTACACAAACCGCACTGCCGTGCTCATCCCTACCGGCACCGCGCTGAGCAAGGCCAGCTTTGTCGAAGCGCTGCGTGCGCGCCGAGTGTTCGCCACTCACGACAAGAACTCACAACTCGTGTTCAGTGCCAACGGCGCCATCATGGGCTCGCGCATCACCAACGCGGGCGTGCTGAACCTGAACGTGGGCTTCGCCAACACGGCGGGCCGCACGGTGTCGCTGGTCGAGGTCTGGGAAGGCGTGCCGGGTCGCAATGGCACGATGAGCCTGCTGACCAGCAACGCCACGCACAGCTTCACGCCTGCCAACGGCCTGCATGTCTACTATGCCAAGTTGACGCAGAACGACGGCAAGATCCTGTGGTCCGCGCCGATCTGGGTGAACCAGGGCGCCGGCAACGGTGGAGACACCACGCCGCCCACGGTCAGCGCCAGCGAAACGGGCAGCAGTGGCACCATCACGCTGTCCGCGACGGCCAGCGACAACATCGGCGTGACCAAGGTCGAGTTCTGGGTCGATGGCGCGCTGAAGGGCACGGACACCACCCAGCCCTACAGCATCACGATGGATTCGCGCAGCCTGGCCAACGGGTCGCACAGCCTGGTGGCCAAGGCCTTCGACGCTGCCGGCAACACCGCTTCGTCGACCACGGTGAGCTTCAACGTCAGCAACGCTGGCGCGGGCATCAGCGAGACCGAGTCCAACGGGACCATCGCGACGGCGAACACCGTCGGCACAGCCACCACCGTCAACGGCTTTGTCAGCAGCACCAGCGACAAGGACTTCTTCAAAGTCAACCTTGCAGCGGGCCAAAAGATCCGCGTCGACATGACAGGCCCGAGCGGCGTGGACTACGACCTGTACCTGGTGACGTCGAGCGGCTCGGGCCTCGCTTCGTCAGAAGGCACGACCGCCGCCGAATCGCTGACGTACACCAACGGCAGCACCGCCCGGACGGTCTACATCAAGGTCCAAAGCTACAGCGGCTCCAGCACTAGCACGGGCTACACGCTGACGATCAGCTACCCCTGAACGGACACTCGGGCTTCGCAGCCCGGGCAGCCATTTGCTGGGGGCCATCGGGGACTGGGCACCGTCTTGACGCGGCGGTTGCACAACGAGCGATCAGGCCCCGCCCATGTTGCTACCCCATTGTCTGGTCAAAGTTTCGGTCGGCGCCAACATGCGGGGTCACCGCACAAGCGGCGCTGCGCGCGCAAAGGATTGCCGCGCGCCGTTCGAGTCTCTACTGCCCCGTTGTTCCTCGCAGGGCGGCGAAGGCTTTGCCTTGAGGTGCCGTTGATTTGTTCATCCGCTCAAGTTCCCGGTGCTGAGGTCCGCAGAAGTCTACGAAGCTCCTGCGCCAATCGAATCTGCTATCTACAAATTCGGCCAGGGCGCAAGCTTGATAGCCCTCAACTCGATGGGAGACCATCATGGGATCAGCAGCCAGCAACCTGTCGCGCGAGCCGTGGAACAAGGGCAAGATCGTCGGCCAGAAGGCGCCGTTCAAGGTCAAGGACATCTGGGCACTTCGGGTCCGACTTCAGATGGAGAACCGCGTGCGCGAGCTCGCACTTTTCAACCTCGGCATCGACAGCAAGCTTCGAGGTTGTGACCTCGTCTCGCTCAAGGTGAGAGATGTCTGTCACGGTGACGCGGTGGCCAGCCGGGCGGTTGTGATGCAGCACAAGACTCAGCGCCCCGTTCAGTTTGAGATTACGCCGGCGACCCGCGACGCGGTGCAGCGGTGGATCAAGCAAGCCGGGCTCAGATCTGAGGACTTTCTGTTCCCAAGTCGCATGCACCGCTCGCCCCATCTGGGAACGCGACAGTACGCCCGAATCCTGGAGGGCTGGGTGGAGGAACTCGGGCTTGACCCTGCCGACTACGGTACGCATTCAATGCGACGGACGAAGGCGACGTTGATCTATCGAAGGACCAAGAACTTGCGTGCCGTGCAGCTGCTGCTTGGGCATTCCAAGTTGGAGTCGACGGTCCGGTACCTCGGCATCGAGGTGGATGACGCACTTGAGATTTCTGAGCAGACTGAGATCTGAGAAGCCAATCGGCGGCCGCACCGTGCCAAGGGCGGGGCAGCCGCCCGAAACAGCCGCTTCCTGGTAGCTGGACCGATGGAAGCTCGCGGCCAGGCAGCGTGAAGTCGGCAGCTGATCTCCGATGACGGCAGCCGCTGCACTGCTGCCGACCGCCGACGGGATGTCGCTTCTAGGCTGGATGCTGTCGCTGGCAGTGGGCGCCTGACGGTCAGCAAAGTGCCCGAGGACTAAACCGCTCGCGCGGTAGCCGCTGCGGCGGCAGTGGGAGTTGATCGGTGCGGCGTTCCTGCCACCGTTGAGCAGCGAGGCAACCCGCCTCGCTCTTCAACAGGAGCAGGACCATGACCCCATCGCCTGAAGCCAACTCGCCGCTGCGTCAACGCATGACCGAGGACATGCGCATGCGCAAGCTCGAACTCAAGACCCGCGCGGCCTACCTCCGTGCTGTCAAGAAGCTGGCCGACTTCCTCAAGCGCTCGCCCGATACCGCCACCGTCGAGGACCTGCGCCGCTTCCAGCTGTACCTCGTGGATCAGGGCACCTCGCCCATCACGATCAACGCCACCATCGTCGGCCTGAAGTTCTTCTTCGACATCACCCTGGGCCGCAGTGAGTTGATGTCCAAGATGCAGACGGTGCGCGTGCCGCAGAAGATGCCTGTCGTGCTGAGCCGCGATGAAGTCACCCGCTTGATCGCCGCCGCGCCGAACCTCAAGAGCCAGACCGCCCTGTCGGTGGCCTATGCCACCGGACTGCGCGTCAGCGAGGTGGTCTCGCTGAAGGTCTCGGACATCGACAGCAAGCGCATGACCTTGCGTGTCGAGCAGGGCAAGGGCCGCAAGGAACGCTACGCCATGCTCCCGCCCGTGCTGCTGGAACGCTTGCGTGCCTGGTGGCGACAGGCCCATGCCCAAGGCAAGATGCTGCCGGGCGGCTGGCTGTTCCCTGGCCTCAACCCCGTGGAGCCGTTGACCGCACGCCAGCTCAACCGCGCCATTCACATCGCCGCCGAGACCGCCAAGATCGACAAGCGCGTGTCCATGCACACGCTGCGTCATTCCTTCGCCACGCATCTGCTGGAGCAGAAGGTCGACATCCGCCTGATCCAGGTGATGCTGGGCCACAAGAAGCTGGAGACCACGGTGGTTTACACCCACGTGGCCACGGAGTTGCTTCGCGAGGTGGTCAGTCCGCTGGAGAGGCTGCAGCCGGCGCCATCGACGACATAGCGCGCCGTGGCGCACTCCGCCCCGGAGGTCGCCGACATCTTCCGCACCCACGGTCCTGCCTGGCGAGCCGCCCAGCGCGGCCACCTGAGCCTGGGCCAGCTCAAGGTCATGTCGGCCATCGAGCAGTGCCGCAGCGCGGCGCTGGGTGGTCACGTCTTGCGCTGCGAGGGCTGCGGCACCGATCAGGTGAGCTACAACTCCTGCCGCAACCGGCACTGCCCGAAGTGCCAGAGCCACGCGGCGCAGCGCTGGCTCGATGCCCGGCAGGCCGATCTGCTGCCGGTCGAGTACTTCCACGTGGTCTTCACGCTGCCGGCACCCATCGCGGACATCGCGTATCAGAACAAGGCCGAGCTCTACGGCCTGCTGTTCGACATGGCCGCCGAGGTGCTGCAGGTCATCGCGGCCGACGCCAAGCACCTGGGCGCGCGCATCGGCGCCACGCTGGTGCTGCACACCTGGGGCTCGGCGTTGACGCATCACCCGCATGTGCACGGCATCGTGCCGGGCGGCGGGCTCAGTGCCGACGGCAAGGGTTGGGTGGCCTGCCGGCCGGGCTTCTTCCTGCCCGTGAGAGTGCTCTCGCGGCTGTTCCGGCGGCGATTCCTCGAAGGGCTTGAGCAGTTGCATCGCGCGGGGCGGCTGCAGTTCTTCGGCGAACACGTGGCGCTGCAGGACGCCAAGGCCTTCGCCGACTGGCTGGCGCCGATGCGGCGGCAGGAGTGGGTGGTTTATGCCAAGCGGCCATTTGCCGGGCCGCAGGCCGTGCTGGCCTATCTGTCACGCTACACGCACCGGGTGGCCATCTCCAACAGCCGCCTCGTCGCCGCGGATGCAAGCGGCGTGACCTTCCGCTGGAAGGACTACCGCGACAAGGGTCGCACGCGCCACAAGACGATGACGCTGGAGCCGCAGGAGTTCATGCGCCGCTTCCTGCTGCATGTGCTGCCCGGGGGCTTCCATCGCATCCGGCACTACGGTCTGCTGGCCAACGGCAATCGGCGCGACTGTCTGGCATTGGCGCGCACCGCGTTGCAGGCCAGGGTCGAAGTGCCGACCGCCGAGCCGGCGGTGCGAGCACCGGCGTTTGTCTGCCGGCACTGCGGGCGGCCATTGCTCATCGTCGAGATCGTCCTGCGCGAGCGGCCATTGATCCGGGCGCCACCCTCATGAGCATTGGCGCGACGACTCGGTACCAGCAAGCACCGGCCCTTGTTCATCGCAAACCGGTGCGGGGTGCGCTTGCGTTGCCTGGCGCCGGCCCGGGTGCAATGACAGGGGCGAGCCCCGCACTACGGTATTCAGCAGGCCATCGCGCCTGCTCGGACACAGGCGTCGCTTCATTCGCGGCCATCGACATGCCGTCAACTGCGCTGCGTCGGCGCAGCCGCAACGCCGAATCGCCATAGCAACGATGCCTCGACAACCGTTGCCACATGCGCCGCGGTTTCCTCCTTTGAGGTTTATCCAACACCTGCCCTCAGGTCGGCCTGGCGCATCGACCTGTCCAGCGCGACGGGCAGGTGTCGGACAAACCTAAACCAATCCGGTCATCGACGGCACGGGTGGTCAGCAGGACAGGAATCAGCACTCACGCTGCGGCACCGTCCTCCGACGAGTGCTTTCCGGAGGGTTCGGTGCTTCCTTCTAGCGCATGCCGAGCGCAGCAGTCGCGAAAGTCTTCGTACAGGCACGCATCACCGACACCCTCGACGATGAGCCGGCCGTTCAGTGTCCGAAGGTGCTCCCACAGCGGACCGCGCAGATGCTCTGGCACATCAGCCATGACAACGTACCGAGTCCCGATCCCTGTCGTCCGCACAGGCACACCCCACAGCTCGGTCTGACCGAGCTCCGCTCCCTCGAACGTTTCCAGCACTGAGGCTGGTAGCGGGGCGTCGAAATCATCCGGCACGTGGAGGTCAGGCAGAAGTCCGATGCGTCGGGCTGGGCGCTGGAAATCTGCTTCATGTAGCACCGGCTTGGCCAGTGCTTCGCGCATGCGGTCGAGGATCGGCTGCCCCGTCTCATCGTCAGACCACATCACGACCGCCGGCGTCTCAGAGTAGGCCACTGGCCTGTCGTTCTCGTAGTGCACCTCGTGGATCGCCGTGTGGGAATCCTCGCCATGCTCGAAGCGGATGGCGCGGTAGTTCCAGTGACGGCGTGTAGTGGTGTCGTTCATGTCAGTCGGCGTAGACGTCGGTGCCGTCTATGGTTGCCACGATAGCCGAGGCCCGGACGCGCGAGAATCGGCGAGCTGCAAGGGGACATCGCGAAGGGGTGCGGCGATGGCGGAATATGTCCTGTACTTCCATCTGCTCATCCTCGTGAACGCGGTGCTTGCCGCGCGCTACAGCGACCGCCTTGCGGCCTGGTTCAAGAAGCAAGATGCCGATACCGCGCAGCGCCAGGAGGAGGGACGCAAGGCCATGCTGAAGGCCAATGCCGAGGCCGCTGAGCGGGACAGAATCAGGGCGCTTGCCAACCGGAAGATGCAGCGCCTGACCCGGCTTCGCAAGGAAGCGGCTGCAGCTCGTCCGGATGCATAGTCGTCAGCCAGACGTTGCGCGCGGTTTCCGGGTCTGAGCACTCGACCTCATACCCCAGCTCTGGCGTGCGGTAGACCTCGACGATGACGCCGACGTCGCCGACGCGAGGGTGCCGCTCATCGTGGGTCACTGGGCCGCTGAAGCGCCCGTCTCGGATCGCCGAAACCCGCACGGCTGAATACAGCGCCAGCTCGGCCGGCCCTTGAACGGCTGGCCCACCTTCTGTGCCTCCGCCAGCCGCCTCCAGCCGCGCGCTGAGCCGCTCGATGCGAGGCAGACAGAAGTGGACCGCCATCATGAGGGTGGCGAAGCCGATCAGCGCCAGGTAGAGCCACACCGGCAGTCCCCTTCAGGCTGCGTCGCCGGCGTCGCGCCTGGCGCGTTCGATCTCCGCCTCGTACTGCTCCACCTTGCGGGCGAGCCAGGGGCCGCCTTGCACCAGCACGACGACCACGAGGGCCAGCGCACCGGACAGGATGGGGTACCAGTAGGCCGGGTGCATGGGCGGGTGTTGGCGCCGACTGAAATTTGACCGTGGGTCAGTTTTCGGCGAGCGTCAACAGCCTGTCATATCGCCCAGGACATTCACGAGACCGTTGATGGCGAGGCCACGGGTGAAGTTGTTGATACTTGCCTTGAACGCTGCAACGCTCAGCGCAAGAGAGACTGCGGAATCAGCCACCTCGGCGGTTGTCAGCTGACGATTGTCCTTGGCGAGTTTCAACGCTCTCTCGGTCGCCTCGCCGATTGGGACCTTGACGCCCCTGTGAAACTTCGGCCCGCCCGTCAAAGTGATGTCACCGCGAAACTGCAGCGTGGCCTTCGACGAACCGGCTTCCGACGCCAGTTCGAAGCCCTTTTCTTGGAGGGCTTCGCGCAGTCGTTGCGTCAGGGCGGAGCTTCTTTGAAACTCGGCATAGATCGGCGAATCACGTCCGACCGCCAGCTCTATTTGACCCGAAGCCCTGGTCGCGACGTCGGCTGCCTTCAACGATCGCATCTTGGCAGAAGCGATCGCCGATGCAGCAGCTTCAGGCGCTACAGGCTCGGCGTGCTGCGCCTGCGCAAAGACAGGGATCAACATCAACGCGAAGGTGGTGGAAGACAACATGCGTGACGCCTTCAACAGCGGTTGCCCGCATCCCACTCAAACGAACTCTTGGACGAGTTGGCTCTCATTGTTTTTCCCTCCTCACGCGCTTTCTACCGCAGCCAAAAAGCTCGCACTTCAACGCGACTACGAGAAGTCTGCAACCCCTACCCTCGCCGGCTGATGGCGCTGTGCCGGCAGTGCGACGCAGCTTGCGCTGCGGCAATGCTGTGCGCCCTACTCCGCCACACTGTCAGTTGGCGTCAAGTGCCCTGACCTCCGCAGCTTGCGCTCCAACTTGCGTCGCAAAGCGGCGAGCAGCGCGTCAGAGGTCTCGGAGGCAATCACCCCCACCACGCCCGAAGGCGTCACGAACTTGATCACGGCCTTCCCGTTGCAGCTCAGGGCATGCGTCGAAGCTCCGTCGCTCCCGGTCTCATTGGTGGACGTCTGCAATTTGCTCATTGCGGAGGGCTCTTGGCGGTAGTCAGTCGATCCCTAACCTTCGCGCGGTACGCGCAGCGTCTTGCAGCCCCCGCCCCTGGGCGACACGGACCAGGCAAGGAAGGCCCAACGCCAGAGCGAGCGGGATCATGATCAGCAGTAAGTGCATGTCGGTCTCCTCGGGTCATCACCGCGATGTCATTCCGGTCAAGTTGTCAGCGGAACTGGTCCATCGCAGCTCACCGCGACATCACCGAGCTCTTGAAGCCAAGCATATCCAGGTGCCATCCAGGCCGCTGCCACGGGTGAGTGCTGTCGCACCGCAAAAAATCCCGCGGCAACCGACGAGCCCTGATTCCATGCAGCCGCCGGCGACGACATTGTTCAGAGGGTTCGCAGTTCGAAGTCAACGAACTCGCTGTTGCGGATCTGGTTCTCGACGTGGCGTGTGTTCGTCGGCCCGAAGATCACGATCGGATAGCGGTGCAGCATCTCGCCGAGCGATACGCTGGACTGAAATGCGTGCAGCAAAAGGCTCACGACACGCCCCTCCGGGGACCACTCGATGAAGGCCAAGTCGCTCCCGAACCACTCGCCCGTCCTTGGCCCTGGCACCACGGGCAAGTTGAACAGTCGGCTCAGCTTGCCCGCGAAAGCCGGCTTGTAGACCTTCACCGTGTTGCCTCGCCCCTTGCACAACGCACCGTACACCGCCGCGACCGGATCCGCATCGGCGTCAGGCACGTAGCTATTCATCATGGAGCTGGCGGTTTCGATCGGCTTGTCGGTGTCCATGCGCCTGGACAGCGCCAGCATGCCCAGGTTGACACTCTTGAGGCGATAGCCCGCCTGCACCAGGGCAGGCGTCGGGCTCTCCTTCTTTCCGTCCTCGAGCATCACGTAGAACGCATCGACGAGCGCCTTGTCGGGCATCGCCTCGTAGAGCTTCTTGCGGTTCGCTGCGGCCTTCTCTGCGATCCAGTCGAGGAATGCGTATGCGGGGCTGGCCGTCAGCAATGCGGTCGGTGCCGCCGCCATCTTCAACAGGCGTCGGCGTTGTTCGGTGCGCTGGTTCTGTGTCATGAGGGTTGCCTCCTTCGGGCTGGGTTGTTGGTTCAGCGATCAAAGAACATGACGACAGCCTCGCCGCCATCACGTGCGGCCACGACGAGCCTGCCGTCGGACAGGCGGAGCAGTCCTGCACATGTGGCGTCGTTGGTGGCGGCGATTAGTCGGCGACCTTGGTAGCCGACGGTGGTGTCAGGTTTTCCGTCGGCCGTGATGTCCACGAGCGAGAGCGCCTGGCCCAGCAAGAGGCTCCTCATCACATGACCACAGCCGATGTAGCCACCGCGTGCGTTCGGCATCCACTGGGCTGTGGCCTCGGTGCTGCTGTAGCCCCAGTCCCAGGTCAGGGATCCACCCGCGCCGAACTCTGTTCTGAGCTGGCCGGATTGGAGGTCAACGGCCGCGACCATGCTGTCGTTGGAGTTGAAGTCCGAGCTCGTCACGGAAGAGCCGCTCGCCACACTCACGATCACCCGGTCGTCCTCGACCAGCAGGGAGTCCGTGTTCCCGGTCCCAAGGCTCAGACTGGGATAGCGCTGCACGCCGACTGTGCCGAACGTGGTCACTGGCAAGCCCTTGCTGTTCAGCTTCAGGAGGGCTGGCAGATAAGCCACCTGCGCGCCGGCGGCGCCAGAAATCAAGATGTCGCCGTTGCGGCTGACGGCTAGCGACTTGACGAGGAAGCCGTCCGCGTTGGGGTTGGTCGCCAGGCCGTTCGTGCCGAACTGACTGTCCCAGACACCATTGCCCGTGAAGCGGCGCAGGAGGACTTGGCCAGGGATGGCCGCTGCAACCAGCACGCCATCGTTGCGATCGCGCTCGAGCGCGATATGGGTCACCGTGACCAAGCCGCTAAGGCTACGCTGATTAAGGTCTGCCTTGAGGGTTGGTCGGGTGGCAAGGCAA
>CAXDTK010000026.1:0-30997 GCA_963992225.1 uncultured Comamonadaceae bacterium | reverse complement strand
TACACCTAAGCCTTCGTCGGCAGCGTCAGATGTGTATAAGAGACAGGCGGGGGCGAGATGGGAGCGCTGATGCGGACGCATGACTGGGGCCGCTCGCCGCTCGGCCCGCCGCACGACTGGCCGCAGTCGCTGCGCACGGTGGTGCGGCTGATGCTCAACACCGGCCACCCGATGTACATCTGGTGGGGGCCCGGGGGCGCTTGCCTCTACAACGACGCCTACCGCGAGTCCATCGGCCCGGAGCGCCACCCGCAGTCGTTGGGCCGCCCGGCGCGCGAGGTCTGGGAGGAGATCTGGCCCATCATCGGCCCGCAGATCGAGCAGGTGCTTGGCGGCCGCGGCGCCACCTGGCATGTCAATCACCTGGTGCCCATCACCCGCCACGGCCGGCGCGAGGACGTCTACTGGACGTACAGCTACAGCCCCATCGATGACGAGCACAGCCCCAACGGCATTGGCGGCGTGCTGGTGGTCTGCAGCGAGACCACCGAGCAGGTGCTGGCCCACAAGCGCACCGTGGCCGAGCGCGACCGGCTGGGCCAGCTGTTCGAGCAGGCGCCCGCGTTCATGGCGCTGCTGGGCGGGCCCCGGCATCGCTTCGAGATCGCCAACCCCAGCTTCCGCCGGCTGGTCGGCGGGCGCGACGTGGTCGGCCAGACGGTTGCCGAGGCGCTGCCCGACGCCGTGCAGCAGGGCTACCTGGCGCTGCTGGACCGCGTCTATGCGAACGGCGAGGCCTACATCGCCAAGGGCGCCCGGTTCCTGTCACGGGTCGGCCCCGACGGTGCCGCCACCGAGCGCTACGTGGACTTCGTCTACCAGCCCATCCTCGGCCAGGACGGCCAAGTCACGGGCATCTTCGTCGAGGGCTCGGACGTCACCGACCGCGAGCGGGCCGACGCCGCGCTGCGGGCCAGCGAGGCCGGGTATCGCGAGCTGTCGCAGGTGCTGGCCGAATCCAACCGCGCCAAGGACGAGTTCCTGGCCACGCTGGCGCACGAGCTGCGCAACCCGCTCGCGCCCATCCGCAACGCGCTGGCGCTGCAGCGCATGGCCGGCCAGGACGCCGGCCTGCTGCAGTCCAGCCGCGACCTGATCGAGCGCCAGGTCGGGCACCTGGTGCGGCTGATCGACGACCTGATGGACATGTCGCGGCTGTCGCGCGGCCTGGTGGAGCTGCGCTGCACGGTGCTGTCGCTGAACGATGTGGTGCGCCAGGCGGTGGAGGCCGCGCAGCCGGCCATCGAGCAGGCCGGCCACCGCCTCAGCGTGCGCCTGCCGGACGAGCCCTGCATCGTTGAAGCGGACGAGACGCGGCTGGCGCAGGTGCTGTCCAACCTGCTCAGCAACGCGGTGAAGTTTACGCCGCGCGGCGGCCGCATCGAGCTGCGCCTGACGCGCGAGGCTGGCATGGCGCGGCTGGTGGTGAAGGACACCGGCATCGGCATCGCCCCGGACATGCTGGGCCGGGTGTTCGACCTGTTCACCCAGGTGCAGCGCTCGCATGCTCAGGTGGGCGGCGGCCTGGGCATCGGCCTGACGCTGGTGCGCCAGCTGGTCGAGCGGCACGGCGGCCTTGTGCAGGCGCACAGCGAAGGCCCGGGCGCCGGCAGCGAGTTCTGCGTCAGCCTGCCGCTCAGCGAAGCGGCCCGCCCGGCCACCGGCCCGGCGCCCGCCGGCGCTGGGCGTGGCGCCACCGGCCTGCGTCTGCTGGTGGCCGACGACAACCGGGATGCCGCGGCCAGCCTGGCGTTGCTGCTGGAGCTGGCCGGTCACGAGGTGCGCACGGCCGCCGACGGCCTGGCGGCGCTGGCGCTGGCGCAGCGCTTCGAGCCGCATGCGATGTTGGTGGACATCGCCATGCCGGGCCTGGACGGGCACCAGCTGTGCCGCAAGGTGCGCGACACGCCATGGGGCCGTGGCGCCCTGATGGTGGCCACCAGCGGCTGGGGCCAGCCGGACGACCGGGAGCGCTCGCGGGCGGCCGGCTTCGACCACCACCTGGTCAAGCCGGTGGCCTACGCCGCGCTGGACGAGCTGCTCGCCGCCGAGGCCTTGCGCGTGCGGGCGCAGCCGCGGCATCAGCCAGGCTGAAGCCGGGGTGAAGCCGGCACAGGCCGGCACAGGCCGCGGCGGGGCAAGCCCGGTGCCGCCGGGGCCAGGGCGAGCCGTTGCAGGCCTGACGGCAAGGCTTGCCGCTTCGACGCGCTTGATCGGCGGTTGGCGCGGTGGCGCCGGTGCGCCCGTTCAGCGCCCGTGCCAGCGCCGCGTGGCCTGCCGCACCACCTCGGGCAGCAGGTGGTGCTCGTCCTCCAGACGGCGCAGCCAGGCGGCGTCGTTGCCCACGCCGGCGATCTCGCGTCGCATGTACTGCAGCGCCGCCTCGGCGTGCAGGTCGCCGGCATGGCCGTCCAGCCGCGACAGCACGGCCATCAGGTCGTCGCGCAGCACGCGGTGCTCGCCCGTCTCGGGGTCGACGAAGGTGCCGTCCAGGCCGAAGCGGCAGGCCTGGAAGCGGTTGAAGGTGTAGGGCAGGTAGTCGTCCTCGCTGAGCTTGAACGGCTTTTCCACCGTGATCCAGCGCGCCAGGCACTGGATCAGGCCGGCCAGCGCCGCGGCCTTCTCGATGGTCAGCGGCGTGTCCAGCACGCGGACCTCGATGGTGCCGAACTCCGGCTTGGGGCGGATGTCCCAGTAGAAGTCCTTCATGCCCGAGACCACGCCGGTGCGGGTCATCTTGGTGAAGTAGGTCTCGAAGTCGTCCCAGGTCTGCACGAACGGCGCGCGGCCCGACAGCGGGAAGGCGAACACCGAGTTCAGCCGCGCCGAGTCGAAGCCGGTGTCCTCGCCCTGCACGAACGGCGACGAGGCCGCCAGCGCGATCAGGTGCGGGATGAAGCGGCTCATGCCGTGCAGCAGCACCAGCGCCTCGTCGGCACTGGGGCAGCCGATGTGCACATGCTGGCCGAAGATGGTGAACTGCTTGGACAGGTAGCCGTACAGCGACGACAGCTCGTGGAAGCGCGGCGTCTCGAAGATGCGCCGCCGGCTCCAGTGCTGGAAGGGGTGGGTGCCGCCGCCGCACAGGCTCACGTCCAGCCGCTCGGCGCAGTCCACCAGCGCGTCGCGGATCTGGCCCAGCTCCGACAGCGCCTGGCCGAAGCCGGTGCACACGCCGGTCGACAGCTCGATCATGCTGCTGGTGATCTCGGGCGTGATGGCACCGGGCAGGCTGTGCTTCTTCACCAGCCGCAGCAGGTCGGCCGACACCGGCGCGAGGTCGTAGTCGTCGTTGTTGACGATCTGCAGTTCCAGCTCGACGCCCAGCGTCAGCGCCTGCGACTTGGAAAACTCGCCCAGGCTCATGACTGGCCCTCCTTCTTGCGCGGCGCCCTGGTGGGCGCGGGGGGCAGCTCGCCGGCCAGGCGCAGCGCGAACTGCACCGCGATGGGCCCGACCAGCTCCAGCACCGCGATGCTGGCCAGGATGATGGGCACGGCGCCCGCGGCCAGCTCGGGCTCGGCGCGCATCAGCTCGCTGAGCATGACCAGCGCGGTGCCCGACAGCGGCGTCATCGTGATGGACAGCGCCAGGCCCTGGCGCCAGCTGGCCTTGGCCCAGGGCGCTAGCGCGACGATGGCCACCGTCTTGGCCAGGAAGCGCGCGGCCAGCAGCGCCAGCGCCGCGAAGCCGCCCGCCACCAGGATCTTGGGCGTCCAGGCCGAGCCGACGATGACGAACAGCATCAGCACCAGCGCCCCGCCCGACGTGCCGAAATGGCGCGGCCACACCCAGGGCCGCTCGCTGGTGTTGCGCAGCAGGAGGCCCGCCAGCAGCGGCATCAGCAGCGTGGACACGCCGATGGCGCGCGCCGCGACGATGCCGAACGCCACCAGCCCGAACAGCAGCAGCGCCGCGCTCTCGTTGCGCAGGTCCAGCCGGCGCGCGGCCAGGAAGGTGGCGCCGGCCAGCAGCGCGGCCACGCCCAGCGTCGTCAGCAGCGAGATGGCCAGGCCGGCCAGCGCCTGCGGCAGGCTGCCGCCGTCATCGGCTGCCCACCAGGTGCGCATCAGGATCAGTGCGACGACGGCATACAACGTGTTCAGCGCCGTCAGCAGCGTGGCGCGCTGCGTCACCTGGCCCTCCGCACCCAGCTCCAGCGCGACGCGGCCCGACACCGCGGCCGGCGCGGGCATGGCCAGGATGGCGCAGGCCACCGCGGTCTGCCAGCCGACGTCGAACAGCCGCAGCACCACGGCCACCGCCACCGCGCTGAGCAGCGCCTCGGCCAGGCTGGTGGCGGCCAGACCCGGGTTGCGGCGCAGCCAGCGCAGGTGCACGCGGCTGCCGATCTCGAACAGCAGCAGGCCCAGCGCCAGGTCGGTGACGATCTGCGCGGCGCCGGCCAGCGGCATGGCCACGCCATGGCCCAGCGCGGCCGCCACGCAGCCCGCCAGCGTGTAGCCCACCACGCGCGGCAGCCGCGTCGTGGCGGCGATGAATTCGCCGGCCAGTGCGCCGGCCAGCAGCACGCCGACGATGAACATCAGCTCGCTCGATGGGGTGACGACCAGCCCGGCCCAGATCCTGGCGCCGCTGTCGAGTGCGGACATGTGTTCTCCCTCAGGTGTCGGCCCGGAAGCCTAGTGGCGTGCCGGAGGGCAATTTGTAGGCCAAGACGCCGAAATGACCACCCGGCACGGCGGGCCTCGGCGTCTCGGACAATGACCGCCATGCAGCTGATCAGCGTCAACACCGCCCGCGTGGAGCATTTCGTCGCGACCTCCGGCCAGACCCTGTCCTCGGCCATCCGCAAGCGCCCGCGCGACGGCCGCGTGGCCGTCGGCCCGCTGGGCCTGGACGGCGACGAGCAGGCCGACCTCAGCGTGCACGGCGGCCCGGCCAAGGCGGTGTACGCCTACCCGCAGGAGCACCAGGCCTTCTGGACCACGGTGCGCGGCCAGGCCAAGGTGGCCGACGCGGTGCGGCCGGGCGACCTGGGCGAGAACCTGACGCTCGCCGGGCTGCTGGAGAACAAGGCCTGGATCGGCGACGTGCTGCGCTTCCCCGATTGCGAGCTGGTCGTCTCCGAGCCGCGCTACCCCTGCTTCAAGTTCAGCGCCCACATGGGCTTCGGCCAGGCCGCCAAGCTGATGGCGCAGAGCGGCTACTGCGGCTTCTATTTGTCGGTGAAGCGCGAAGGCACGATCGCGGCCGGCGAGGGCTTCGAGCTGGTCCCGGGGCCGCGCGAGGTCGGCATCGCCGAGCTGTTCAAGGCGCGGATGAAGAAGGCATGACGCGGCGCCGCGAGTGGCTGGTCGCGGCGGCCGCGCTGCCGCTGGCTGCGCGGGCCGCCCCGGTGCTGCAGGTCGGCCCGCAGCGCGCGGTCAAGTCGCTGGCGGCGGCGGCGCGGCAGGCGAAGGACGGCATGGGGGTCGAGGTGGACGCCGGCGACTACGTGGCCGATGTGGCCGTCTGGCCGCAGCAGGGGCTGACGCTGCGCGCCGTGGGCGGCCGCGTGCGCGTCATCGCGGCCGGCGCCCATGCGCAGGGCAAGGGCCTGTTCGTGACGACCGGCCGGGGCCAGCGCATCGAGGGCTTCGACTTCATCGGCTGCACCGTGCCCGACGGCAACGGCGCCGGCATCCGCGTCGAGGCGGGCTCGCTGACGCTGGTGGACTGCGGCTTCCGCGACAACGAGAACGGCGTGCTGACCGCCAACCACGAGGCCATCGAGCTGGACATCGTGGACTGCGACTTCGGCGCCATCGCGCTGCGCCGCGGCTTCACGCACCACCTCTACGTCGGCGCGATCGCGCGGCTGGCCGTGACCGGCAGCTACTTCCACCAGGGCCTGCTGGGCCACCTGCTGAAGAGCCGCGCCGCGGTCAACCACATCCTCTACAACCGGCTCAGCGACGAGATCGGCGGCCGCGCCAGCTACGAGCTGGAGTTCCCGAACGGCGGCGTGGCCGTCGTGATGGGCAACTTCATCATGCAGAGCGCCAGCACCGAGAACGCGCATGTGATCTCCTTCGGCGCGGAGGGCGCGACCTGGCCGCGCCAGGCGCTCTACCTGGTGCACAACACGCTGGTGGACCAGAAGCCCGCCGGCGGCATCTGGCTGCGCGTGGCGCCGCCGCGGGCCGACGTGATGGTGGCCAACAACCTGCTGGTCGGCGCGCCCCGGCTGGCGGCCGATGGGCACTGGACGCGCCGCGCCAACTTCGCCGCCGACTGGGACGAATTCGTGCGCGCCGCGCGCGACGATTTCCGCCTCAAGCCCGGCTCAGCGCTGCGCGGCAAGGCCCAGGACATGGGCGAGGCCGAGGGCGTCCGGCTGAGCCCGGGCCGTGAATACCGCCACCCGCTCGGCACCACGGCCCTGGCCGGGCCGGTGCGCCACCCGGGCGCCTTCCAGGGCTAGGCGGCGACGTCGCGCACGGTCGGGTAGTCGGTGTAGCCCGCGGTGCCGCCGCCGTAGAAGGTCTCCTTGTGCGGCGCCGTCCAGGGCAGGTTGTCGCGCAGGCGCTCCACCAGGTCGGGGTTGCTGATGAACGGCCGGCCGAAGGCCACCGCATCGGCGCGGCCGCTGGCCACGGCGTCAAGCGCCAGCGCGCGGTCGAAGCCGTTGTTGGCGATGTAGGGGCCACCGAAGCGGCGGCGCAGCTCGGCGTAGTCGAACGGCGCGTTGTCGCGCGGGCCGCCGGTGGCGCCTTCCACCACCTCCAGGAAGGCCAGGTTGAGCGGGCGCAGGCGGTCGGCGACATGGTTGAACAGCGCCTGCGGGTCGCTGTCCTGGCCGATGTCGTTGGCCGGCGTGACCGGCGACAGGCGCAGCGCGGTGCGGCCCGGGCCGATGGCCTCGGCCACCGCCGTCATCACCTCGACCAGCAGCCGCGCGCGGTTCTCGATGGAGCCGCCGTAGGCATCGGTGCGGTCGTTGGCGCTGTCGCGCAGGAACTGCTCGATCAGGTAGCCGTTGGCGGCATGGACCTCGACGCCGTCGAAGCCGGCCGCGATGGCGTTGCGGGCCGCCTGCGCGTAGTCGGCGACCAGCTGCGGGATTTCGTGGGTGGCGAGCGCGCGCGGCTCGGCCGTGGGCACCAGCTCGCCATGGGCGGCGTAGGTGCGGGTCTTGGCCGCCCGGGCGGTGGACGACACCGGCGCCTGGCCGCCCGGCTGCAGGCTGTTGACCGAGATGCGGCCCACATGCCAGAGCTGCACGACGATCCGGCCGCCCTCGGCATGCACGGCGTCGGTCACCCGCTTCCAGCCGGCGATCTGCTCGGGCGTGTGCAGGCCCGGGGTGTCGAAATAGCCCTGGCCGTCGGGGCGGATCTGGGTGGCCTCGGTGATGATGAGGCCGGCACCGGCGCGCTGCCGGTAGTACTCGACCTGCAGCGCGCCGGGCGTCTGCTGCGGTGCGCGGTTGCGCGTCAGCGGCGCCATCACGACGCGGTTGGCCAGGGAGATGTCGCCGAAGCGGGCGGGGTCGAAAAGCGTGGTCATGGGCAGGTGCGTGAAGAAGCGGGAACGGAGCGCAGCCTAGACAAGCCGGCCCGCCCCCGCGGGGCGTGCGGTTGCTGCGGAGTGTGATATCCGGGCGGGTGGGGCCGCCTTGCGCCAGCGCAAGCCCGGGCTTGGCGACAATCGGACCATGCTCGCCTACCGCCACGCCTTCCATGCCGGCAACCACGCCGACGTCCTCAAGCACCTGGTGCTGACCCGCGTGCTGCGCTACATGGGGGAGAAGGACAAGCCCTACACCCTCATCGACACACACGCCGGCGCCGGCGGCTACTCGGTCGAGGGCCGCTACGCGCAGAAGAACGGCGAATACGGCGAAGGCATCGCCCGGCTCTACGACCGCAAGGACCTGCCGGCCCCGCTGGCCGACTACGTGGGCCTGGTGCGCGCCTTCAACCCCGACGGCCAGCTGCGCCAGTACCCCGGCAGCCCGGCCATCGCCAACCTGCTGCTGCGCGAGACCGACCGGCTGCGCGCCTACGAGCTGCATTCCACCGACCACCGCATCCTGGCGAGCTACCTGGAGGGCCGCGCCAACACCCAGGTCAGCGACCGCGACGGCTTCAGCGCCATCCGCGCCGAGCTGCCCTCGCCCACGCGGCGCGCGGCGCTGCTGATGGACCCCTCCTACGAGATCAAGACCGACTACGCCAAGGTGCTGGCGGCGCTGCGCGAGGCGCTGGAGCGCGCCGCCGACACGGTCATCATGATCTGGTACCCGCAGCTGCAGTTGCTGGAGTCCACCCAGCTGGTGCAGCGCCTGAAGGCCAGCGCCGACGCCGGCGCCAAGAAGGGCTGGCTGCATGCCCGGCTGACCGTGGCCCAGGCCGACGAGCGCGGCTTCGGCATGCTGGGCAGCGGCATGCTGGTCGTCAACCCGCCGTTCACGCTGCATGACGAGCTGGCCGAATGCCTGCCGCTGCTGGTGGAGCGGCTGGGCCAGTACGACGGCGCCAACTACGTGCTGGAACAAAAGGTGGCATGACGGAGTCCAAACCGGTCACGATGGAGCAGATCGCCGCGCTGGCCGGCGTCTCCACCATCACCGTCTCGCGCGCGCTGCGCGACAGCCCCTCGGTCACGCCCGCCACGCGCGAGCGCATCAAGATGCTGGCCGAGGCCGCGGGCTACCGCTTCAACCACCATGCGCGCAACCTGCGGCTGCGGCGCAGCCACATGGTGGCCGTGATGCTGGAGATGCAGCCCGACACCGACCGGCCCATGACCGATGCCTACCCGCTGCAGCTGCTGGGCGGCATCACGCAGGAGCTGACCTCGCGCGGCTACAGCGTGCTGCTGTCGGCCATGCAGAGCCCGGGCCAGGGCATGGCGGCGTCGGCCGACGGCGTCATCCTGCTCGGCCAGGGCGCCAACGGCTCGGCCGTCAAGGCGGCCGCGGCGATGGGCCTGCCGATGGTGGTCTGGGGCGCCGAGCATGGCCGCGGCAGCGCGGTCGTGGTGGGCGGTGACAACGCCCATGGCGGCGCCAGCGCGGCGGAGCGTCTGCTCGCCCTGCAGCGGCGCGAGCTGCTGTTCCTGGGCGACGTGCGCCATGCCGAGATCCGCGACCGCCAGCAGGGCTTCGTCAAGGCGCTGAAGAAGGCGGGCCTCAAGGCGCAGACGCTGACGCCCGCGGCCTTCACCTTCGGCGCCGGCTTCACGGCCGTGCAGTCGCACCTGGCCAAGGGCGGCAAGGCCCCCGACGGCCTGTTCGCCGCCAGTGACCTGCTGGCCATGGGCGCGGTGCGCGCCTTCACCGACGCCGGGCTGGCCGTGCCCGAGCAGGTCTCGGTGATCGGCTACGACGACTCGCCGGCGGCGCAGAGCTTCGCGCCGCCGCTGACCAGCGTGCGCCAGGACTGGCACCACGGCGGCGTGCTGCTGGCCCGCAAGGTGCTGGACCTGATCGCCGGCCAGCCTGCGGCCAGCGAGATCATGCCGACCGAATTGGTGGTGCGCGGGACCTGACGGCGCCACGAACGCGGCCTGGACAGTCGCGGCGATGCGCCGACAATGACCGCCATGAGCACCCAAGACCTCTCTGACGCCGAGTTCGCCGAACTCGATGAACTCCTGGCAGCGACGCCCGAGCCGCTGCAGCCACTGGACGCCTCGATGCTCGACGGCTACCTGTGCGGCGTGATCGTGCAGCCGCGCCTGATCGAGCCGGACGAGTGGTTGCCCAACATCTTCGACTACGACGGCGGCCTGCTGCCCGACGCGGTCGATGCCGGCTGGCTGGACCGGCTGACCCAGCTGGTCGAGCGCCGCCACGCGGCGCTGAACCGTGGCCTGGTGGAAGACGGCTGGTTCGACCCGGTCATCCTGGACGTGGAAGACGAGCAGCAGCCCGACCCGCTGCCCGAGGACGCCTCCGAGGAGGAGCGCTCGGCGCGCGCCAGCTACGACGCGCTGGGCCCGATCTCGCGCGCGCTGATGCCCTGGGTGGCCGGTTTCCAGCATGCGGCGCTGTGCTTCCCCGAGCTGGCCGACATGCCCAATGACGACGTGTCCGCCGCGCTGGCGCGGCTGTACCGCCACCTGCCGGCCGAGACGCCGGAGGAGAAGGAGGTCGTCGCCACGCTGGACCGCGAGCATCCGCTCAAGGACCTGGACGACGCCATCGAGGAGCTGGTCGTCACGGTGGCCGACCTGGCCGACCTGACCGAGGCCGAGCGCTACCGCGTGGAGACCATCAAGCGCGACACCCCCAAGGTGGGCCGCAACGACCCCTGCCCCTGCGGCAGCGGACGCAAGTACAAGCAGTGCCACGGTAGTAATTGAGACCACCCCCTACGCGCTTCGCGCGCCCCCTCAAGGGGGCACTCCCGACCGCCCGGCAAAGCCGGATCGGCGGGAGTCGCTGGATGGAGTCCGGCGCTGCGCGCGGACTGCCGACATCTGCATCGCCGTGAAGCTTCAACTGCTTTCTGACCTCCACCTGGAGACGGAGTCCTACCAGCCGGTGCCGGCGCCCGGGGCCGAGGTGCTGGTGCTGGCCGGCGACATCGACACCAGCTGGCGCAGCTTCGAGCTGTTCCGCGGCTGGCCGGTGCCGGTGCTGGTGGTGCCGGGCAACCACGAGTTCGACCGCCGCGACGTGGACGCGGCGCGGGACGGGCTGCGCGCTCATGTGCAGGCGCTGGGCCTGCACCTGCTGGACGACGAGGCCGCCGTGCTGGCCGACGCGCAGGGGCGCCGCGTGCGCTTCGTCGGCAGCACGCGCTGGTGCGACTTCGACGCCTTCGGCCCGTCCGGCCGCGAGCGGGCGATGCGGGCCGGCAGCTATTTCCAGAAGGTCATGCAGGCGACCCGCCATGGCGAACCCTTCGATGCCGTGGCGGTGCGCAAGCTGGCGCTGGAGAGCCGCGCCTGGCTCGCCGGCGAGCTGGCCCGCCGCGGCGACTGGGACGCCACCGTCGCCATCACGCACTTCGCACCCAGCCTGAAGAGCGCCGACCCGCGCTACGGCCGCCAGCCCGGCACGGCCAGCTTCTGCAACGACGACGAGGCGCTGCTGCCCGGCGCGCAACTCTGGCTGCACGGCCACCTGCACTGCCGCCACGACTACCGGCTGCACGGCTGCCGCGTGGTCGGCAACGCCCGCGGCCATGTGCGCAAGGGCGAGGCCGACGGCTTCGACGGCCAGCGCCTCATCGAGGTGTTCGCCGGCTGATCAGCCGGCGTGCCGGACGGGCTTGATGCGCAGCGCCCACACCACGCCGGCCATCAGCAGCGCGATGCCCGCCAAGGTGGCCGGCGGCGGCATGCGCTGGCTCCACGCGAAGGCATAGGCCAGCGCGGCCAGCGTCTCGAAGACGATGAGCTGGCCCGACAGCGACGTGGGGAGGCGCTGGCTGGCCTCGTTCCAGCACAGCGTGCCCAGCCACGACGAGCACAGGCCGATGACCAGCATCAGGCCCACGAAGGCCAGCGGCTGCGGGCCCAGCGGGAAGGCATAGCCCGCGGGCAGCAGCGTGCCCGGCGCGGCCAGGTGCACCGCACCCACGGCGAGCAGGCCCGCGGCGGCCATCGGCAACGTGACCAAGCCCTGCGCCGTGGCCCAGGCGCGCGGCGAGCGATCGCTGTGCGCGCGCAGCCAGTCGGCGTTGCGGATGGGGTACCAGGTCCAGCAGGCCAGCGCCGCCAGGGCCAGCAGCGCGCCCTCGGCATAGCGGCGCAGGTCGCCGTCACCCGCCTGCAGGTGGGCCAGCTCGTCGCGGTTGACCAGCGCCAGGCCCGTGGCGATCAGCGCCAGCGATGGCAACAGCTTCAGCCACGGCAGCTGGCCATCGCGCACGCGGTTGCGGTGGTTGGCGCAGACGGCGATGACCACCGGCAGCGTGCCGATGATCATGGTGGGCAGCGGCGCGCCGGCGCGCTGGATGGCGGCCGACAGCGTCAGGTAGTACAGGAAGTTGCCGATGGCGCTGAGCTTGACGGCCTCCCACCAGTCGGCGGTGGTCAGGTCGCGGAGCGTGCGGCGATCCATCAGCGCCAGCGGCAGCGCGATCAGCCCAAAGGCCAGGTAGCGCCCCGTCGTCAGCAGCGCCGGCGGGCAGCCCGGCAGCATCACCGGCGCGACGAACACCAGCCCCCACATCAACCCTGCCGCGAGGGCGAACAACACACCAGACCCCATGGCCTGCATCATCGCCCAGGCCCCTTGGCCCAGGCTTCTCGGCTGGTGCGTGTCAGTTGTCGAACCAGGCGGCCACGGCCGCGCGCTGGGCGGCCGTGTAGTGCAAGCCCAGCTTGCTGCGGCGCCACAGCACATCCTCCGCGCTGCGCGCCCACTCGCGGTCCGCCAGGTGGCGCAGTTCGTTCTCGAACAGGCCCGGTGCGATCTCGGCGCCGGCCGGCGCGGCCAGCAGCTCCGCCGCCAGGCTGCCGTAGGCCCGCGCCAGCCGCGCGACCTCCGACGCCGGCCGCTGCGGATGGCGGGCCTGCAGCGCGGCGGCGTAGCCGGCGATGTCCACCCCATGCACCCCCAGGTCGCCGCCGGGCAGCCGGGTGCCGGCCGTCCAGGGCCTGCGCGCGCCACCCAGCAGCTGGCCCAGGCGGCTGGCACCGTCTTCCGCGAGCTTGCGGTAGGTGGTGAGCTTGCCGCCCCAGACGTTGAGCAGCGGCGCGCCGCGGTCGCCGTCGGCCTCCAGCAGGTAGTCGCGCGTCACGCGCGACGCCGCGCCGCCTTCGTCCAGCAGCGGGCGCACGCCGGCATAGGTCCAGCGCACGTCGGCCGGCGTCACCGGCCGGGCCAGGTAGCGGCTGGCCTGCTCGCACAGGTAGCTCACCTCGTCGGCGTCGATCTGCGCCGGCGCGGGCGGCGGCTGGTCGGCCGGCAGCTCCACGTCGGTGGTGCCGATCAGCGTGAAGCGGCCTTCGTAGGGGATGGCGAAGACGATGCGGCCATCGGGGTTCTGAAAGATGTAGGCATGGTCGTGCGTGAAGCGCTGGTCCACCACGATGTGGCTGCCCTTCACCAGCCGCAGCCCGCGCGTGGCCAGCGGCGTGCCCGCCGGGCCCGACGTGTGGTCGCGCAGGAAGCGCTCGGCCCAGGGGCCCGCCGCGTTGACCAGCGCGCGGGCCTGCAGCTGCCGGCCACCGGCCAGCGTGACCTGCCAGCGGTCCGCGCCGCGCTCGGCGCGCGTGACGGCGCAGCGGGTCAGCACCTCGGCGCCGCGCGCCCGGGCGTCCTGCGCGTTCGCCACCACCAGCCGGGCGTCATCCACCCAGCCGTCGGAATAGACGAAGCCGCGCGTGAACGCGGGCTTCAGCGGCGCACCGTAGGGCGAGCCGGCCAGCGCGAGGCCGTGCGAGCCCGGCAGCAGCTCGCGGCGGGCCAGGTGGTCGTACAGGAACAGGCCGGCGCGGATCATCCAGGCCGGCCGCAGGTGCGGCGCATGCGGCAGCACGAAGCGCAGCGGCTGGATCAGGTGCGGCGCGCTGCGCAGCAGCACCTCGCGCTCGCGCAAGGCCTTGGCTACCAGGCCGAAGTCGTAGGTCTCCAGGTAGCGCAGGCCGCCGTGGATCAGCTTGGTGGAGCTGGACGAGGTGTGCTGGGCCAGGTCCTCGGCCTCCGCCAGCAGCACCCGCCAGCCCCGGCCGGCCAGGTCGCGCGCCAGGCCCGTGCCGTTGATCCCGCCCCCCACCACCACGACGTCAAAATGGTCCATACAACCACTCTAAGTGAACGACGGCCATGGACGCATTGCTCGCGCTCGACCAGGGGACTTCCAGCTCGCGCGCGCTGGTGTTCGGCCGCGACGGCCGGCTGCTGGCGGTGGCGCAGCGCGAGCTGGCGCAGCATTTCCCGCAGCCGGGCTGGGTGGAGCATGACGCCCGCCAGATCTGGGCCGACCAGCTGGCCTGCGCGCGTGAGGCGGTGGCCAGGGCGGGCGTGAAGATCGCGGCCCTCGGCATCACCAACCAGCGCGAGACCACCGTGCTGTGGGACCGCGCCACCGGCGAGCCGCTGCACCGCGCGCTGGTCTGGCAGGACCGCCGCACCGCGCCGCTGTGCGAGCAGCTGAAGGCCCAGGGCCTGGAGCCGCGCATCCGGCAGCTCACCGGTCTGGTGCTGGACCCGTATTTCTCGGCCACCAAGCTGCGCTGGCTGCTGGACCATGTGCCCGGCGCGCGCGCGCGCGCGGCCCGCGGCGAGCTGGCCTTCGGCACCGTGGACAGCTGGCTGCTGTGGCAGCTGACCGGCGGCCGGGTGCATGCCACCGACCCCAGCAACGCGTCGCGCACGCTGCTGTACGACATTCACCGCGGCGACTGGTGCGACGAGCTGCTGGCCGTCTTCGACATCCCGCGCAGCCTGCTGCCCGAGGTGCGGCCCTCGGCCGGCCGCTTCGGCGAGGCGGCCGAGTGGGGCGTGCCGATCTGCGGCATCGCCGGCGACCAGCAGGCCGCACTGTTCGGCCAGGCCGCGCTGGCGCCGGGCCAGGCCAAGAACACCTACGGCACCGGCTGCTTCCTGCTGATGCACACCGGCACGCAGGCCCGCACCTCCACGCAGGGCCTGCTGACGACGCGCGCCGCGCAGGTCGGCGCGACGCCGCAGTACGCGCTCGAAGGCAGCGTGTTCGTCGGCGGCGCCGTCGTGCAGTGGCTGCGCGACGGCTTGCGCGCCATCGGCGGCAGCGGCGAGGTGCAGGCGCTGGCCGAGAGCGTGCCCGATGCCGGCGGCCTGATGTTCGTGCCGGCCTTCTCGGGCCTGGGCGCGCCCTACTGGCGGCCCGACGCGCGCGGTGCGCTGCTGGGCCTGACGCGCGGCACCACGCAGGCCCACATCGCCCGCGCCGCGCTGGAGAGCATCGCCTTCCAGAGCGCCGCGGTGCTGGCGGCCATGAACGCCGACATGGGCGAAGGGGAGCGGCTGGCCGAGCTGCGCGTGGACGGCGGCGCCTGCGCCAACGACCTGCTGATGCAGTTCCAGGCCGACCTGCTGGGCATCCCGGTGCTGCGCCCGCGCGTCATCGAGACCACCGCGCTGGGCGCCGCGCTGCTGGCCGGCCTGGGCAGCGGCCTGTACGCGTCGACCGACGAGATCGGGGCCCGCTGGCAGCTGGACCGCGCCTTCGAGCCGCGCATGTCGCGCGACGAGGCCCAGGCCCGGCTGGCGCAGTGGGACCGGGCCGTGCGCCAGGTGCTGGCGGCCTGAGGCGCGCCGCCACCCCGACTGCTGACACATCCTGGCGGCAGGCCCGGCAGCATGCGGGCCTCACCTCAGGAGCCCCCGCATGAACTTCGCCTACACCCTGGTCTACGTCGCCGACGTGGCCGCCTCGCTGGCCTTCTTTGAACGCGCCTTCGGCCTCAAGACCCGCTTCCTGCACGAGAGCGGCGCCTACGGCGAGGTGGACACCGGTGCCGGCGGCACGACGCTGGCCTTCGTGGACCATGCCACCGCGCGCGACAGCGTGCAGCACGACTACGTGGCCGCCGACGCCAGCGACAAGCCGCTGGGCATGGAGATCGCCTTCACCGTCACCGACGTGCCGGCCGCGTTCGCGCAGGCCGTGGCCGCCGGCGCGCGGGCGCTGGCCGCGCCGGTCACCAAGCCCTGGGGCCAGACGGTGGCCTACGTGCGCTGCCCGGACGGCACGCTGGTGGAGCTGTGCACGGCGATGGGCTGATCCGGCCCGGCCTGCACCGCGCCGGGGCGGCCCTGCCCCGCCGGCGCGCGGGCGGTGAACAGCTGGGCACGGCCCAGTGACGGCAGCGGGGCGCTGACGGCGCCCAGCGTGGCCAGCTCGGCGGCATGCACGCCGCGGGCGGGGAAGGAGGCATAGAGGGCCATGGCGGTGTTCGACCTCGTTGTCGGTGACAGCAGGCTTGCGCAAGACGCGTGCCCGCTGCCACACAATGGCGCGTTATGCGCCGCGCCGACCGCCTCTTCCAGATCGTCCAGCTCATCCGCGGCCGCCGCCTCACGACGGCCGACTACCTGGCCCAGCGGCTGGAGGTGTCCATGCGCACCGTCTACCGCGACATCGCCGCGCTGGCGCAGCAGGGCGTGCCCATCGAGGGCGAGGCCGGCGTGGGCTACCGCATGCGGGTGGGCTTCGACCTGCCGCCGCTGATGTTCAGCAAGCAGGAGGCCCAGGCCCTGGTCGCGACCGTGCGCATGGCCGAGTCGCGGCTGGACGCGGCGCTGGCGCGCCAGGCCGAGAACGCGCTGTCCAAGATCCTGGCCGTGCTGCCGCTGGACGCGCGCGCCGCGGCCGAGAGCCTGGCGCTGTACGCCCCGCTGCCGGCGCTGGACCCGGCCACCAGCGCCCACCTGACCGCCATGCGCGAGGCCACCGAGGCACGCCGCAAGCTGCGCCTGGGCTATCTGGACCTGGGCGGCGTCAGGAGCGAGCGCACCGTGCGGCCGCTGGCCTGCCTGTTCTGGGGCCCGGTCTGGACGCTGGCCGCCTGGTGCGAGCTGCGCGAGGACTTCCGCAGCTTCCGCATCGACCGCGTCGAGACGCTGCAGGCGCTGGACGACAGCTTCCGCGACGAGCCCGGCAAGACGCTGGCCGACATGAACCGGCAGCGCGAGGCGCACGACAGCGGCGGCGCCTGATGTCGGTGCCCCTCGCCCCGGCCCGCTGGCGCTGAACGCGTAGCGCGCCTGATCGGTCCCCCGCGGGGACGGCGAAGCCCGGCGGCCGGCGCTACGCCGCCGCCATGCGGCGGCATTCGGCTTCGCAGCGGCGGCAGGCGGCGGCGCAGGCCTGGCAATGGTCGTGCTCGTGCCGGCTGCAGACCTCGGCACAGGCCTCGCACACCTCGGCGCAAAGCTCGCACAGCGGACCGGCGAAGGCGCTGCCGCGCGCCAGGTAGCCGGCCGCCAGGCGGCACAGCGCGGCGCAGTCCATGTCGAGGGCGATGCAGTCCGCCATCATCTGCACGTCGTCCTCCTGCAGGCAGGCCGCGGCGCAGTGGTCGCAGGCGTCGGCGCAGGCGTTGCATGCCTCGATGCAGCTGGCGTGTTCAAGGTGGGCCATGGGGTGTCCTTTCGGCTCGGAAGGGAAGCCTCGGACGCGGCAATCCCCATGCCCACGGGCCTTGGCGGCGGGCGTTTCAGTGCCGGCCCAGCACCCGGATGACCTCGGCCTCGGAGACCGGCTTGGCGATGAAGCCGTTCATGCCGGCGGCCAGCGCGGCCTGGCGCTCCTGGTCCAGCACGGCGGCCGTGAAGGCGTGGATGGGCAGCGCCGCGGTGGCGGGGTCGGCGCGCAGCAGCGCGGTGGCCTTGAGACCGTCGATCTTGGGCATGTGCAGGTCCATCAGCACGCCGTCCAGGCGCTGGCCCTCGGCGCGGGCCAGCGTGACGGCCTGCTCGCCGTCCTCGGCCTCCAGCACCTCGGCGCCCAGCCGCTTCAGCAGCGCCGCGATGATGAGGCGGTTGACCGGGTTGTCCTCGGCCACCAGCAGGCGCTGGCCGGCCAGCGGATGGCGCTGCGGGAACGGGATGCGCCGGCGCGTGGCGGTGTCGTCCACGGTCAGCGCGCGCGGCAGGTGCAGGTTGGCCCAGAAGGTGGAGCCGCTGTGGCCGTCGCTGTCCACGCCCACGCTGCCGTCCATGCGCGCGGCCAGTTCGCGGCAGATGGACAGGC
Source organism: uncultured Comamonadaceae bacterium (assembly GCA_963992225.1). Classification (GTDB taxonomy): domain Bacteria; phylum Pseudomonadota; class Gammaproteobacteria; order Burkholderiales; family Burkholderiaceae_C; genus Pelomonas. Next base: position 13,352 of record CAXDTK010000026.1, on the reverse strand, counting down.
CCAGGCCCGTGCCGCCGAAGCGCCGCGTGGTGGAGCCGTCGGCCTGCGCGAACGGCCGGAACAGCCGCGACTGCAGCTCCGCCGGCACGCCGATGCCGGTGTCGGTGACGGCCAGTCGCACGCGGTCCTCGCCGCCCGGCGTCAGGCTCAGCCGGATGCCGCCGCGCTCGGTGAACTTCAGCGCGTTGACGAGGAAGTTGGCGAGGATCTGCCGCACCCGCAGCGAGTCGCCGAGGACCAGCCGCGGCAGGTCGGGCGCCAGCTCGATCTGCATGTCCAGCCCGCGCTCGCGGCCCAGCGCCGCGCAGCCCTCGAAGCTGGCGCGTGCCAGCGCATGCAGGTCGAACTCGATCTTCTCCAGCTCCAGATGACCCGCCTCGATCTTGGACAGGTCCAGCACGTTGGACACGATCTCGTTGAGCGACTCGGCCGCGCCGACCAGGTGGGCCAGGTACTCGGGCTGGCGCGGGTCGTCCTGCGGGGCCTGCTGCAGCAGCCGCGCCAGCCCCAGCACGCCGTTCAGCGGCGTGCGGATCTCGTGGCTCATGGTGGCCAGGAAGGCGCTCTTGGCATGGCTGGCGGTCTCGGCCTGCAGCTTGGCGGCCTGCAACTCGCGTTCCTGGCGGCGGCGCTCCGTGACGTCCTCGGCCACCCACAGCGTGGCGCGCTCGACCGTGCGGCCGCGCGCCAGGTCGGCGTAGCTGGCCAGCGCGTCGGGCAGGCCGCGGGCGTTGAAGCGCACCGTGATGCGCTGGCCGTTGGGGCGCACGAACTCGCCCTCGAACGCCTGGGCGGCCTGGGCGATGTCGGCGGCCGCGGGCAGGCCCGGGTGGCCCTCGGCCGCGCAGGGTGCGGCGCCGCCGAAGATCTCGCGCCAGTGCGGGTTGACGCGCTCGAAGCGCTCGCCGCGTGCCAGCGCGATGCCCACGCTGGCGTTGTCCAGGATGGCGTCGGCCTCGATGCGGGCGCGCTCGCGTTCGGTGATGTCGCGCGCGATCATCATCGTCGCGGGCTCGCCGTCCCAGTCCAGCGCGGCCGCCGACACCAGCAGCTCGCGCCACTGGCCGCGCACCAGCACGGCCGAGCGGAAGTCGCGCACGATGCCCGTGCGGGCCAGCTCGTCGGCCAGGCGGCGCGGCTCGCGGCTGTCGGGCCACAGGCCGATCTCGCGGCCCGAGCGGCCCAGCAGGTCGTCGCGGCTGCGCCCGACCAGCGTGCAGAAGCCCGAGTTGACGAAGCGCATGCGGCCGTCCTCGATGCGGGCCACGCAGATGGCGTCGGGGCTGGCGCGCAGCAGCTTGTCCAGCATGCTGGCGGTGCGCTGGTGCTGCTGCAGCGCCAGCCGCTCGCCGGTGATGTTGTGGCTGACGCCATGCCAGCCGGTGTGGCGGCCGGCCGCGTCGAACACCGGCTCGCCCGAGGTCAGCGTCCACAGCAGCCGGCCGTCCGGGGCGCGGAAGCCGTTGATGCGGTCACGGTAGGGGCGCAGCGCGCGGATGTCCTCCATCAGGCTCTGGTAATCGGCATCGCGCACCAGCACGGCGCCGGCGGGCTCGCCCAGGTGCAGGAAGTCCTCGCGCCGGTGGCCGGAGAGCGCCTCGAACTCGTCGGACAGCGAGATGACCCGGAAGTTCTCGTCGGCTTCCCAGGACCAGTTGTGCGAGGCCTGCACGATGCGCGCGAGGCGGGCCTCCTCGCCGATGGCCCGCGCCAGTGCCGCGCCGAGGATGCGGTTGAGCAGCACCGCGGACGCCAGCCCGCCGACGGCGATCAGCACATGCGCGACCAGCCGGTCGGTCAGGTTGGGCAGCACGGCGGCCCTCAGCCCCGGCAGCAGGCCCCGCGCCTCCAGCAGCGCCAGGCCGCCGATGGCCAGCAGGTAGGCCAGCGCCAGCACGGCCGCCGCCGCCGTGCCGGCGACACCGCCGGCCAGCGCGATCAGCAGCGCGCCGGCCGCCAGGATCAGCGTGTGCACGCCCAGGCCGATGTGGACCGCATGCGCCACCAGCGCCACCAGCGTGCCAGCCAGCACCAGCGTGGTGGCCAGCCGGGGGCGGTGGATGCGCACCAGCAGCGCCGCCGCGCCAGCCACCGTCAGCAGCGCCAGGCCGATGGCCAGCCGCTGGCTGGCCCACAGCGCCCGCAGGCCCAGCGCCGTCTCGACGATGCCGATGAGGGCCGCCGCCGTGCCGACCACCGCGATGATCCACACCAGCGTGCGCGCGGCCATGCGCTGCAGCGCGGTGACGGTGGCACCGGATTCGGCCGGCGCGGGCGCCTGGCCCGGCGCGCGAGCCGCTGCCGCCGGTGGCGGGCGACTCGCCGTGGCGGTCGGGGGGCTCATCATGGGGGGAGCTTCCTCAAGCTGGCTGCGCGCGACATTAGCACGCAGGCCGTCGCGCCCGGGCCACTCAGGTGGTGCGCGGGCGTGGCAGCCAGGCGCGCGGGTCCAGGCGTGCGGCGGGGGCCTCCACCCAGCGGTGGAAGGGCACGGCCAGGCAGTTGGCCAGCAGCCAGGTGGCGGCCAGCATCAGCAGCCCCGTGGCCGGCGTCGCACCGGGCAGGTTGGCCAGCAGCGCGTTGGTCAGCAGCAGCACCGGGAAGTGCAGCAGGAACAGTGCATAGGACAGCGTCGCGCCGCGCGCCAGCAGCGGCTGCCAGCCCGGTGGCAGCGTGGCCCGGCCCGCCGCGTGGCGGGCACCGGCCCAGGCCAGCCACAGCGCGGTGGCCAGGGCCAGCGCGAGGCGGTCACGCCAGTCCAGCGCCAGCGCGGCGCACATCGCGACGGCCAGCAGCAGCAGCGCGGCACGCCCGTGCCGCCAGGTGGCCAGCCAGTGCACCAGCGCGCCCAGGCCGTAGGCGGCGAAGAAGTAGGGCGCGTAGGCGTCCAGCCCCGGCTCGCGGTTGAAGTAGAAGGCCGAGGCCAGCGCCAGGGCGGCCACCAGCAGCGGGCCCGCCAGCAGCCGGTCCGGGTGGCGCCAGCCGCGCCGCGCCAGCCACAGCAGGCCCACGAACAGCGCGAACAGCTGCAGGTCGATGGCCACGTACCAGGCGCCCACGGTCAGGGCCTCCTGGCCCAGCACGTCGTGCAGCAGCAGCGCGTGCGACAGCAGCTGGCCGGCGCTGACGCCGCTGGGCACCAGCTCCGGCCACCACGGCGCGACCAGCGCGCTGGCGGCCAGCGTCAGGCCCAGCGCGGCCAGGAAGGGCAGCACCAGCCGCAGGTAGCGGCGCCACAGCAGCCCGGGCACGGCCGCCTGCAGCGCGCCGCCGCGCGGCGACAGCCCGCGGGCGCTGAGGTAGCCGCCCACCACCAGGAACACCTGCACCGCCATGCGGCCGTACTCGTGCATGAGGTCGGCCCAGTCGGGCAGGGCCTCGTGCGCGGCACGGGCGATGGGGCCGTAGCTGACCAGGTGGTGCAGCACGATGACCTGGGCCGCGATCGCCTTCAGGGCGTCGATGTGCGGCAGGCGGCGTGAGAGCGTGGACATGGCGGGGACAAAAGGAACGGGCCTGCGCATGGCAGGCCCGTCGTCTCGGACGCGGCAGATTGTACCGGCGCGACCGCAGCGAGCCGGCCGCGCCGGGCGTCGTGCCGGGGGCTTACTGGCCGGTGACGGTCAGCTGGTTGTCGACCGACTTCACGCCTTCCACGGCCTTGGCGGTGGCCTCGGCACGGTCCTTGTCGGCCTGCGTGGCGACCTTGCCGGTCAGCTGCACCCAGCCGTTGGCGTCGGTGTCGACATGCACCATGGCCAGCGACGACGGCTTGCTGGCCGCCAGCTGGGTCTTGATCTTGGTGGTGATCACCGAGTCCTTCACCCAGGTGCGGGTCGTCTCGGCCGGCTTGTCCTGGGCTTGCGCGGCCAGCGGGGCGGCCAGGGCGGCGGAGACGAGCAGGGCGGCAATGGGGGCAAGCTTCATCGGGGAGATCCTTTCAGGCGAAGCGGCCGGGAGGGGCCGCGGAACCGTGAATCTAGGCAGCCATGGCCCGGCGCCGTGTAGGAAATGGCGCAGTCCGCCCGTCGGTGGGACAGCCGCCTGGCCGGGACCGCGCGGCGCCGGGGAAGGAAACGCGGCGCTGGCGCGTTGTCGGGGGAACAGGGCCGAAACCGGCCCGTGCCACCCTCAGGAGCCCCCGATGAACCTGCTCACCTCCACCCTCCTCACCGCCACCCTGCTGAGCGCCGCCGCGGCCCGCGCCGACGAGGTCCCCGCGCCCAATGCCGACAAGCGCGCCGTGCAGCTGGCCGTGCAGCGCGACGCCCGCCACAACCAGAGCGCCGCCGCGGCCGTCAGCCTGCCGGTGGGCCGCAGCGCCTGGGTGCAGGCGGGCCTGGGCCAGTCGCGCAGCCAAGACCCGGACGGCACCCGCTACCGGCCCCGCCAGGCCTCGGTGGGCGGCGGCGTGGCGGGCCGGCGCTGGCAGGCGACGCTCACGGCCAGCCAGCGCCGCGACGGCGCCGCGCTGCGCCAGACCGACTGGGCCGCCACCGCCGATTGGCAGCCGACCGACGGCGTCAACGTCGGGCTGGACGCCGTGCGGCGCGAGGCGCGCTCGCGCGGCGTGTCGCGCACCGCCGGGGGCACGGCCACGCCGGTGGAGCAGCGGCTGCGCGGCCACGGCCTGGGCCTGCATGCCGCGGTGGAGCTGACGCCGCGCGTCAGCGTCTACGGCGCCACGCTGCACAACCGCTACACCACCCGCACCCAGGCCGCGGCGGGTGGCGGTGGCGGCCTGCTGGCCGGCGTGCCGCTGCTGCAGAACCGCGTGTCGGCGGTCAACCGCGAGGAGGCCGCGGCGGACCGCAGCCAGCAGCTGGGCGCGACCTGGCGGGTCAGCGACCGCGTGGCGCTGAACGGCGAGGTGCTGCACGACCGGCTGCACGACGGCGGCACGCTGCGCAGCGTGCAGCTGAAAGCCGCCGTCGATGCCGGCGCCGGCTGGACGCTGACGCCCGGCATCGGCCGCAGCCGCGGGCCGCAGGGCGAGGGCACGACCTACGGGCTGCTGGGCGCACGCTACAGCTGGTGAACGCGGTGGGATCGCCGGCCGCCTGCGCGCCGGCTATCGTGCGTCACCATGCACGACACCGTCCTTGCCTTCTGGTTCCAGGAAACCCAGCCCGCCCAGTGGTGGAAGGTCGACCCCGCGTTCGACGCCCGCGTGCGCGAGCGCTTCGGCGCGCTGCACGAGCAGGCGCGGCGCTGCGAGCTGTTCGGCTGGCGCGCCACGCCCGCCGGCCGGCTGGCCGAGGTCATCGTGCTGGACCAGTTCGCCCGCAACATCCACCGCGGCACAACGCTGGCGTTCGCGGCCGACCCGCTGGCGCTGGCGCTCGCCCAGGAGGCCGTGGCGGCCGGCGCCGACCTGGCGCTGCCCGTCGAGCAGCGCGCCTTCTTCTACCTGCCCTACATGCACAGCGAGTCCGCCGCCATCCATGCGGTGGCCGAGCCGCTGATGCAGGCGCGGGCGCCCCAGCACACGCATGACTTCGAGCTGAAGCACAAGGCCATCATCGACCGCTTCGGGCGCTACCCGCACCGCAATGCCATCCTGGGCCGGCCCTCCACGGCCGAGGAGCTGGCCTTCCTGCAGCAGCCCGGCTCCAGCTTCTGAGCGGCGCGCCCCCCGGCGCGTGCCTCCTGCCGCTGTGCTCCAATGCGGAACTTGGAACCGATTCCAATCCCGCAGAGGAGGCACCGAGACATGCCAAGGCCGTTCGACACCCTGACCCTGGGACTGCTGCAGACGGCAGCCCCGCCCGCGCTGGGCCGCCTGCTGGCCGCCGTCACGCTGGCGCTGCCCCTGGCCGCCGCGGCGGCCCCGCCGGCGGTGCCGGACTTCGGCCCGCATGTCCACCTGCTGAGCCCCGCCACGCCGGACCTGCAGCAGCGCATCCTGGACATCTACGCGGCCCGGCAGCCCAACCACTTCGGGCCGCGCCGCGACGCCATCCTGCTGATGCCGGGCACCTACGAGAACCTGCGCATCCCGGTGGGCTTCTACACCCAGGTGCTGGGCCTGGGGCGGCATCCGGGCGACGTGCATGTCATCGGCGACCTGCGCTCCACGGCGCTGCTGGACAACGACAACGCGACGCAGAATTTCTGGCGCGGCGCCGAGAACTTCGCCGTCACGCCGACGCTGGGTATCGGCGACAACACCTTGCAATGGGCGGTGTCGCAGGCCATCCCGTTCCGGCGCATGCATGTGCGCGGCAACATCCGGCTCAACCAGCACAACGGCTGGGCCAGCGGCGGTTGGTCCTCGGACGTGCGCGTGGACGGCCAGGTCAACTCCGCGACGCAGCAGCAATGGCTGTCGCGCAACAGCGACTGGGGCGGCTGGACCGGCTCGAACTGGAACATGGTGTTCGTCGGCGTGCCCCGGCCGCCCGAGGGTGCGTTCCCCACGCCGGGCCGGCGCTTCACCAAGGTCGACCGGACGCCGCTGGTGCGCGAGAAGCCCTGGCTGTTCGTCGACGCCGACGGCGGCTTCGCGGTGCGCGTGCCGGCGCTGCGCCGTGACAGCGTGGGCATCTCCTGGGCCGATGCCGCCGGCAAGCCGATCGAGGCCCCCGGCCGCACGCTGCCGATCGACCGCTTCTTCATCGCCCGGCCGGGCGACACGGCCGCCGCGATCAACGCCCAGCTGGCGGCCGGCAGGCACCTGCTGCTCACGCCGGGCGAATACCTGCTGACCGAGACGCTGCGCGTCGAGCGCCCCGGCACCGTGGTGCTGGGCATCGGCTTCCCGACGCTGCGCTCCGACAACGGCCAGCCGCTGCTGAAGACGGCCGACGTGGACGGCCTGACGATCTCGGGCCTGTTCCTGGACGCCGGGGCGCTGGACTCCGGCGTGCTGATGGAGGTGGGCACGGCCGGCAGCAAGCGCCGCCACAAGGCCGACCCCATCGTGCTGCACGACCTGTTCTTCCGCATCGGCGGCGCCGCGGCGGGGCAGATCGACACGGCGCTGCGCATCCACGCGCACGACACGCTGGTGGACCACACCTGGCTGTGGCGCGCCGACCATGGCGAGGGCGTCGGCTGGACCCGCAACCCGGCGGCCCACGGCCTGGTGGTGGAGGGCGAGGACGTGACCGTCTACGGCCTGTTCGTCGAGCATTTCCAGCGCGAGCAGGTAGTCTGGCGCGGCAACGGCGGCCGGGTCTACTTCTACCAGTCCGAACTGCCCTACGACCCGCCCACCCAGGCGCAGTGGCGCACCGCCCGCGGGCGTGGCTTCGCGTCCTACCGGGTGGCCGACGGCGTCACGCGGCACCAGGCCTGGGGCCTGGGCATCTACAGCGTCTTCCTGCAGCCCGACGTGGTGCTGGACCGTGCCATCGAGGTGCCGCGCAGGCCGGGCGTGAAGCTGCACAGCCTGATCACCGTCTGCCTGGTGGACAAGGGCAGCATCGAGCGCATCGTCAACGACGCGGGCGAGCCGGCGCGCTGCCGGGGCGGCAGCAACACCGCGACGCTGAAGGTCTTCCCTTGAGATGAGCCGCTGTCGGCGCCGTCCGACAGCGGCTTGCGCTTTCGTTACATCCGGGCCGGCAGGCGCCGCCTCCACACTGCGGCCACCTCAACCCGGGAGACCCACCATGGGCGCAACCAAGATCATCGGCATCCTGCTGCTCGTCGCCGGCGCTGCCGCGCTGGCACTGGGCGGCTTCAGCTACACCAAGGACACCACCGTCGCCAAGGTCGGCCCGGTCGAGCTGTCGGCCAAGGAGACCGAGCACGTCAACCTGCCGGTCTGGCTGGGCGTCGGTGCCATCGCCATCGGCGGCCTGCTGCTGGTGTTCGGCCGCAAGAACTGAGAGACCTTGCACCGGTTCGCCGGGCGCGGGCCGCTTACGCTAGCGGCTTCGTCAACTCAGCGACCCGGCAGCGATGGACAACCTCGACCTCAGCGTGTTGCGCATGGCCGCCGGCTGGCGGGCCGAGGCGCGCGGCGTGGTGCTGGGCACCATCACGCGCACCTGGGGCTCCGCGCCGCGGCCGGTAGGCTCGCTGGTGGCGGTGCGTGACGACGGGCTGATCGCCGGCTCGGTGTCCGGCGGCTGCATCGAGGACGACCTGGTGGCCCAGCTGCGTGCCGGCAGCCTGCGGCTCGCCGGTCCCACGCCGCTGCGCTACGGCGTCGGCGCCGAGGCCGCGCGCCGTTTCGGCCTGCCCTGCGGGGGCACGCTGGAGCTGTTGCTGGAGCCGCTGGGCCCGCAGTCGGGCGTGGACGAGTTGCTGGCCCGCCTGACCCGCGGCGAGCGCGTGTGCCGTACGCTGGACCTGGCCAGCGGCGCGGCCACGCTGGCCGCCGCCGAGCCGGGCGCCGACACCTTGGTGCTGACCGACACCCAGCTGGTCAGCCACCACGGCCCGCAGTGGCGGCTGCTGGTGATCGGTGCCGGCCAGATGACCGACTACCTGGCCCGCATGGCGCTGGCCCTGGGCTACGCCGTGACGGTGTGCGACCCGCGGGCTGAGTACGCCGACGGCTTCGCGCTGGACGGCGTGACGCTGACGCGCGACATGCCCGACGATGTGGTCAGCGCCTTCCGGCCCGACGGCGCCACCGCCATCGTCGCGCTGACGCACGACCCCAAGCTGGACGACCTGGCGCTGATGGAGGCGCTCACCAGCGCCGCCTTCTACGTCGGCGCCATCGGCTCGCGGGTCAACCAGGCCAAGCGGCGCGCCCGCCTGGCCGAGCATTTCGGCCTGACCGACGCGCAGCTGGACCGCCTGCATGGCCCGGTGGGCCTGGACATCGGCGCGCGCACGCCGCCGGAGATTGCGCTCTCCATCCTGGCCGAGATGACCGCGGTGCGCTACCGGGCCGGCACGGCCCGCGCCGAGGCCGGCTGCGCGCAGTAGCCGCGGCGCGGGGCACGTAGAGTCCGTGCTTTCCCACCCGCCGCCGCCATGATCGAACTGCACTATTTCCCCAGCAACGCCAGCTTCGCCCCCCACCTCCTGCTCGAGGAAATGGGCGTCCCGTTCACGCTGCGCCAGGTGGACCGGGCCAACAACGAGCACAAGTCGCCGGCCTACCTCAAGCTCAACCCGAACGGCCTGATCCCGGTGCTGGTCGATGGCGAGCTGGTGCTGTACGAGACGGCGGCCATCCTGATGCACCTGGCCGACTGCCACCCCGGCTTTGCGCCTGCGCCCGGCACGGCCCAGCGGGCCCAGTACTACAAGTGGATGGTGTGGCTGACCAACACGCTGCAGGCCATGCTGATCCACTACTTCTACCCCGATCGCATGGCCGCCAATGCCGATGATGTGAAGGCCCGCGCCGAGGCGCAGGTCGGCGCCATGCTGGACCAGATGGACGCCGAACTGGCCCGCCATGGCGGCGACTGGTTCCTGGGCGAGCACTACACGGCGGTGGACCCGCTGGCCTTCATGCTCTGCCGCTGGACGCGCATGCAGGCCCGGCCGGCCAAGGCGCGGCCGGCGCTGGGCGCCTACCTGAAGCGGGTGTTCGACCGGCCGGCCACGCAGCGCGTGGTGGCCCGCGAGCAGCTGCCCGACCCGGTCTACTGACCCGGGCGCCCGCTCAGGGCGCGCCGCACAGGCAGTGCACCGCCGCGGCCCTGTCCCACTGGCCGCGGGCGGCCACGCCGGCCAGCGCCTTCAGCGAGGCCAGCTCCTCCACGACCGGCGCCGGCAGCGCGTCCAGCCCCAGCGCCTGGCCCACGGCCCGCGCCAGCGGCGGGGCCATCACGTCGGTCAGCGACGCGATCAGCTTCTCGCCGCGGCTGAGGTCGCGCTCCACATAGGCCAGGCGCGGCTTGTCGCCGGCCTTGACGTCCAGCTTGGCCAGCTTCACGGCGGCCTGCACGGCGTCGTCGAAGCTGCCGAGGCGGTCCACCAGGCCACGCTCCTTGGCTTGCGCGCCGGTCCAGATGCGACCCTGCGCCACCGCGTCGATCTTGTCGGGCGTGCTCTTGCGCGCCTGCGCGGCCAGGCCGGTGAAGCGGGCGTAGATGTTGTCGATGCCCGACTGCACGGCGGCCTGCAGGCGCGGGTCCAGCGGGCGGCGCGGGTCGAAGCCGCCGGCCAGCCAGGTCGTCGTCACGCCGCCGGTGTGCAGCGACAGCTTGTCCATCAGGCCCTCGGCCGTCGGCAGGATGCCGAACACGCCGATGCTGCCGGTGACGGTGCCGGCGTCGGCAATGACCGCGTCGCTGCTCATGGAGATCCAGTAGCCGCCCGAGGCCGCCACGTCGCCCATGGACACGACCACCGGCTTGCCGGCCTTGCGCGTGAGCTCCAGCTCGCGCCGGATCACCTCGGACGCGAAGGCGCTGCCGCCCGGCGAGTTCACGCGCAGCACCACCGCCTTGATGCCGTCGTCCTCGCGGGCCTTGCGGATCAGCCGCGCGGTGGAATCGCCGCCGACACGGCCGGGGCCGGCATCGCCGTCGACGATCTCGCCCTCGGCCACCACCACGCCGATGCCCGGCTGCAGCTTGCTGGGTGCGCCGTCGTCCTTCACATGGGCCAGGTACTGCGCCAGCGACACCTGGCGGAAGCTCTTGCTCTCGTCGTCCTTGGCGCCCTTGGCGATCAGCAGCTCGCGCATCTCGTCGCGGGTCTTCAGGCCGTCCACCAGCTTGGCCTGCAGCGCCAGCCGGGCCGTGTCGCCCTGCACCGCGGCCAGGCGCTGCGGCAGCGCCTCGATGCCCTGGGTGATGCTGCCGGCCGGCAGCTTGCGCGCGGCCTCGGCGGCGCCGGTGAAGCCGCTCCACAGCTCGCCGTAGACCAGGCCCTCGGCCTCCAGCGTGGCGCGGCTGGGGCCGGTGGTGGTGTAGGGCTCGGCAAAGCTCTTGTAGGTGCCGACCTTGAGCACGTGCGCCGTCACGCCCACGCGGTCCAGCGCGTCCTTGTAGTAGGTGCGCCAGCGGCCGAAGCCCTCCAGCATCACCATGCCCATCGGGTGCAGGTAGACCTCGCCGGCCTGCGCGGCCAGGAAATAGCCGCGCTGGCTGTAGCTGTCGGCATAGGCCAGCACGGGCTTGCCGCTGGCCGCCTTGAAGCGCTGCAGCGCGGCGCTGACCTCGTGCAGGCCCGCCAGGCCGGCGCCCTGCAGGTCCTCCACGTCCAGCAGCACCGCGCTGATCTTGTCGTCGCGGGCGGCCTGGTCCAGCGCCGCCAGCACGTCGCGCAGCCGCGTCTGCTTTGGCGAGCCGCGGCCCTGCGCCTGCGCCATCAGCTGCTCGCGCGGGCTGCCCGAGAACTGCTCGACCAGGTTGCCCTCCAGCTTGAGCACCAGCGTGGTCTTGTCGGCCAGCGCCTTGGGGCCGCGCGTCAGGAACGCCGTCACCAGGATGACGAGCAGCAGCAGCACGGCCAGGTTCATCAGCGCGCGGCGCGTGCCGTCCAGCAGCCACCAGGCCTTGGAGAACAGCCAGCCCAATTTCGAGAACAAAGAGGTCATCGACAGCCACCTTCGGGGTTGAAGCGGGCGATTGTGAAGGGGGCCCGCCTTAAGCTCCGCTCGTCATGGTTGCGAGGAGACCCCATGCTTGCTTGGCCCGGCTGGCTGCGGCGGCTCAATGAACATTTCCCGCTGCGCTATCTGACCTGGATGCTGTGCGGGCTGCTGGCGCTGGGCTTCGCGCTGCGCTGGCGGGCCGGCTGGGCCGACGGCGTGCTGGCGCTGCTGTTCCTGGCGCTGACGCTGCTGGGCCTGCGCGACGTGCGCCAGCCGCGCCACGCCATCCTGCGCAACTACCCGGTCATCGGCCACCTGCGCTTCCTGTTCGAGTTCATCCGGCCCGAGATCCGCCAGTACTTCGTCGAGGGCGACAACGACGCCGCGCCGTTCTCGCGCGCCCAGCGCTCCATCGTCTACCAGCGCGCCAAGGGCGAGCCCGACCAGCGCCCCTTCGGCACCCAGCTGGACGTGGGCGAGCGCGGCTACGAGTGGATCAACCACTCGCTGGCGCCCACGCACCTGGCCAGCCACGACTTCCGCATCACCATCGGCGCGGGCCGCGCCCAGCCCTACTCGGCCAGCGTCTTCAACATCTCGGCGATGAGCTTCGGTGCGCTCAGCGCCAACGCCATCCTGGCGCTGAACCAGGGCGCGAAGAAGGGCGGCTTCGCACACGACACCGGCGAGGGCTCGATCAGCGTGCACCACCGCACCCATGGCGGCGACCTGATCTGGGAGATCGGCTCGGGTTACTTCGGCTGCCGCAACGACGACGGCAGCTTCAGCGCCGAGCGCTTCCAGGCCAACGCCAGCGACCCGCAGGTCAAGATGATCGAGCTCAAGCTCAGCCAGGGCGCCAAGCCGGGCCATGGCGGCGTGCTGCCCGGCCCCAAGGTCAGCGCCGAGATCGCCGCGGCGCGCGGCGTGCCCGAGGGCGTGCCCTGCATCTCGCCGGCCCGCCACGGCGCGTTCGCCACGCCGGTTGAGATGCTGCAGTTCATCGAGCACCTGCGCAACCTGTCCGGCGGCAAGCCCACCGGCTTCAAGCTCTGCATCGGCCACCCGTGGGAATGGTTCGCCGTCTGCAAGGCCATGCTGGAGACCGGCATCACGCCGGACTTCATCGTCGTGGACGGCGCCGAGGGCGGCACGGGCGCGGCGCCGCTGGAGTTCACCAACAACGTCGGTGCGCCGCTGCAGGAGGGGCTGCTGCTGGTGCACAACACGCTGGTCGGCCTGGACCTGCGCGACAAGATCAGGCTGGGCTGCGCCGGCAAGGTCACGACCGCGTTCGACATCGTGCGCCTGATGGCGCTGGGCGCGGACTGGTGCAACGCCGGGCGCGGCTTCATGTTCGCGCTGGGCTGCATCCAGGCCCAGGCCTGCCACACCGGCCATTGCCCCACCGGCGTGACCACGCAGGACCCGCACCGCCAGCGCGCCATCGTCGTGCCCGACAAGGCGCAGCGCGTCGCCAACTTCCACCAGAACACGCTGAAGGCGCTGAAGGAGCTGGTCGAGGCCGCCGGCCTGCAGCACCCGCGCGACATCACGGCCCAACACATCGTGCACCGCCTCGACAAGCACGAGGTGCGGCTGCTGGCCAACCTGCTGCCCTTCGTCGCGCCCGGCGCGCTGCTGCGCGGCGAGCTGCCGCATGCCACCTTCCGGCTCTACTGGCCGCTGGCCAGCGCCCACAGCTTCGCGCCGCAGGGCGACCTCCAGCGGGCCACCTGAGGGGCGTGCGGACCGCCCGGACGCGGGGGGTGACAGGTTCAAGCTAGGGGGAAACGGGGCAAAACACGCACAATCCCGCCGGCCCCGCGCTGGCCTCCGCCGGCGTTTCGCCGGTCCCTGCCCGCCCTGTCTCTTATACACATCTGACGCTGCC
>CAXDTK010000025.1:0-31348 GCA_963992225.1 uncultured Comamonadaceae bacterium | reverse complement strand
GGACGAGCCGGGCCGGCGCACGGTCGGCGCCGAGGCCGGAGATCGCGGCGACCGGCGCGCCGACGTTGGTGCCCTTGCTGTCATCGAAGAACTCGACGTCGCCGATGCGGCCGACGGGCTCGACCCGGTGCGGCTCGCCGCGGTACTCGCGCAGGCCGTGCAGCATCGGCGCCAGCTCGCAGCCGGCGGCCGTGGCCAGCGCCAGCGCGGCCAGTGCGTTGGCCGCGTTGTGGCGGCCGCGCACGCGCAGCGCGTCGGCCGGCATCAGGCGCTGGATCAGCAGTGGCTCGGCGTCCTCGCCGCGCTTGCGCTTGATCGTCGGGTCCAGCTCGCGGGCGCGCACCAGCCAGGCCAGGCCGCCCTCCTCCACCAGGCCGAAATCGCCCGGCGCCTGGGGTGCGTTCAGGCCGAAGCGCACGACCTGGCGCGACACCGTGCGGCCCGGCTTGCCCCGGCTGCCCTTGACGAACACGGGCGCGGGCACCAGCGCCTCGACCTCGGCGTCGTCGCGGTTGGCGACGATGACCGACTCGCGGCCGAAGATGCGTGCCTTGGCACGGCCATAAGACGCCATGTCGCCATGCCAGTCCAGGTGGTCCTGCGTCAGGTTCAGCACCGCGCCGGCGGTGGGCTCGAAGCCGGCGGCGTTGTCGAGCTGGAAGCTGGACAGCTCCAGCACCCAGACCTCGGGCAGCGTCTCGAACACCGGGCCGCGCGGCGGCGGCGGGGCTATGGGCAGCGGCGCGTCGGCGATGACTTCGGCAGCGGCCTCGACGGCCACCTCGGCAACGGCCTCGGGGTCGACCGGCACGGCGGCCTCTTGAGCCTCTTGGGCCTCTTGGGCCTCCTCGGCCGCCGGCTCGGCGTCGTCCGCGTCCGCGACTGCCTCGACAGGCGTGGCCGCTATCGCCTCGTGCGCCGCCGCGTCGACGGGCGCCGGGTCCGGCTCCCTGGCCAGCGCCTCGGTCAGCGTGTCCAGCAGCGTGGGCCCGATGTTGCCGGCGACGGCCACGCGCTTGCCCGCGCGCTCGACCAGCAGGCCGGTCATGCAGGTGGTGGTGGTCTTGCCGTTGGTGCCGGTGATGGCCAGCACCGCGGGCCCATAGCCGTGCTGCACCTTCAGCGCAGCCAGCGCGTCGGCGAACAGGTCCAGCTCGCCGCGCACCGCGGGGCCGTGGTCGTAGACCGCCTTCAAGCGCGCATCCAGCGGCGACAGGCCGGGGCTCTTCAGCACGGCGTTGAAGCCGGCCACGATCTCGGCCGTCAGCTCGCCGGTGATGAAGGCGGCCGCGTCACCCAGCGCGCCGCGCTGCGGCGGCTCGGCGCGCGAATCCCAGACCGTGACCTGCGCGCCATGCGATGCACACCAGCGCGCCATGGCCAGGCCGGAGTCACCCAGGCCCAGCACGAGGACGCGCTGTTGATCGAATTGCGGCAGGTCCAGCTTCATGGCTTGCTCACCGCAGCTTGAGGCTGGCCAGGCCGACCAGGCACAGCAGCATGGTGATGATCCAGAAGCGGATGACCACCTGGGTCTCGTTCCAGCCGCTCTTCTCGAAGTGGTGGTGCAGCGGCGCCATCTTGAAGATGCGCCGGCCCTCGCCGAACTTCTTCTTCGTGTACTTGAACCAGGTGACCTGCAGCATCACCGACAGCACTTCGGCCACGAAGATGCCGCCCATGATGCCGAGCACGATCTCCTGGCGGGTGATGACGGCCAGCGTGCCCAGGCCGCCGCCCAGCGCCAGCGCGCCCACGTCGCCCATGAAGACCTGCGCCGGGTGGGCGTTGAACCACAGGAAGGCCAGGCCCGCGCCGGCCAGCGCGGCGCAGAAGATCAGCAGCTCGCCGGCACCCGGGATGTAGGGCAGCAGCAGGTACTTGGAGAACACCGACGAACCGGTCAGGTAGGCGAACAGGCCCAGCGCCGAGCCCACCAGCACCACCGGCATGATGGCCAGGCCGTCCAGGCCGTCGGTGAAGTTCACCGCGTTGCTGGTGCCGACGATGACGAAGTAGGCCAGCGCGACGAAGCCCCACACGCCCAGCGGCATGCTGATGGTCTTGAAGAACGGGATCAGCAGGTCGGCCTTGGGCGGCAGCTCGGTCGAGAAGCCGCTGCGCACCCAGCGGAAGAACAACTCCACCACGCCCAGGAACGAGGTCTCGGACACGCTGAACGCCAGGTACAGCGCGGCGACCAGGCCGATCAGCGACTGCCAGAAGAACTTCTCGCGGCTGCGCATGCCCTCGGGGTTCTTGTCCACCACCTTGCGCCAGTCGTCCACCCAGCCCACGGCGCCGAAGCCCATGGTCACCAGCATGACGACCCAGACGAAGCGGTTGCTCCAGTCGAACCACAGCAGCGTGGACACGCCGATGCCGATCAGGATCAGCACGCCGCCCATGGTGGGCGTGCCGGCCTTGGCCAGGTGCTGCTGCACGCCGTAGGCGCGGATGGGCTGGCCGATCTTCATCGCCGTGAGGCTGCGGATGACCCAGGGCCCGAAGGCCAGGCCGATGAGCAGCGCCGTCATGGCCGCCATCACCGCGCGGAAGGTGATGTACTGAAAGACGCGCAGGAACCCCAGGTCGGGGTAGAGGCCCTGCAGCCACTGGGCCAGGCTAAGCAGCATGCTGATCTCCGTCAGTTCCGGTTTGCAGGGCAGCGACCACTTGTTCCATCTTCATGAAGCGCGAGCCCTTGACCAGGGTCTGGGCCGCGTCGGGTTGTTCTTGCAGGGCCGCGATCAGCGCGGCCGTGGTGTCGAAGGCGCGGGCGCGCGGGCCGTAGGCCGCTGCGGCGTCGCGGGCGGCGCTGCCCGCGGTCCACAGGTGGGCGATGCCGCGCTCGGCCGCATAGGCGCCCACCTCGCGGTGGAAGGCCGGGCCCTCGTTGCCCACCTCGCCCATGTCGCCCAGGATCAGCCAGCCCGCGCCCGGCAGCCCGGCCAGCACGTCGATGGCGGCGCGCACGCTGTCGGGGTTGGCGTTGTAGCTGTCGTCGATGAGCGTGCGGCCGCGCGCGTCGCGCTTGAGCTCGCTGCGGCCCTTGACGGCGCGGAAGGCCTCCAGGCCCTGGGCTATTGCCGTCAGCGGCGCACCGGCCGCCAGCGCGCAGGCGGCGGCCGCGAGCGCATTGCGCAGGTTGTGCTCGCCGGCCATGTGCAGGGCGACGGGCGCGCTGCCGGCGGGCGTGTGGATCTCCAGCGCCCAGTGCCCGCCCATCCACTGCGCGGCGCCCGTCACGTCGGCCTCGCCGCGCAGCGCGAAGGTCAGGTGCGGGCGGGCGCCGGCCATCTCGAACCAGATCGGCGCGCAGGGGTCTTCGGCGGGAAACACCGCACAGCCGCTGCCGCCCAGCGCCTCGATGACGGCGCCGTTCTCGCGCGCCACGGCCTCGACCGTCGCCATGAACTCCTGGTGCTCGCGCTGCGCGTTGTTGACCAGCGCCACCGTGGGCGCCGTCATCGCGGCCAGCGGCGCGATCTCGCCCGGGTGGTTCATGCCCAGCTCGACCACCGCCGCGCGGTGGCTCACCGCGTCGTCATGGCGCAGCCGCAGCAGCGTCAACGGCACGCCGATGTCGTTGTTGTAGTTGCCCTCGGTGGCCAGGGCCGCATCGCCCACCCAGGCGCGCAGGATGGCGGCGATCATCTGGGTCGTCGTCGTCTTGCCATTGCTGCCGGTGACGGCGATGACGGGCAGCTGCTGCTGGCGGCGCCAGGCGGCGGCCAGCTGGCCCAGCGCCGCTTTCGCGTCCGGCACCAGCAGGCCCGGCAGGCCGGCCTCGGCCAGGCCGCGCTCGGCCAGCGCGGCGACCGCGCCGGCGGCCTTGGCCTCGCGGAGGAAGTCGTTGGCGTCGAAGCGCTCGCCGCGCAGCGCGGCGAACAGGTCGCCGGCGCGCAGCGTGCGGGTGTCGCTGTGCACGCGGGCGAAGGCGGTGGCGCCGTCACCCACCAGCATGGCGCCCGGCAGCAGCGCGTGCGCCTCGGCGAGCGTCAGGAAGCCCGTCACAGGCCCGCCCTCAGCAGCAGCGCGGCGCGGGCCTCGCCCACGTCGGAGAACGGGCGGCGCACGCCCATCACCTCCTGGTAGTCCTCATGGCCCTTGCCGGCGATCAGCACGATGTCGCGCGCATGGGCCTGGGCGATGGCGGCGCGGATGGCCTCCTCGCGCGCCTCGATGACGATGGCGCCCGGCGCGGCAGCGGCAATGTCGCCCAGGATCTGCGCCGGCGCCTCGGTGCGCGGGTTGTCGGTGGTGACGACCACGCGGCCGGCCAGCCGGGCCGCGATCGCGCCCATCTGCGGCCGCTTGCCGCGGTCGCGGTCGCCGCCGCAGCCGAACACGCACACCAGTTCGCCGCCGCGCGCCTTGGCCAGGGCCTGCAGCGCCGACAGCGCCTTGTCGAGCGCATCGGGCGTGTGGGCGTAGTCCACCACCACCTGCGGCAGCTCGCGGCCGTTGCCGACGCGCTGCATGCGGCCGGGCACCGGCGTCACGGTGGCCAGCGCGCGGGCCACGTCGGCCAGCGCATGCCCCTGGGCGCGCAGTGCGCCGGCCACGCCCAGCAGGTTGGCGGCGTTGTAGTCGCCGATCAGGCCGGTCTGCACCGCGATGGCCTCGGCGCCCTCGTGCAGCAGGAAGGCCAGGCCTTCGCCGGTGTAGTGCAGGCCGCGGGCGGTCAGCCGCGCATCGGCCCGCTGGACGCCGGTGGTCCAGACGTCCAGCCCGCCCAGCTCGGCCGCCAGCGCGTCGCCCTTGGCGTCGTCGAGGTTGACCACCGCCGCGCGCAGGCCCGGGAAGCCGAACAGCGCCCGCTTGGCCGCCCAGTAGGCATCCATCGTGCCGTGGTAGTCGAGGTGGTCCTGCGTGAAGTTGGTGAACACCGCCACGCGCACGCTGCTGCCGGCCAGCCGACCCTCGTTCAGGCCGATGCTGCTGGCCTCGATCGCGCAGGCCGCGAAGCGCTGGTCGCGCATGCGGGCGAAGGCCGCCTGCAGCAGCACCGGGTCGGGCGTGGTCAGGCCGTTGTAGTCCAGCCGCGGCGGCTCGCCGATGCCCAGCGTGCCGACCACGCCGCAGCGCCGGCCCAGCTGGGCCTTGGCCTGGGCGATCCACCAGGCCGACGAGGTCTTGCCGTTGGTGCCGGTGACGGCGATGACGTCCAGCGTGTCGGTGGGCCGGCCGAAGAAGGCCGCGGCGATCTCGCCGGTGCGGGCCTTGAGGCCGGGCAGCGAGGCGACGCGGGCGTCGACGAAGCCGAAGCGCTCGACCTCGGCGTCCTCCACCAGGCAGGTGGCGGCGCCGGCGGCGAGCGCGGCGGCGACGTACTCGCGGCCGTCACGCGCATAGCCGGGCCAGGCGATGAAGGCGTCTCCCGGCTGCACCTGGCGGCTGTCGGTGCGCAGCGTGCCGGTGCACCATTCGGACAGCCAGCGGGCCGCGGCCTCGGGGGACTTCAGTCGCGTCAGCATCAGAAACTTTCCTCCACGGGCACCGCCTTCTGGTTGGCGACGATCTGGCTCTTCACGTCCAGGTCGGGTGCCACGCCCAGCAGGCGCAGCGTCTGCGCGGTGACCTGGCTGAACACCGGGCCGGCCACCTTGCCGCCGTAATAGACGCCGGCCGTGGGCTCGTCGACCATCACCGCCACGACGATGCGCGGCTTGCTGACCGGCGCAACGCCGACAAACCAGGAGCGGTACTTGTTGACGTAGCCGCGGCCCTCCTGCTTGTGGGCCGTGCCGCTCTTGCCGCCCACGCTGTAGCCAGGCACCTGCGCGTCGGGCGCCGTGCCGCCGGGGCCGGCGGCGGCCTGCAGCATCTGGCGCAGCTCGCGCGCCACCTCGGGCCGGAACACTCGGATGCCGGCCACCGGCTGCTCGTGCGGCTGGCGCAGCATGCTGACCGGGATGATCTCGCCGTCGCGCGCGAACACCGTGTAGGCCCGCGCCAGCTGGAACAGCGACGCCGACAGGCCGTAGCCGTAGCTCATCGTCGCCTGCTCGATGGGCCGCCAGGTCTTGTAGGGCCGCAGCTTGCCGGACACCGCGCCGGGGAAGCTGATCTGCGGCCGCTGGCCCAGGCCGATGGCCGTGAACAGCTCGTGCATCTCGCGCGGCTGCATCTGCATGGCCAGCTTGGTGGTGCCGATGTTGCTGGACATCTGGATCACCTCGCGCACCGTGATGACGCCGTGCGCCCTGGTGTCGCTGATGACGGCGCCCTGGAACGGGTAGCGGCCGTTGCCGGTGTCCACCAGCGTCTCCGGCCTGACGCGGCCGGTCTCCATCGCCAGGCCGGCGATGAAGGGCTTCATCGTCGAGCCGGGCTCGAACACGTCGGTCAGCGCGCGGTTGCGCAGTTGCTCGCCCGACAGGTTCTGGCGGTTGCCGGGGTCGTAGCTGGGGAAGTT
Organism: uncultured Comamonadaceae bacterium; assembly: GCA_963992225.1. Lineage (GTDB taxonomy): Bacteria > Pseudomonadota > Gammaproteobacteria > Burkholderiales > Burkholderiaceae_C > Pelomonas. The sequence continues at coordinate 24,927 of CAXDTK010000025.1, read as the reverse complement.
GGCCAGCGCCAGCACCTCGCCGGTCTGCACGTCCAGCACGACGACCGAGCCCGCCTTGGCCTTGTTGGCGGCCACCGCGTCGCGGATGCGCTGGTAGGCGAAGAACTGCACCTTGGAGTCGACGGACAGGTCGATGTCGTGGCCGTTGGCGGCGGGCACGATGTCGCCGATGTCCTCCACCACGCGGCCCAGGCGGTCGCGCACGACGGAGCGCGAGCCGTCGCGGCCCTGCAGCTCCTTCTGGAAGGCCAGCTCGATGCCCTCCTGGCCGCGGTCCTCGACGTTGGTGAAGCCCACCACATGGGCTGCGGCCTCGCCCTCGGGGTACTTGCGGCGGTACTCGCGGTCCTGGAACACGCCCTTCAGGCCCAGCGCCTTGACCTTGGCGGCCGTCTCGTCGTCGGACAGCCGCTTGAGCCAGACGAAGCGCGTCTCGGGGTTGAGCTTGGCGGCCAGCTCCTTGCTGGACAGGCCCAGCGCCTTGGCCAGCTCGCGGCGCTTGTCGGCGTCGGCGTCCACTTCCTTGGGGATGGCCCAGATCGACGGCACCGCCACGCTGGCGGCCAGCACCTGGCCCGTGCGGTCGTTGATGCGGCCGCGGCTGGCCGGCAGCTCCAGCGTGTGGGCGTAGCGCGCCTCGCCCTGCTTCTGGAAGAACTCGGTGTGCAGCACCTGCACGTAGATCGCCCGGCCCAGCAGGCCGGCGAAGGCCAGCCCGACCAGCGCGACCAGGAAGCGCGAGCGCCACGGCGGCGTCTTGGACGCCAGCAGCGGGCTGGTGGAGTAGCTGACGCCGCGGCCCGAGCCGAGGGCACGCGCGCCGGCCTTGGGCGTCTTGGCGGCGGGCATCAGGGCGCCACTCCGGAAGCGACCACCGCCGGCGAGATCAGCCGCATGCCCAGGCGCTCGCGCGCCACCTGCTCGACGCGCAGGTTGGTGGCCTGGGCATGGCGCTCGGCCTTCAGGCGCTCGGCGTCGGCGGCCAGGCGCTGGCCCTCGGCCTTGGTGCGCTCGCGCTCGGCGAACAGCCGGCGCGACTCGTAGGCGCTGTGCACCAGCACCAGCCCGCTGGCCAGCACCGCCAGGATGAGGATGAAGTTGATCTTCGCCACGTCAGCGCTTCAGCGGGGCATCGGTGCGCTCGGCCACGCGCAGCACGGCGGAGCGCGAGCGCGGGTTGGCGCGGACCTCGGTCTCGCTGGGCATCACGCGGCCCAGCGACTGCAGCGCCAGCGCCGGCGGCGGCGCGAACGGCGCGCGGCGGTCGACCTCGGCCTTGCTGTGGGCGGCGATGAACTGCTTGACGCGCCGGTCCTCCAGCGAATGGAAGCTGATGACGGACAGGCGCCCGCCCGGGGCGAGCAACCGCAGCGCGGCGTTCAGCCCCTGCTCGAGTTGCTCAAGCTCTCGATTGACATGAATCCGAAGAGCTTGAAAGGTGCGTGTGGCCGGGTCTTGCCCGGGTTCGCGGGTCTTGACCGCGCGAGCCACGAGTTCGCGCAGTTCGTCGGTGCGCGCGAGCGGCGTACCGGCTTCCCGGCGAGCAACAACCGCCTTTGCAATCTGGCCAGCAAACCGTTCTTCGCCATAGTCCCGAATCACCTGTGCGATCTCGCGCTCGTCGGCGCGCGCGAGGAAGTCCGCCGCGCTCTCGCCCCGGGTGGGGTCCATGCGCATGTCCAGCGGGCCGTTGAAGCGAAAGCTGAAGCCCCGCTCCGGGTTGTCGATCTGCGGGCTGGACACGCCCAGGTCCAGCAGCACGCCGTCCACCTGGGTCACGCCGATCCCGGCCAGCGCGTCGGCCATGTCGGCGAAGGCGCTGTGCACGATGGTGAAGCGCGGGTCCTGGATGGCCGCTGCCGCCGCCACCGCCTCGGGGTCGCGGTCGATGCCGATCAGCCGCCCCGCCGGGCCCAGCCGGGCCAGCAGCGCGCGCGAATGCCCGCCGCGGCCGAAGGTGCCGTCCACGTAGATGCCGTCGGGGCGCGCCAGCACGCCGTCCACCGCCTCGTCCAGCAGCACGGTGGTGTGGCGGAACTCGGCGCTGTCTGCCATGTCGGCGCCCATCAGAAGCTGAAGTCCTTGAGGGCGTCCGGCAGCGGGCCGGCCATCACCTCGGCCTCGTGGGCGTGGTAGGCGGCGGCATCCCACAACTCGAAGTGACTGCCCATGCCCAGCAGCATCACGTCGCTGCTCAGGCCGGCGCTCTTGCGCAGCTCGGGCGAGATCAGCACGCGCGACGCGGAGTCGATGTCCACGTCCATCGCGTTGCCCAGGAACACCCGCTTCCAGCCGGCGGCCGACATCGGCAGCGCCGCCACCTTGTCGCGGAAGCCCTCCCAGGTCGGGCGCGGGAACAGCATCAGGCAGCCGTCGGGGTGCTTGGTGACGGTCAGCCGGCCCTGGCAGATCAGCTGCAGCACCTCACGGTGTCGGGCGGGCACGCTCAGGCGACCCTTGGCGTCCAACGCCAAGTTCGATGCACCCTGAAAGACGATTTCCGACACTTACCACCACCGAAAGACACTTTCTCCCACTTTAAAGGCCGACCCCTCCCCGGTCAAGGTTTACGGGAAGTTTTTGTAATGAAATCAAGCACTTAGGCGATACTGTTGATTCATACAGCCGCACCCGAAATCTCGTTCAGAAATAAGGACTTGGCCGAATATTGCGAAGTGGCGCTTTAACTGCGCCGCGGCGAGGACGGGTATTTGTCCCGAGGGTGTCTCGCTTCGAGCTGCGTCCAGATCGCACGAGCCGGGGGCGCGCCGAGGATTGCGGCCCATCTGCCGCACATGTCACACCGCCGTCACTGCGCAAGCGGGCGCAACGCATCAGCCCTAGCAAATCTCTGCTGAAATTTCGGCCGGTTCCATCGATTTACCAAGGCATGCCCATGAACTTCCTGTCCCGCCTGCGCATCGGCCAACGGCTCACCGCCGGCTTCCTGGTGGTGATTGCCTGCCTGGTGGCCATGGCGGGCCTGGGCTACGTGGGCATACAGACGCTCAACGGCGAGATCAGCCAGCTGGTGAGCCGCGACTACAAGGCCGTGGCGCTGGCGAACAAGGCCAAGGCCGAGCTGGGCGATGCCTCCCGCAGCATGATGACCACGCTGATCATGACGGGCGAGGACCAGATCAAGCAGGAACTCGCCACCGTGGCCAGCCTGATGGCCTCGCACGAGAAGACCATGGCCGAGCTGGAGCCGCTGCTGACCGACGCGGCCAGCCAGGAGCAGCTCAAGGCGGTCAAGGAGGCGCGCGCCAAGTTCATGCCGGCCCAGGCGGCCTTCGTGAAGACGGTCGCCTCGGGCGACACCGAGGGCGCGCCGCTGAAGTTCCAGTTCTCGGTGCGCGCCGCGCAGGTGAAGTACCTGGCCGCGCTGGACAAGCTGGTGGCGGCCCGCAACGCCGGCATGGAGGCCGCGGGCGAGGAGTCCAACCGCACCGCCAACAAGACCGCGCTGCTGCTGCTGGTCATCGCCGCCGCGGCCATCGTCGCCAGCGCGCTGACGGGGCTGCTGATCACCCGCGGCATCGTCGTGCCGCTGCGCGGCGCGGTCAGCGTGGCAAGGCGCGTGGCGTCGGGCAACCTGACCAGCGAGATCGAGGTGCGCAGCCGCGACGAGACCGGCGAGCTGCTGCAGGCCTTGTCGGAGATGAACGAGAGCCTGAAGGGCATCGTCGGCCGCGTGCGCGAGGGCACCGAGTCCATCGCCGCCGCGTCCAGCGAGATCGCCAGCGGCAACCTGGACCTGTCGGTGCGCACCGAGGCGCAGGCCGCCTCGCTGGAGCAGACGCTGTCGGCCATGAAGACGCTGACCGACGCGGTGCAGCAGAACGCGCAGAACGCCCAGCAGGCCAACCAGCTCGCGCAGGCCGCGTCCCAGGTGGCGGCGGACGGCGGCGCGGTGGTGGCGCAGGTCGTCACGACCATGGGCAGCATCGATGCGTCGTCCAAGAAGATCGTCGACATCATCAGCGTCATCGACGGCATCGCCTTCCAGACCAACATCCTGGCGCTGAACGCCGCGGTGGAGGCGGCGCGCGCCGGCGAGCAGGGGCGCGGCTTCGCGGTCGTGGCCGGCGAGGTGCGCTCGCTGGCCGGCCGCAGCGCCGACGCCGCCAAGGAGATCAAGCGCCTGATCGGCGACTCGGTCGAGAAGGTCGCCCAGGGCAGCGAGCTGGTCGCCAAGGCCGGCAGCACCATGCAGGGCGTGGTGGCCAGCGTGCAGCGCATGACCGACATCATGGGCGAGATCACCCACGCCAGTGCCGAGCAGGGGGTGGGCATCCAGCGCGTCACGCATACCATCCATGACATGGACAAGAGCACGCAGCAGAACGCCGCGCTGGTGGAGCAAGCCGCCGCCGCCGCCGACTCGCTGCGAGCCCAGGCACAAGGTCTCGAAGAAGTCGTCAGCCTGTTCAAGCTCGAAGCGGCCCGTTGAACACCCCACAGAAGGAGACTGCATGAAGCCCAACACCCTCAGGCACTGGATGACCGGCATGGCGCTGTCGTTCGGGCTCGGGCTGGCCGGCCCCGCCCTCGCGGCGGAAGTGGCCGGCGTGAAGCTGGACGACACCGTCAAGGTCAGCGGCAAGGAGCTCAAGCTCAACGGCGCCGGCGTGCGCACCCGCGTGATCGTGAAGGTGTACGTGCTGGGCCTGTACCTTGCCGACCGCAAGGACACCCCCGCCGGCGTGCTGGAGAGCAGCGGCCCGCGCCGCATCTCGCTGACGATGCTGCGCGAGGTGAGCGGCGAAGACCTGGGCCAGGCCTTCATGACCGGCATCACGGCCAACACCGACAAGGCCGAACGCTCCAAGTTCGTCAACCAGCTGGCCCAGTTCGGCGAGGTCTTCGTCAGCATCCCGTCCGCCAAGAAGGGCGACGTCATCACCGTCGACTGGGTGCCCGGCACCGGCACCGTGATGCACTTCAACGGCAAGCCGATCGGCGAGACCATGCCCGACCTCGGCTTCTACAACGCGCTGCTGAAGATCTGGCTGGGCGACAAGCCGGTCGACAACTCGCTGAAGCCGCAGCTGCTGGGCAAGAGCTGACCCCCGGGACTTACCACAGATCGCGCCACGCCGCCTCCACGCGCCGTGGCGCGATGTCCTTGGGGCGGCCCCCGCTCTGTGGCAGCATGGACCCACCTTGAGCCGCAAGCCGTCCTCCTCGCTGTTCGTTGCACTCGCGCTGGGCGCCAGCATCGGCCTGCTGCTGCCGGCGCTGATCGTGGGCGGCCTGCTGGTGGGGCTGCGCGAATCGCAGGTCGCCAAGGAGGCGCTGCAGCGCGACCTCGACGCCAAGCTGGACGTGCTGGCCAGCAGCCTGCCCGAGCTGCTGTGGAACCTGGACGCGATCGCCGCGCGCGAGGTGGTGTCCGCCATCGTCAAGTCGCCCGAGGTGGTGCGCGTCAGCGTCAGCGACGCCTCGCAGGGCGTGCCCTTCATCGAGAACCACCTGCCCGAGCGGCGCCTGGGCCGCACGCTGGCCGCCGAGCGCGACATCCTGCGCGGCACGACCCGCATCGGCCACATCGAGATCGAGATCGACGACCACCTCAGCCGCGCCGCGGTGCTGCGCCAGCGCTGGCTCTACGGCGCCACGGTGGGCGGCCAGCTGCTGGTGTCGCTGGCGCTGGTGCTGTGGCTGCTGAACCTGCGCGTGTTCCGCCCGCTGCGCGAGCTGGGCGGCTTCGCCAACGACCTGGCCGGTGGCCGCTTCGATGCGCAGCTCGACCACCGGCGCAGCGACGAGATCGGCCTGCTGGGCGGCCACCTGGAGCACATGCGCGACGCGCTGCAGCAGCAGTTCGACGCCCAGCATGCGCTGATCGAACGGCTGCGCGGCATGGCCGAGACGGTGCCCGGCGTCGTCTACCAGTTGCGCCTGGCCGCCAACGGCACGTTCTCGTTCGCCTATGTCAGCGAGGCGGTGCGCGAGTACTTCCTGCTCGGCAGCGCCGAGCTGGGCCAGAGCGCCGCGCCCTGGTTCGAGCGCATCCACCCCGACGACCGCGCGCTGGTGCGCGACAGCCTGCTGGCCTCCGCCCGCACGCTGGCGCCCTGGCAGCAGGAGTTCCGCACGCCGCAGGCCGACGGCAGCGTGCGCTGGATCTACGGCAATGCCATCGCGCAGCGCGAGGCCGACGGCGGCGTGCTGTGGCACGGCTTCCTGACCGACATCTCGCGCCAGCGCCGCGATGCGCTGGAGCTGGAGCGCTACCGCCACCACCTGGAGGAGCTGGTCGAGGCGCGCACCGCCGAGCTGGCCGAGGCCACCGAAGCCGCGCGGGCCGCCAGCCAGGCCAAGAGCGCCTTCCTGGCCAACATGAGCCACGAGATCCGCACGCCGATGAACGCCATCATCGGCCTGACCTACCTGGCCCAGAGCGATGCCGTCGAGCCGGTGCAGCAGCAGCGGCTGCAGAAGGTGGCCAATGCGGCCGAGCACCTGCTCAGCGTCATCAACAACGTGCTGGACTTCTCCAAGATCGAGGCCGGCAAGCTGCAGCTGGAGCGCCGGCCGTTCACGGTCGACGAGGTGCTGGACAACATCGCCAGCATGACCATGCAGTCGGCCGCCGCCAAGCGGCTGCGCGTGGAGACCGAGATCGCGCCCGCACTGCGCGGCCGCGTGCTGCTGGGCGACCCGCAGCGCATCGCCGAGGTGCTGCTGAACTTCGCCGGCAACGCGGTCAAGTTCACCGACCAGGGCTTCGTGCGGCTGGCCGCCCGGCTGGACGGCGAGCCCAGCGGCCTGCACCTGCCCCTGCGTTTCGAGGTGCAGGACAGCGGCATCGGCATCGACAGCGAGGCCCAGCAGCGGTTGTTCCGCGACTTCGAGCAGGCCGACAGCTCCACCACGCGCCGCTACGGTGGCACCGGACTGGGCCTGGCGATCTGCCGCCGACTGGCCGAGCTGATGGGCGGGCGCGTGGGCGTGGACAGCCAGCCCGGCCAGGGCAGCGTGTTCTGGTTCGCGCTGGGCGCCGACGCCACCAGCGCCGCGCCGCCCGCCGCCCCGCCGGTGGCCGCACCACGCCCCCACTCGGCGCGCGAGCGCCTGGCCGAGCTGGCCCGCAGCCACCCGCGCCGCCTGCTGCTGGCCGAGGACAACCCGGTCAACCAGGAGGTGGCGGTGGCGCTGATCGGCAGCGCCGGCCTGACGGTGGACGTGGCCGCCGACGGCCGGCAGGCCATCGACATGGTCGAGGCCGGCGACTATGCGCTGGTGCTGATGGACGTGCAGATGCCGGTGCTGGACGGGCTGGACGCGACGCGCGCCATCCGCCGCCTGCCCAAGGGCCGCACGCTGCCCATCCTGGCGATGACGGCCAATGCCTTCGACGAGGAGCGCCAGCGCTGCCTGGACGCCGGCATGGACGACCATGTCGCCAAGCCGGTGGTGGCCGAGCAGCTGTTCGCGACGCTGCACGACTGGCTGTCGGGCGCGCGCACGACGGCGCAAGGCAGGGCCTGACGGAGGGCCCAACGGATTCGGGCCGGGCGCCAGGCCGCTCCCGAGCCGGCCCGTCAGGCGATGTGCTTGCCGGTCCACCCGGCAAGCATCTTCGCCCCCGCCGGGGCTGAGCCCCGGACACGTTGAGCCCGGTGGGCTCGGCGTGCCTGGCGAAGGGCTGAGGCGTGAGCCGCAGCGCGGTCTGCAAGACCGACCAGGCTCGCCCGCGTTCAGCGGCGCGAGGCTGGGCGAGGGGCCTACTGCGACTGCTTGATCAGCCGGCCCGAGCCGGCCTGCAACGGCCGTGCATTCATCGGGTACAGCCGCGCGAAGACGTCGATCTGCTGGGCCGTCAACAGCACCGGCTGGCGCATCACCATCCACAGCACGCCCTCGCTGCAGGGCGGCGTCGTCAGCGAGCCCATGTAGGTGTAGTAGCCGCGGTCGGCGGGCAGCATCTGGTTGAGGTCGAGGGGCGCGGGCGCCACCTGCGCCTCGCCCTTCTCCAGCGGCAGGTTGGCCCAGACGGACTGCAGCACCGGCTGCGGCCGGTCGTCCGGCCCGCGCGACAGCAGCACCGCCAGCACCGCCAGCCGGCCCTGGGCGTCGCGGTGCGTCAGGTGGGCGGCCATGTCGAACTGCTGGCCGTTGACGCGCTCCTCGCCGGGGCGGTGGAAGTGGAACTCCACCAGCTCGTAGCGCCGCCCCATCACCGTCAGGCCGTTGCCCGGCGCGACGTTGACCTGCACCGTGTGGCCGGTGTCCACCACCGAGAAGCCGCTGGGGCGGTAGTCGAAGGCGATGGGCTCCAGGTCGACGGCCAGGCCCTCGCGGATGTCGATGGGGCTCTGGCGCGTGCCCAGGCCGCAAAGCCGGTACTCGGGCGACAGCTCGGCCCAGCGATCCGGGCCCAGGTCACCGGCATAGCCCCAGCGCGCCGGCCGGGGCGGCTCGGCCTTGGCGGCACGGGCGGGCGGCCGCAGCGCCGCTTTGGGCGTGGCCGCGGCCGCGTCCTTGGTGGACAACCGCTCCGCCAGCCGCTGGCGCAGCGCCTCCACCGGTTCCTTGGGCTCCTGCGCCACCGCCGCCGCACCGGCCAGCAGGGACGCGGCCATCAGCCTGCGCATCGTCGTCATCCCAGGGATTTCGGCGCGCCGGCGGCCAGCTTAAGCGGGGATGGAGCGGCGCACGCCGTACCAGGCGGCCAGCCCCACCAGCATCAGCGCCGCCGACGTGACGGCCAGCGCCACCGTCGAGTGCATCACCAGCGGCACCAGCACGCCGGCCACCAGCCCGTTAGCGGCCGAGCCGATGCAGGCCTGCAGCGACGAGGCCATGCCGCGGCGCTCGGGCACCTGGTCCAGCACCAGCAGCGTGACCACCGGCACCATCATGGCCCAGCCGAACGCGAACAAGCCCACCATGGGCAGCGCCCAGAAGGCGCTCAGCGGCACGAACAGGTTGAGCGCGATGTTGGCCACCGACACCGCCACCATGATGCGGAAGCCCCGCATGATCTGGCGCTTGGCCGACATCTTGCCGGCCAGCCGGCCGCTGACGGCGGCGCCGGCCATGATGCCGCCGATGGAGCACAGGAAGAACCAGAAGAACTGCTGCGGCGCGAAGTGCAGGTGCTCACCCAGGAACACCGGCGCGGCCAGCACGTAGAGGAACATGCCGTTGAACGGGATGCCGCTGGCCAGCACCAGCAGCATGAACTTCGGGCTGCGGCACAGCCGCGCGTACTCGCGCATCAGCGCGCGCACGTTGAAGGGCTGCACCAGGTCGGCATGCAGCGTCTCGGGCAGCAGCCGCCAGTTGGACACCAGCAGCAGCGCGCCGACGAAGGTCAGGAACCAGAAGATCGAATGCCAGTCGGCATGCACGAACAGGAAGCCGCCCACCATCGGCGCGATGGCCGGCGCGACGCCGAAGAAGATGGTCACCTGCGACATCACCCGCTGCGCATCGGCGGGCGGAAACATGTCGCGGATGATGGCCCGCGACACCACGATGCCGGCACCGGCCGACATGCCCTGCACCGTGCGCCAGAACACCAGCTGGCCGATCGACGAGGCCACCGCGCAGCCCACGCTGGCCGCCGTGAACACCGCCAGCCCGATCAGCACCACCGGGCGGCGGCCGAAGCAGTCCGACAGCGCGCCGTGGAACAGGTTCATGACCGCGAAGCCCAGCAGGTAGGCCGACAGCGTCTGCTGCATCTGCACCGGCGTGGCGTTCAGAGCCGCGGCAATGCCGGAGAACGCCGGCAGGTAGGTGTCGATGGAGAACGGCCCCACCATCGCCAGGCAGGCCAGCAGCACGGACAGGGCCCAACGGGGTGCGCGCCACAGGCGGTTGGCATCAGGATTCATGGACGCAGTCTATCGACGCGCCCCCGGCCCTGCCGAAAGCAAAAGAGTGAAGCAAGCCGATAGGCCGGATTCTGTGCACCGCCCTCCCCTTGCGGTTCGGGCGGCGTGACCGCCATTCCTCTGGGCCGGGCATCGCTGCCCGGCTCGGTGCCACCTACCCGCCAGCTCTGCGAGCCGCATCGACGCTGGCCTACTTGGTGTTGCTGCGCGTAGAGATTGCCCGTTTCACCCGATGGCGGGCGTTGCCCGCCATCGGGTGCTATCCGGCTCGGGCTTGCGCCCGGCGCCGCCCGGCTCGCGCCGTGCGTCACAACCGCTTGCGCGGTTGCGGTATAGAACACCCGACGACGGAACCCGTCATCGACTCGTCTCTGTTGCTCTGATCCTCGGCTTTCGCCGGGCAGCCGTTAGCTGCTACGCCGCTCTGTGCAGTCCGGACCTTCCTCCAGGGCCATGTTTCCATGCTTGCCCCAGCGGCGGTCTGGCTTGCTTCACGGCCGCAAGTATCGCAGCAGCGGGCATGCAGCTTGCCGCTTGCGGCGTTCACCGCGGAGAGCTCCATGCCCACACCCGCCAGAACCGGCCAGGCGCAGCCCATGGACCGCCAGGAATTCGGCGAGCGCTTCCGCCAGCGCTTCGTCGACCCCGCCTTCGACGCCGAGCGCGAGGCGCTGGCCCGGCTGGAACAGATCGCCTGGGAGGCGCTCGACGACGGCCGCAAGGCGCCGTTGACGGTCAAGGCCGGCCCGGCGTTCAGCGACCCGGGCTACGACCTCTCGCGCGAATGGCGTGACCTCAGCGCGCAGCTGCGTGAGCTGCAGGCCTGCTGGGCCGACCCGGCCACGCCGTCGCGCGTGCTGCTGATCAACGCCTCGCCGCGCAACGACGGCACCTGCCCCGGCGAGATCTCCAAGACCTGGCGGCTGACGCAGATCGCCCGCAGTGCCTGCGAGGCCGAGGGCATGGCGGTGGAGCTGCTGGACCTGAGCCGGCTGACCTCCGACTACGACCGCCACATCCACCCCTGCAAGGGCTGCGTGTCCACCGCCATGCCGCTGTGCCACTGGCCCTGCAGCTGCTATCCCAACCATGCCGCCGGCCAGACCAACGACTGGATGGCCGAGATCTACGCCCACTGGGTGCGGGCGCACGGCGTGCTACTGCTGACACCGGTGCACTGGTACCAGGTCACCAGCCCGCTCAAGCTGATGATGGACCGGCTGGTGTGCGCCGATGGCGGCAACCCCGACCCCACCACCACGCAGGGCAAGAAGGCCGAGCTGGCCCGCCAGCTGGAGCTGCGCGGCTGGGACTACCCCCAGCACCTGGCCGGCCGTATCTACGGCGTGGTGGTGCATGGCGACGTGGCGGGCATCGAGGGCACGCGGCGGGCGCTGACCGACTGGCTGGACTGGATGGGCCTGCTGGACGCCGGCGTGGGCGCGCGGCTGGACCGCTTCATCGGCTACTACCAGCCCTACGCGACCAGCCACGAGGCGCTGGATGCCGACACCGACGTGCAGGCCGAGGTGGAACGGGCCGCGCGCGCCGTGGCCCTCGGCGTGCAGCTGATGCGCGGCGGCCGCCTGCAGCGCGGCGACGCGGGCTTGCCCCGGCCGCGCCCCAAGTGAGCCCCGGGGCTGGCAAACTGCCGCCTCCTTCACTGCACCGCCCGGGAGCCCGCGATGAAAGCCAACAGCATCCTCGACACCATCGGCAACACGCCTCATGTCCGCCTGCAGCGCCTGTTCCCGGGCGCCGAGGTCTGGGTGAAGTCCGAGCGCAGCAACCCGGGCGGCTCCATCAAGGACCGCATCGCGCTGTCCATGATCGAGGCCGCCGAGGCCGGCGGCCAGCTGAAACCCGGCGGCACCATCGTCGAGCCCACCTCGGGCAACACCGGCGTGGGCCTGGCCATGGTGGCGGCGGTCAAGGGCTACAAGCTCATCCTCGTCATGCCCGACAGCATGAGCATCGAGCGCCGCCGCCTGATGCTGGCCTATGGCGCCAGCTTCGACCTCACGCCGCGCGAGAAGGGCATGAAGGGCGCCATCGCCCGCGCCAAGGAGCTGCTGGAGCAGCACCCGGGGTCGTGGATGCCGCAGCAGTTCGAGAACGCCGCCAACCCGGCCGTGCACGTGAAGACCACCGCGCAGGAGATCCTCAAGGACTTCCCCGAAGGCCTGGACGCGCTGATCACCGGCGTGGGCACCGGTGGCCACATCAGCGGCTGCGCCGAGGTACTGAAGGCCGCCTGGCCGCAGCTCAAGGTGTTCGCGGTGGAGCCCAGCGCCTCGCCGGTGCTCAGCGGTGGCCAGCCCAGCCCGCATCCCATCCAGGGCATTGGCGCGGGCTTCATCCCGGCGGTGCTGGACACCGCGCGGCTGGACGGCGTGATCCAGGTCGAGGCCGAGGCCGCGCGCGAGTACGCCCGTCGCTGCGCCCGCGAGGAAGGCATGCTGGTGGGCATCTCCAGCGGCGCGACGCTGGCGGCAATTGCACAGAAGCTGCCCGAACTGCCGGCCGGCGCCCGCGTGCTGGGCTTCAACTACGACACCGGCGAGCGCTACCTGTCGGTCGAGGGGTTCCTGCCCCAGAGCTGAGCGCCAACGCGAGGCACGCTGGGCCGTCGGTGCGCGCGGCCGCCCCGCGTCCGGTACCGCGGGGCCGGATCAGGGCTTCACTCACCGCCGCCGTCGTCGCTGTCGCCGTCGTTGTCCTTGCGGGCCTGGCGGGCCAGCTCGGCCTTCAAGGGCTTGAGCGACTCGATCAGCGCCTGCGGCGGCTGCGGCGACGCGATGCGAAGCGCCGGCGGCGGCAGTGCCGCCAGGTAGGGCGGGCCGAACACGTATTGCTGCTCCTGCCGGTTGCCGGCCTGCAGGCCCAGCCCCAGCACCAGCAGCGCCGCGATGCCCAGGCCCACGATGCGCTGCGCCCCCGGCCACACCAGGCGGGCGTGCCAGGCCACCAGCAGCGCCGCGCCCACCGGCGTGGCCAGCGATTCCAGCGCCATCAGGCGCGGCCAGGAGAAGGCATAGGCCAGCGCCGGCAGCAGCCATTCCAGCAGCTGCAGCGCCACGATGACCCCCAGCACCCGGCGCAGGTGCTTGCTGAACGGGAAGCGGTGCTGGAACAGCTGGCTGGCCAGCGACCACAACCCGGCCCAGCCCAGCACGATGGCCAGCGGCGCCAGCAGCGGCGAGGCGTAGTCCACCCAGCGCGCACCGGGGTCCAGCGCGCTCCAGCGGTCCACCCACTGGAAGAACAGCATGGCCAGCAGCAGCAGCGGCAGCAACGCCCAGTGGCGCACCGGGTGCACCACCAGCGGCTGCTCGGGCGCCAGCACATCGGCCGTCGTGCGCAGGCGCAGCGCACAGCCGCCCAGCTGGAAGGCGCCGCCCTGCGGCAGGCCGGCCTCCTCGCCCGCGGCCAGGCGGCGGCCGGCGACCATGCCGCCGTTGCGGCTGTCCAGCAGCCGCAGCTGCACCCGGCCCTCGGGCGTGAGCTGCAGCTCGGCGTGCTCGGCGGCAAGGTGGGCGTCGTCCAGCACGATGTCGCAGGCCGGCGAGCGGCCGATGCGCACCGGCCACCGCGTGACCCGCTGCACCAGCGCGGCACGGCCGTCGCGGCCCAGCAGCTCGACGACCGCGGCGGCCGGCGCTGCCGCCGGCCCTGCGTCGGCCGGCATCAGTCGGCCTTGCTGCTGTTCGTCCACGCGAAGCCCTCCAGGTAATGCGCCGCCAGCTTGAGCGCGTTGTCGAAGCTGATGCCGCGGGCATCGAAGCGGCCCAGCGCGCCCTGCCTGCTCGCGTCCACGGTGGTCACCAGCACGCTGAGGTCGTGCAGGCCCTCCAGCTTGCGGTAGGCCCGCAGGCAGACGACCGCGCGCAGCGGCAGGCCGTCGCCCGGGCCGCTCCGGCTTTGCCGGGCAACCGGAGCCCCCTCGGGGGATGGTGCGGGCTCGCCCGCACCGGGGGGCGGCATGCCCACGAACTGCTCCTTGCAGTAGGGCGCGGTGCGCACCTTGTCGGCCGCGCCCAGGCGCTCGTTGCGGAAGCTGCCCGAGTACTGCCGCGCAAAGCGCAGCGCGCCGAGCTTGCTGCCGTCGTAGGCCTCGTGCGACATGTCCAGCCAGCCGGTCTGCAGGTTGCCGCTGACGAACAGCGCATGGTCCATGCGGCACTGCGAGCGCTCGAAGTCCAGGCCCTTGGCATCGCCCGCGGTGCGGTTGCCCCAGCAGCGCATGAAGTCCTGCCGCGGCACGGGCAGGCGGTAGCGCTTGTGGTTGGCGCTCTGCCAGGGCAGCGCGACGAAGCGGGTGACCAGCTCGTCCTGGTAGCGCGTCAGCTGGTCGCGCAGCCGGCTCCAGGCCGCCGTGCGGATGGGCTTGGCGTCGAGGCTGCGCTTGACCAGATCGGCCGCGAACTCGCCGGGCACCAGGAAGCTGACCTGCTGCGCGAACAGCAGCGTGGACACGTTGACGCCCACCACCAGGCCGTCCTCGTCCAGCACCGGGCCGCCGCTCATGCCGGGGTTGATGCCGCCGGCGTAGTAGATCAGCGGGTCGAAGCTGCGCTCGACCAGGCCGTTGTAGTTGCCCTCGACGACGGCGAAGGCAACGTCGTGCGGGTTGCCCATAGAGTAGATGCGCTCGCCCTTGGCCAGCGGCTGGTTCTGCGGCCGGAAGGCCAGCGCGCCGCGGCCGCGCAGTCCCCCGCCCTGGCCATCGTGCACCGCGCGCAGCAGCGCCAGGTCGCGGCGGGCGTCGAAGTCCAGCAGCTCCAGCGCCCCGCCCTGGCCGTCGGTCGTCGCGTAGCGCAGCCGGTAGCTGTCGGGCTCCAGCGCGAACTGGCTGACGACGTGGTAGTTGGTGACGACATGGCCGTCGTCGCTGACCAGGAAGCCCGAGCCCACCGAGGCCTGGCTGTCCTGCGTCTTGAGCAGCGTGCGGATCTGCAGCAGCTGGCCCTTGCTGCGGTCGTACAGGCGGCGTGCGCTGGCTGACACGACGGGCGCGGCCGCGGTCGCCGCCCCCGGCCAGCCGCAGGCCGGCGCGGGCGTGGGGCCGGGCTGCACGGGGGCCGGCAGGACCTGTGCGCCGGCCAGGCAGGCCAGGCCGGTGAGCAGCAAACCTAACAACGACTTCGAACAGGGCTTCATCAACAAGCGGGACCTCCCGGGGCGGGCGGAGATGCTAGCCGCTTTGGCCGGAACACCCGGTCGTCGGCATAGAAGCCCGGCGTCGCATTGGCGGCCCACCAGCCCGGGATGCCCAGCACCGGCAGCGGCGGCAGCGCGGCCGGTGCCAGGCCGGCCGGCAGCACCGGGGCCTCGATGTCGTCGACGACCAGCACCCGCGCGCACAGCGGCTTGCGCGGCGCCAGCAGCTTCTCCAGCAGCGCATGGCCCACGACCAGCGCCCGCGCCTGCTGCCACAAGCCGCGCCGGCTGCCGAACAGCGTGGCCCAGTCCTGCGCGCGCAAGGCCTGCTGCAGCGCCGGCGGGGCGGCGAGCAGCAGGCCGCTTTCGTCCAGCAGCGTCAGCGCATCGCGCAGCGGGCCGCGGCGGCCCGGCGGTGCCGGCGGCGCGGCGACATGGGCCGCGTTCAGCGCCGCCTTGAAGGCCGGGCAGCGCAGCCACACCAGCCCGTTGAACAGGTCATGCGGGTTGTTGCGCGTGGGCACTCGGCCGGTGGCCGCCACATGCTGCTCGTAGCCGCTGGCCAGCGCCGCCGCGGGCTCGAAGCGCGGATGGCCCAGCGCCTGGTGCACCGGCTGACCCGCGGCCAGCCGCGCCAGCACCGGCCCGGCCACCTCGCGGTAGGGCGCGAACCAGGGCGCGGCCCAGTCCGGCGCGATCATCCGTGACCGAAGCGCACCTGGTTGGGGGTCTTTTCCGGCTGCAGCTCGAACGCATGCGGGTGCTTGCGGAACAGCTTGGTCGACGGCGCCGACTTGGCCAGCAGGCCGGCCTCCTTCAGCACCTTGGCCGCGGCGCCCAGGTCATGCCACTGGCCGTCGGCCAGCTTGGGCAGCGCCGCCAGCATGGCGTTGATCTCGCGGGCGGCGGCCACGCTCTTGTCCTCGGCGGCGTCGGCCGGCTTGGCCGCGGTGCGGGCCGCTGCCTTGGCCGCCGGTGCGGCACCCTTGGCGGATGCGGCCGCAGGCGCCGCCGCCGGGACCGGCGCGGGCGCCGGCTTGGGTGCAGTCTCGGCGGCACGGGGGGCGGCCGGCTTGGCGGCCGTGCGGCGGCGGCCCTTGGTGTCCCGGGGCTCGGCGGCAGCCGGCGCCGCGGCGGCGGCCATGTCGGGTTCTGCCACCGGTGCGGGCGGCAGCTCCACCGGCCGCACGGCGGCGGCCGCGCGCACCGGCTCGGCCGGCGTGCGGCCGGCGGCCGGCCGGGCCGCCTGGCCGCGCCGCCCGCGGCCCGACGTCGTCTTGGCCGCCGAGGCCTCGCGCGCGCCGCGGCCGGCGCTGTGCGCCAGCTCGTTGAACTGGTCGTAGATCTGGATCACGCCGTCGCCGGTCTTGCCGTACTGGCCGAAGCCGCGCAGCCAGGCGCCTTTCTCGCGCAGGCGCAGCACCAGCGGCGCGAAGTCGCTGTCCGACGACACCAGCACGATCACGTCGGGCCGCTCGGCGATGGCCAGGTCCATCGCGTCGACGGCCATCGCGATGTCGGTCGAGTTCTTGCCGATGGCCAGGTTGACGATGGCGCGCAGGCCCAGGCGCTTCAGGAAGGACTGGTGCGTCTGCGCCTGCTCGGCGTTGCAGTAGGCGCGCCGGATGTGGACGGCCTCGTAGTCCTTGAACGCCATCTGCAGCGCTTGCTCGATGACGTCGGTGGCGACGTTGTCGAAGTCGACGAGGAATGCAACCTTCTTCATGCCAGCAGTTTCCAGTTCAGGGTGTCGCCGCCGCGCAGCGGCTTGAGTTGCGCTTCGCCGAAGGGCACGGCGCTGGGCAGCGTCCAGGGCTCGCGCTTCAGCGTGACGGTGGTGGTGTTGCGCGGCAGGCCGTAGAAGTCGGGGCCGTGGTGGCCGGCAAAGGCGTCGAGCTTGTCCAGCGCGCCGATGGCCTCGAAGGCCTCGGCATACAGCTCCAGCGCCGCGATGGCCGTGAAGCAGCCGGCGCCGCAGACCGAGTTCTCCTTCAGCTGGGCCGCGTGCGGCGCGCTGTCGGTGCCCAGGAAGAACTTCGGGCTGCCCGAGGCCGCGGCCTGCAGCAGCGCCTGGCGGTGCTCCTCGCGCTTGAGCACCGGCAGGCAGTAGTAATGCGGGCGCAGGCCGCCGGTGAACAGCGCGTTGCGGTTGTAGAGCAGGTGCTGCGGCGTGATGGTGGCGGCCGTGAAGCGGTCGCTGTCCGTCACGTACTGCGCGGCCTCGCGGGTGGTGATGTGCTCGAACACCACCTTCAGCTCCGGCATGGCCGCGCGCAGCGGCGTCATCACGCGGTCGACGAACACGGCCTCGCGGTCGAAGACGTCGATGTCCGCGTCGGTCACCTCGCCGTGCACCAGCAACAGCAGGCCTTCGCGCTGCATGGCTTCCAGCGTCTGGTAGGTCTTGCGGATGTCGGTCACGCCGGCATCGCTGTTGGTGGTGGCGCCGGCCGGGTAGAGCTTGAGCGCGACGACGCCGGCGTCCTTGGCGCGCCTGATCTCGTCCGGCGGCGTTTTGTCCGTCAGGTACATCGTCATCAGCGGCTGGAAGTCGCTGCCGGGACCGTCTTCAGGCAACGCGGCCAGGATGCGCTCGCGGTAGGCCGCGGCCTGCGCGGCGGTGGTGACCGGCGGGCGCAGGTTGGGCATGACGATGGCGCGGGCGAACTGGCGCGCCGTGTAGGGCAGCACGCTGGCCAGCGCGGCTTCGTCGCGCAGGTGCAGGTGCCAGTCGTCGGGGCGGGTGAGGATGAGGGTGTCGGTCATCATGAGGCGGGATTGTCGTCGGCCCGCGGCGATCGGCTTTCGTGAAGTCCTGACGCATCCACCGGCGGCGCCAGCGCGTATAACCGCCCAGCCTCAACCCCCTGGAGATGCCATGACCCGTCACGCCCTCGCGCTGGCCGCCGCCACCGTCCTGCTCGCCGCCTGCGCCAGCCAGCCGATGGAGCCGCTGGGCCCGCCGGCCAAGGAAATGATCTACGCGGTGACCACCACCAACCAGCTGATCCAGTTCAACGCCGGCCAGCCGCAGAAGACGCTGTCGAGCCGGGCGCTGACCGGCCTGACGGCCGGCGACACGCTGCTGGGCATCGACTACCGCGTGGCCAAGGGCCAGCTGTTCGGCCTGGGCGCCAGCGGCCAGCTCTACCGCATCGACGCCAAGACCGGCGCCGCCAGCGCCGTCGGCACACCCAGCGCGCTGCCCAAGGACGGCGCGCGCGAATGGGGCTTCGACTTCAACCCCACCGTGGACCGCATCCGCGTGGTCAACGACGCCGGCTACAACCTGCGCCTGCACCCGGACACCGGCGCGGTCGTCGACGGCAACCCGAACGAACCCGGCCTGCAGTTCGACGGCCGCCTGGCCTACGACGCCGCCGACGTGAACGCCGGGAAGTCGCCCGCCGTCGTGGCGGCGGGCTACACCTACAACAAGGACAACGACAAGATCACCACCAACTACGCGCTGGACGGCCGCCAGGGCGCGCTGGTGCACCAAGGCAGCAAGGAGGGCGTGCAGCCCGCCGTGTCGCCCAACACCGGCCGGCTCTTCACCGTCGGCTCGCTGGGCATCGGCGCGTTCGAGCGCGCGACGCTGGACATCTCGGACGTCTCCAACGCCGCCTACGCGGCCATCACGGCCGGGGGCAAGTCAAGCTGGTACCGCATCGACCTGACGACCGGCAAGGCGACACGCATCGGCACCATCGCCGACGGGCCGGTCGTCGGCGCCGCCATCGAACCTTGAACGAACAAGGCCGCGCAAGCCGGCCTTGTCATCAAGCGACTGCCGCGGAACCGGCTCTGCCGGGCCGCTGGCAGTGCCCCCTTGAGGGGGCGCGCGAAGCGCGTAGGCGGTGGGTCAATGCTGCAGGATCTTGGCCAGGAAGTCCTTGGCCCGCGGCGAGCGCTCATCGGCCTTGCCGAAGAAGTCGTTGCTGCTGCAGTCCTCCACGATCTTGCCGGCGTCCATGAAGATGACGCGGTTGCTGACGCGCTTGGCAAAGCCCATCTCGTGCGTCACGCACATCATGGTCATGCCCTCCTGGGCCAGCTGCACCATCACGTCCAGCACCTCGCCCACCATCTCGGGGTCCAGCGCCGAGGTGGGCTCGTCGAACAGCATCACGATGGGGTCCATCGACAGCGCGCGCGCGATGGCCACGCGCTGCTGCTGGCCGCCGGAGAGCTGACCGGGGAACTTGTCCTTGTGGGCGATCAGCCCCACCCGGTCCAGCATCTTCAGGCCGCGCGCCTTGGCGTCGTCCAGCGAACGGCCCAGCACCTTGACCTGCGCGATGGTCAGGTTCTCGGTCACCGACAGGTGCGGGAACAGCTCGAAATGCTGGAACACCATGCCCACGCGCGAGCGCAGCTTGGGCAGGTCGGTCTTGGGGTCGGCCAGCGAGATGCCGTCCACGACGATGTCGCCCTTCTGGAACGGCTCCAGCGCGTTGACCGTCTTGATCAGCGTGGACTTGCCCGAGCCCGACGGGCCGCAGACGACCACGACCTCGCCCTTCTTGATGGAGGTCGTGCAGTCGGTCAGCACCTGGAAGCTGCCGTACCACTTGGAGATGTTCTTGATGTCGATCACAGGAAGCTCCTTGTCGATGAGGCGACCGCGGCACGTCATGCGCCTGCGGCGGCCGCCTCTTCGGGGATGGCCGCGGCGCACCGCGGCCGGGGCCAAAGTTCAGCGGATGATGGCGATCTTCTTCTGCAGCTGCCGCACCAGTTGGGACAGGCCGTAGCAGATGACGAAGTACACGACGGCGGCGACCAGGTAGGTCTCGACGGGGCGGTTGAAGTTCTTGCCCGCGACCTCGAAGCCCTTGAGCAGGTCGTACTCGCCCACCGCGTAGACCAGTGAGGTGTCCTGGAACAGGATGATGGTCTGCGTCAGCAGCACCGGCAGCATGTTGCGGAAGGCCTGCGGCAGCACCACGAAGCGCATGGTCTGGCCGTAGGTCATGCCCACCGCATAGCCGGCGTTGACCTGGCCCTTGGACACCGACTGGATGCCCGCCCGCATGATCTCGGAGAAGTAGGTCGCCTCGAACAGCGTGAAGGTGATGAAGGCCGACATCTGCCCGCCCAGCGGCCCCAGCAGCTTGGGGATGAGCAGGAAGAACCACAGGATCACCATCACCAGCGGGATGGAGCGCAGCGTGTCGACGTAGAAGGCCGCGGGCACCGACAGCCAGCGGTGGCTGGACAGCCGCATCATCGCCAGCAGCGTGCCCAGGATGATGCCGCCGATCATCGCCACCAGCGTCAGCTGGATGGAGAACCAGAAGCCCTTGGCGATGAAGCTGTGGATGACGCCCCAGTTCAGGAAGGAGTAGTCGAGGTTCAGCATCACTTCGCTCCCACCGTGCCGGGGATGCGCACGCGCGCCTCGATGAACTTGGCGATGCGGTTGATTGCAAACGCCGAGATGAAGTACAGCGCGGTGACGGGGATGAAGATCTCCTCGAAATGAGACGTCTCCTCGGAGGCCTGCTGCGCGAACTGCGCCAGCTCCGGGATGCTGACCGCGAAGGCCACGGCCGAGTTCTTGACGATGTTCATGCTCTCGCTGGTCAGCGGCGGGATGACGATGCGGAACGCCATCGGCAGCAGCACGAAGCGGTAGGTCTGCGGCAGCGTCATGCCCAGCGCCTGGCCGGCATAGCGCTGGCCGCGCGGCAGCGTGTGGATGCCGGCCTTGACCTGCTCGCCGATGCGCGCGCTGGTGAAGAAGCCCAGCGCGAAGACCACCAGCACCGAGGCCGGCACCGCCTCGCGCAGCGACGGGAACAGCGCCGGCAGCACGTGGTACCAGAGGAAGACCTGCACCAGCAGCGGGATGTTGCGGAACAGCTCGGTCCAGGCCTCGCCGAAGCGTGCCAGCCACTTGTTGGGCGCCGTGCGGATGATGCCGATCAGCGAGCCGACCACCAGCGCCAGCACCAGGCCCAGCAGCGAGACGCTCAGCGTCCAGCCCCAGGCGTTCAGCATCCATTGCAGATAGGTCTGCTCCTGGCCGCCGGGCCCGAAGCAGCCGGCGACCGCCTCCCCGGTGGCGGTGTCATTGCAGTAGAACTGCCAGTCCCAACTCATGGACCTCTCCTCATGCCGTCATCTAAAGCAAAGCGGGTGCCATGCACCCGCTTTGCGGTGGTTCAGGTACGCGCGCGCTTCACTTCTTCGCGGCGTACTCCTCCATCGGCTTGTCGTTCGGGTTGGCCCAGGCGTCCTTGTTCGCGGCGGAGGCCGGCAGGCCGATCTTGGTGTTGGTCGGCGGGATGGGCTGCATGAACCACTTGTCGTAGATCTTGGCGATCTCGCCCGACTTCATCATGGCCTTGATGCTGTCGTCCACGGCCTTCTTGAAGGCGGGGTCGTCCTTGCGCATCATGATGGCGATGGGCTCCACCGACAGCACCTCGCCGACGATCTTGAAGTCGGCCGGGGCCTTCGACGTGGCGATGTTCTTGGCCAGGATGGAGCCGTCCATCACGAACGCGTCGGCGCGGCCGGAGTCCAGCAGCAGGAAGCTGTCGGCGTGGTCCTTGCCGAACACCTCCTTGAAGTCCACGCCCGCGGCGCGCTCATGCTTGCGCAGCGTCTGCACCGAAGTGGTGCCGGTGGTGGTGGCGATGGTCTTGCCGGTCAGCTGGTTGATGGCGGTGATGCCCGAGTTCGCCTTCACGGCGATGCGCACTTCCTCGACATAGGTCGTCACGGCGAAGGCGACGTCCTTCTGGCGGCCGACGTTGTTGGTGGTGGAGCCGCACTCCAGGTCCACCGTGCCGTTGACCGTCAGCGGGATGCGGTTGGCCGACGTGACCGGCTGGTACTTGACCTCCAGCTTGCCGCCCAGCTGCTTGCGCAGGTCGGCGACGACGCGCTCGCAGATGTCGATGTGGTAGCCCACGTACTTGCCATCGCCGATGGTGTAGGACAGGCCCGAGGACTCGCGCACACCCATGGTGATCACGCCGCTGTCCTTCAGCTTCTTGAGCGTGTCGGCATGCGCCGCGGCCACGCCGGCCAGCAGGGCGGCAACGAGCAGAACTTTCTTCATGGAGACTCCAACTACGGATGGGTTATCGATAACAAATGCAAGCAGACCACGCGGGGCAGGCCGGCCGAATACGGGTTTACGCCAGACATGCGCAAGCGCGATGGGTTCATGCCGCGGACGCAAGATAGTCCCACAGCGCCTGCGCCGCGGGCTTCTGGCGGCGCGCGATCTCCGGCCGCTCCCGGTAGATGCGCAGCTCCATGCTGACGCTGAACGTTCCGGGCGCCGCCGCCGGCACCAGGCGGCCGCTGGCCAGCTCCTTTTGCACCGAGCTGGCCGGCAGGAAGGCAAAGCCGTGGCCCTCCAGTGCCATCGCCTTCAGGCCCTCGGCCATGTCGGTCTCGTAGATCGCATCCAGGTTCAGCGCGCAGTCCGCCTCTTTGACGATCAGTTCGACCAGCCGGCCGAGGTAGGCCCCGGCGGCATAGCTGAGGAAGGGAATCTTCTGCCCCGGCCGCCCCGGCAGCCTGAACATGGGCTCCCCCTGGGCGTCGGCCTTGGCATAGGGCGACAGCGTCTCGTGGCCCAGCGACACCATCTGGTAGCGCTCCGGGTCCAGCTGCAGCGGCTGGCTGGCGTGGTGGTAGACCAGCAGCAGATCGCAATTGCCTTCGCTGAGCTGCAGCATCGCGTCATGCACGTTGGCGGCATTCAGGCGGCACTTGATCGCGCCGAAACCGCGTCGCAGGCTCATCAGCCAATGGGGGAAAAAGCTGAACGCCAGCGAATGCGGCACGGCGAACTCGATCATGTCCTGGTCTGCGGCCTGGTGGCTGCGCAGCATGTTGCGCGTCGCCTGCAGGTTGCCCAGCAACTCCACCGCCTGCGCCAGCAGCGTGGCACCGGCCGCGGTGAGGCGGGTGGGATAGGACGAACGGTCGACCAGGTCCACGCCGGCCCAGGCCTCCAAGGCCTGGATGCGGCGCGAGAACGCCGGCTGCGTCACGTGGCGCAGCTGCGCGGAGCGCGAGAAGCTGCGCGTCTCGGCCAGGCTGACGAAGTCTTCAAGCCACTTGGTTTCCACCTCGGGCAGTGTAGCCAAGCGCGCCGCCACCCCCTAAGCGGGGCCCTCCTGCCGGCGCTCCCCCTCAACTGAAGGGGCGTCGGCCCGCCGGCGGCGGAGGGGCTTGTTTACATTCGCCGCACCTACCGACCCAGCATCCCGACGGAGAGATTCCTCATGCGCGCAACGAGCAAACTTCTGGCCCTGGCCCTGGCAGGAGCCCTGCAACCTGCGGTCGCCGGCGTCATGTCCGTGGACTTCGAGGATCTGACCAACGTCGTGCAGTTGGGTGACCGCTACGCCAGCAAGGGCCTCAGCTTCACCGGCGACGCCTGGGGCATGGTTTCGCGCCTCAACGGTTGCCCCGGTGTCGGTCTCGTCCTCCGCGCCGACAGCTGCGGCGGGCTGATGCTCGCCCAGCAGCCGACCGACGACCCCAGCACCGACAAGAGTGGCTTCACGCTGAACTTCGCGGGCGGCTTCGTCAACGAGTTCTCCTTCGTCTACTCGGCGCTGGCCGATTCGGACGTCGTCGTCGAGCTGTACGACGGCCGCGGTGGCCAGGGCAACCTGCTGGCGTCCGCTGCCAACCTGAATGCCGGCAACTGCACCATCCCCGGCGTGCAGTTCTGCGAATGGAATACCCGCAGCGTCAAGTTCGACGGCACGGCCCAGTCGCTGCGCATCACGGGCTTCGACCAGACCCTGATGCTGGACGACCTGAGCTTCATCACGCCCACCGCTGGTGGCGACCTGCCGGAGCCCGGCGGCGTGGCGCTGGCCCTGAGTGCCCTGGGCGCGCTCGGCTGGGCGCGCCGCCGCACCGCGCGCTGAGCTGCCCGCACACCGCAACCAACGACCGCCGCGGCGGTCGTTTTTCATGGGCGCTGCACCGGCCGCATCGGCCGTCACCGTCGACCGCGCGGTGGAACGGGCCGCCAAGCACCGGGCGCCGCACGACACCGGCCGACATCTTCGCCGCAGCTCTTGAATCGACTGGTGCCGTCCCTATAATGCGAGTCTGCTAGCACTCAGCACATGCGAGTGCTAACGAATCGAGCCGCACCGGTCTCGTTCTTTTTCGGGAAGCCACGGCAACCGCCCGTGGCTGCTCCAGTTCCAACTCTCAAGGAGATTCCATGAAGCTGCGCCCCCTGCACGATCGCGTGATCGTTCGCCGTCTGGAACAGGAAACCAAGACCGCCTCGGGCATCGTCATCCCCGACAACGCCGCCGAGAAGCCCGACCAGGGCGAAGTCCTGGCCGTCGGCCCGGGCAAGCGCAACGACAAGGGTGACTTCGTCGCCCTGAACGTCGCCGTCGGCGACCGCGTGCTGTTCGGCAAGTATTCCGGCCAGACCGTCAAGGTCGACGGCGAGGAACTGCTGGTCATGCGCGAAGAAGACCTCTTCGCCGTCGTTCAGAAGTGATGGCGCGGGGCCGGTGCGTCACGCGGTGATGCGCGGCCCTTGTTGAACGAGCGGAAATTCCACTCTGACCCCAATTTAGAAATCGGAGAAATCAAATGGCAGCAAAAGACGTGATCTTTGGTGGCGACGCCCGCGCCCGCATGGTCGAAGGCGTGAACATCCTGGCCAACGCGGTCAAGGTGACCCTGGGCCCCAAGGGCCGCAACGTGGTGCTCGAGCGCTCCTTCGGCGCCCCGACCGTGACCAAGGACGGCGTGTCCGTGGCCAAGGAAATCGAGCTGAAGGACAAGCTGCAGAACATGGGCGCGCAGATGGTCAAGGAAGTTGCTTCCAAGACCAGCGACAACGCCGGTGACGGCACCACCACCGCCACCGTGCTGGCCCAGGCCATCGTGCGCGAAGGCATGA
>CAXDTK010000024.1:0-32059 GCA_963992225.1 uncultured Comamonadaceae bacterium | reverse complement strand
TGGTGGAGGTAAGCGGGATCGAACCGCTGACCTCTTGCATGCCATGCAAGCGCTCTCCCAGCTGAGCTATACCCCCGTTGTGATTAACCTGCTTGCCGTTACCGACTTGCCTGTGAATCGCTTCGTTTGCAGCGCTGTTCAAGCGAGACCAAGAGTATATGACTAATTTCGGACTGATTGCAAGCGGTCGAGAACTTTTTTCTGATCGAAGTGGGCCAGCACCGCATCCAGCGACGGCGTCTGTGCACGACCGCACACGATGACGCGCACCGGCACCGCGAGTTGCGGCATCTTCAAGCCGCTGGCCGACAGGGTTTCCTTCAACGCTTGCTGGATGGCGGCCTGGGTCCAGTCGGTCACGGCCGCCAGCCGCTCTTGCAGCGCGGCGAGCGCGGGGCGTACCGCCTCGGTGACATGGGCCGCCAGGTCGGCGGGCGACGGCGCTACCGGCAGGAAATACATCGCCAGCCAGTCCGCCAGCGCCGCGGTGGTCGCACAACGATCCTTGAACAGTCCGACCTTGGGCTGGACTTGTTCCACCGCCGCGGCAATGCCTTTGGACTGCAGCTGCTGAACCACCAGCGCAGCGAGCCGGGCCTCGTCGATCTGTTTCACGTAATGGCCATTGACCCAGTCCAGCTTGGCGGGATCCCACTGCGCAGGGCTTCGGGACAGGTGGCTGCCGTCGAACCAGGCCACCATCTGCTGGGCCGAGAACAGTTCGTCGTCGCCGTGGCTCCAGCCCAGCCGGGCCAGGTAGTTCAGCATCGCCTCGGGCAGGTAACCGTTGGTGGCGTAGTCCATCACGCTGACCGCGCCGCGGCGCTTCGACAGCTTGAGCCCGTCGTCGCCCAGGATGATGGGCAGGTGGCCGAAGGACGGCAGCGGCGCGCCCAGCGCGTTGAAGATGTTGATCTGCCAGGGCGTGTTGTTGACATGCTCGTCGCCGCGGAAGACATGGGTGATGCGCATGTCCCAGTCGTCCACGACGACGGCGAAGTTGTACGTGGGCACACCGTCCTGGCGGGCGATGATGAGGTCGTCGATCTCGCGGTTGTTGATGGTGATGGCGCCCTTGACGAGATCGCCCCAGGTGACATCACCCTCAACCGGGTTGGCGAAGCGGATCACCGGCTTGACGCCCTCGGGCGGCGCGGGCAGCACCTTGCCCGGCGCGGGCCGCCAGCGGCGGTCGTAGAGCGTCTTCTCGCCGCGGGCGCGCTGGGCCTCCCGCATCGCTTCGAGGTCCTCGGGCGTCGCGTAGCAGCGGTAGG
Organism: uncultured Comamonadaceae bacterium; assembly: GCA_963992225.1. Lineage (GTDB taxonomy): Bacteria > Pseudomonadota > Gammaproteobacteria > Burkholderiales > Burkholderiaceae_C > Pelomonas. The sequence continues at coordinate 30,785 of CAXDTK010000024.1, read as the reverse complement.
CCTTGCCTTCGGCAAGCAGCCGGTCGATGACGGCCTGGTAGCGCTCCAGGCGCTGCATCTGGTAGATCGGGCCCTCGTCGTAGTTGAGGCCTAGCCACTCCATCGCCGCGATGATCTGGTCGACCGAATCCTGGCTGGAACGGGCGACGTCGGTGTCCTCGATGCGCAGCACGAACTCACCGCCGTGATGGCGGGCATAGGCCCAGGAGTACAGCGCCGTGCGGGCCGTACCCAGGTGCAGGAAGCCGGTCGGCGACGGCGCGATGCGCGTGCGGACCTTGTCGAAAGCGGAAGCGGTCATCGGGTCTTCAAAGTGGAAAGGCCGCGCAGCAGGTCGTCGGTGATGTCGTCGACATGCTCCAGGCCGATGGCCAGGCGGATCAGCCCCTGGCCGATGCCGGCGGCCTGGCGCTGCTGCTCGGTGAGGCGGCCATGCGAGGTGGTTGCCGGATGGGTGATGATGGACTTGGTGTCGCCGAGGTTGGTCGCGATGGACAGCACCCGCGTGCTGTCGATGACGTGGAAGGCGGCGGCCCGCGCCGCCTCCGGCGTGTCGGCCTTCAGGTCGAAGGACAGCACCGCCCCGCCCTGCCCCGACTGCTGCCGCATCGCCAGTTCATGCTGGGGATGCGAGGCGAGGCCCGGGTAGTAGACCTGGCCGATCTCGGGCCGGGCCTGCAGCCACCTCGCGACCGCCAGCGTCTGTTCGCTCTGCGCCTTCATCCGCAGGTTCAGCGTCTCCAGCCCCTTCAGCACCACCCAGGCGTTGAACGGCGCCAGCGTCATGCCAACCGTGCGCAGGATGGGGCCCAACAGGTCGCGGATCAGCCGGTTCGGCCCGCACAGCGCGCCGGCCATGACGCGGCCCTGGCCGTCCATGTACTTGGTGGCGGAGTGCATGACGATGTCCGCGCCCAGCTCGGCCGGCCGCTGCAGCGCGGGTGTCGAGTAGGTGTTGTCGACCGCGAGGATGGCGCCCGCGCCATGCGCGATGTCGGCCAGCGCGCGGATGTCGCAGACCTCGGTCAGCGGGTTGGTGGGCGTCTCGGCGAACAGCAGCCGGGTCGTGGGCCGCAGTGCCGCGCGCCATTCGGCCAGGTCGGTCTGGGACACGAAGCTGGTCTCCACGCCGAACTTGCCGAACTCCTTGGCGAACAGGTTGATGGTGGAGCCGAACACCGAGCGTGAGCAGATCACGTGGTCACCGGCCTTCAGCACGCCCATGCCCAGCAGCAGGATGGCGCTCATGCCGGTGGAGGTGGCGATGGCCGCCTCCGTGCCTTCCAGCGCCGCCAGGCGGGCCTCCAGGCTGCGCACCGTGGGATTGCTGGTGCGCGAGTAGGTGAAGTCCTCGGAGTTGGAGAACTTGCGCGCCGAGGTCTCGGCGTCGGACTGCACGTAGGCGGTCGTCAGGAACAAGGCCTCGGAGTTCTCGCCGTACTGGCTGGGCGCCAGCGCGGTGCGCACGGCCAGCGTCTCGGGGCGCAGACCTTCTGGCAGGGGGCGGCGGGTGTCCTCACTCATGTGCGCGCCCTCGCTACTGGTCGCTGCCGCTTTGCAGCGCCAGCCGGCTGCGCGCCGCAGCGTCTTCCTCGTCGCCCTGCGAGGCGCGCTGCTCGCGCATGGCCTCGAAGTCGGCGAGGCTGACGTCACCGGTCACGTAATGGCCGTCGAAGCAGCTGGCCTCGAAGCCCGCCAGCCCCGGCCGCAGGGCCGCGACGACGCGCTTCATCGCGTCGACGTCCTGGTAGATCAGCGCGTCGGCGCCGATGTACTCGCGGATCTGCTCGATGCTGCGGCCATGGGCGATCAGCTCCTCCTTGGTCGGCATGTCGATGCCGTACACGTTGGGGAAGCGCACCGGCGGCGCGGCGGAGGCCAGATAGACCTTGCGTGCGCCGGCCTCGCGGGCCATCTGCACGATCTCCTTGGAGGTGGTGCCGCGCACGATGGAGTCGTCCACCAGCAGCACGTTGCGGTCCTTGAACTCCACGCCGATGGCGTTGAGCTTCTGGCGCACGCTCTTCTTGCGCGCGCCCTGCCCCGGCATGATGAAGGTGCGGCCCACGTAGCGGTTCTTCACGAAGCCCTCGCGATAGGGCTTGCCGATGCGGTGGGCCAGCTGCATCGCGGACGGGCGGCTGCTTTCCGGGATGGGGATGACCACGTCGATCTCGTTGGGCGGCATCGTCGAGATGACGCGCTGCGCCAGCGTCTCGCCCATGTTCAGCCGCGCCTGGTAGACCGAGATGCCGTCCATCACCGAGTCCGGCCGGGCCAGGTAGACGAACTCGAACATGCAGGGGTTGAGCGTGGCGTTGTCGTTGCACTGTTCGGTGTGCAGCTTGCCGGTCATGTCGATGAAGAGCGCCTCACCGGGCGCCACGTCGCGCTCCAGCTGGTGGCCGGTGCCCTCCAGTGCCACGCTCTCGCTGGCGACCATGAAGTCGCCGTTGGCGGCGCGGCCGAAGCACAGCGGGCGGATGCCGAAGGGGTCGCGGAAGGCCAGCAGGCCCTGGCCGGCGATCAGCGCGATGACGGCATAGCTGCCCTTGATGCGCTTCTGCACGGCGCGCACCGCTGAGAAGATTTCCTTGGGCGTCAGCGGCAGGTCGCGCGCAGCCAGCTCCAGCTCGTGGGCCAGCACGTTGATCAGTACCTCGGTATCGCTCGCGGTGTTGATGTGGCGGCGGTCGATGTCGAACAGCTCGTCCTTCAGCGCATGGGCGTTGGTCAGGTTGCCGTTGTGCACCAGCACGATGCCGAACGGCGCGTTGACGTAGAAGGGCTGGGCCTCTTCCTCGCTGTAGGCATTGCCGGCCGTCGGGTAGCGCACCTGACCCAGGCCGATGTTGCCCGGCAGCGCACGCATGTTGCGGGTGCGGAACACGTCACGCACCATGCCGCGCGCCTTGTGCATGAAGCACTTCTGGCCCTGCATGGTGACGATACCGGCCGCATCCTGGCCGCGGTGCTGCAGCAGCAGCAGCGCGTCGTAGATGAGCTGGTTGACGGGAGAGGCCGCGAGGGTGCCGACGATGCCGCACATGGCAGGAGTCCTTAATCAGTCGAGTCCGCTGCAGATGGGGCCATCGAGCGGGAAACAAAACGGGCAACGGGTTCGGGCAGCAGCGGGCCCAGGTCGCGCAGCACGCCACTGAGCACCGGGGCCGCGCGCGAGGCGCGCCAGGTGGCCGACTCGGCCAGCGGCGAGGCGCCGATGACCAGCACCAGCAGCAGCGCGATGAAGACGCCGCGCAGCGCGCCGAAGCCGGCGCCGCCGAGGCGGTCGACCGCGGACAGCGGCGTGGCATGGATCAGGGCCTTGACCAGCCGGGTCGCCAGGCTCCACACGATGAGCACGGCGAAGAAGGCCAGCGCCAGCGCGACGATGTTCAGCGCCGCAGGCCCCATGCCGCTCGTCACGGAGACGGGCAGCAACTCCTGCACCAGCGGCGCGAGCGGCGCGGCGGCGAAATAGGCCACCACCCAGCCCGCCAGCGACATCACCTCGAACACCAGCCCGCGCCACAGCCCGATGCCGACCGACAGCAGCAGCAACGCCGCCAGCGCGAGATCGACCCAGCTCAGCGACAGGTCCATGGTTCAGAGCGTCAGGATGGCGCCGGACAGGCCGGCCGCCTTCAGCTTGGCAGCCGCGCGCTCGGCCTCGTCGCGGCTGGCGAAGGGGCCCAGGCGCACGCGGATGCGGCGGCCGTCCGCCGTGTCGACCGCCTGCGCATAGGTCTTGAGGCCCAGCTTCTCGACCTTGCCGCGCACCTCCTGCGCCGCCTTGTTCTCGCCGAAGGCGCCCACCTGCACGATGTAGCGCGCTGCCGCGGCGGGCGCGGTGGCCGCGTCCTTGCCTTCCAGCAACGCCTGCGCGCGGGCGCCGTCGTTGGCGGCAGCCTTGGGCTTGTCCACCGGCTTGTCGGCGGGCTTCTCGGCCAGCCTGGCGGGCGGCTTCTCAACCGGCTTCTCGGTGACCACCGGCTTGTCCGCCTGCTTCTCGGCGACCCGGGGCACCTCGACGACGGGCGGCGGGCTCGCCACGGGTGCGGGCTCGGCCGAGGCCGCCGGGCGGGCCGGCTCGGCCTGCTGGGCCAGCGGCTCGCGCGTCGGCACGGTCAGCGGCGGCGCACCGTCCTTGCGCGGGATCTCGATGGGCAGGTCGACGGGGATGGGCCGCGGCTGGGTCTCGAAGATCAGCGGGAAACCGACCACGCCGGCCGCCACCAGCACCGCGGCACCGATCAGCCGGCGGCGGGCACGGATGCGCAGCACCTGCACGTCGTCCGCCGCAGACGCCTTGGCGCCGGCACGGGCCGGCTTCTTGGGCGCCGCCGGGGCGGCGTCGTCGCGCTTGAGAAAGGAAAACAGGCCCATCGGCGGCGTCTGGCGTCAGTGAAGGGTGGGGGTCCGGGGCGACGGCGCAGCGGCCGCGCCGGCCGTCACGCGGGGCAGGCCCTGCTGGAGCACCCCGCCCACGGTGTAGAAGGAACCGAAGACCAGGATTCTATCGGCCGTGGTCGCCCCGGCCGCCGCGGCCTGCAGGGCTTCCAGCGGGCCGGCATGGGTGTGGGTCGCGACATCCGGCGGCGTCTTCAGCCCGGCGGCCAGGAAGGCCGCCTGCAGCTGCGCGGCGGTCGCGGCGCGCGGGATGGGCAGGTCGGTGAAATGCCAGACATCCACCAGCGGCGCGATGCGCGCGAGGATGCCGGCCAGGTCCTTGTCCGCCATCGCGCCGAACACGGCGTGGGTGCGCGGGAAGAAGCCCATCTGGTCGAGGTTCTGCGCCAGCGCGGCGACGGCATGCGGGTTGTGGGCCACGTCCAGCACGACCGCGGGCTGACCGGCCAGCACCTGGAAGCGCCCGGGCAGCTCGACCAGCGCCAGCCCGGTGCGCACGGCCTGGGCGCTGATGGGCAGGCGGTCGGCCAGCGCCTCGAAAGCGGCCAGCACACCGGCGGCGTTGAGCAACTGGTTGACGCCGCGCAGCGCCGGGTAGGCCAGGCCCGAGAAGCGCTTGTCGCGACCGGCCCATTGCCATTGCGTGCGGTCGCCGCTGAAGGTGAAGTCGCGGCCGAGCTGGCGCAGGTCGGCGCCGATCTCGGTCGCCCGCTCCGCCAGCGAGGCCGGCGGCATCGGGTCGCTGACCACGACCGGCCGGCCGGTGCGCATGATGCCGGCCTTCTCGCGGCCCACGCTTTCGCGGTCCGGGCCGAGGTACTCGGTGTGGTCCAGGTCGATGCTGGTGATGACGGCGCAGTCCGCATCGATGACGTTGACCGCGTCCAGCCGGCCGCCCAGGCCCACCTCGAGCAGCACCAGGTCCAGCGGCTCATGCTGCAGCCGCCGCATGATGGCCAGCGTCGTGAACTCGAAGTAGGTCAGCGTGATGTCGCCGCGCGCCGCCTCGACCGCCTCGAAGTGCGGCACCAGCGAGTCGGCCTCGACCGGCGCGCCGCCCACGCGGCAGCGTTCCTGGAAATGCACCAGGTGGGGCTTGATGTAGAGGCCCACGCGGTAGCCGGCCTGCAGCGCGATGGACTCCAGCATCGCGCAGGTGGAGCCCTTGCCGTTGGTGCCGGCGACGACGATGGTCGGGCAGTCGAAGGCGATGCCCAGCCTTTGCTTCACCGCCCTGACGCGGTCCAGCGTCATGTCGATGGTCTTGGGGTGCAGGCGCTCGCAGTGGGCGAGCCAGTCATCGAGCTTCATGGTCAAGCGTCATGGCTGAGAAAAACAAAAGCCAGGCACGGGCCTGGCTTGGAACTGTCGCGACGAGGTTCAGGCCACCGCGTCGGCGCTCTGGCGCTGCAGCATGGCAAGTTGGCGGGCGATGGTCTCGCGCAGCTGGCGGCGGTCCACGATCATGTCGACGGCGCCCTTCTCCATCAGGAACTCGGCGCGCTGGAAGCCGGCCGGCAGCTTCTCGCGCACCGTGTTCTCGATGACGCGCGGGCCGGCAAAGCCGATCAGCGCCTTGGGCTCGGCGATGACGATGTCGCCCACGAAGGCGAAGCTGGCGGACACGCCGCCCATGGTCGGGTCGGTCAGCACGCTGATGTAGGGCAGCCGGGCCTTGGCCAGCCGCGTCAGCGACGCGTTGGTCTTGGCCATCTGCATCAGGCTCAGCAGGCCTTCCTGCATGCGCGCGCCGCCGGTGGCGGTGAAGCAGATGAACGGCGTCTTCTGCTCGATGGCGGTCTCGACGCCGCGCACGAAGCGCTCGCCGACCACCGAACCCATGGAGCCGCCCATGAAGTCGAACTCGAAGCAGGCCACGACCACCGGCACGCTCATGACGGCGCCGCCGATGACCACCAGCGCGTCGGTCTCGCCGGTGTTCTCCAGCGCTTCCTTCAGGCGGTCGGGGTACTTCTTGCTGTCCTTGAACTTCAGCGCATCGACCGGCAGCACCTCCTGGCCGATCTCGTAGCGGCCTTCACCATCCAGGAAGGCGTCCAGCCGGGCGCGGGCGCCGATGCGGTGGTGGTGTGAGCACTTGGGGCAGACATTGATGTTCTGCTCCAGGTCGGTCTTGTAGAGCACCGTCTCGCAGCTCGGGCACTTGATCCACAGGCCTTCGGGCACCGTGCGGCGGTCGGCGGGGTCGCCCTGCTGGATCTTGGGGGGCAGCAGTTTGTCGAGCCAGCTCATGCGTGTTTCCTTGTGGGCGTCAGAGGGTGTCGAGCGCGGCGCGGATCTCGCGGATGAAAGCCGCGCCGGTCGAAGCGACATTATCGACCGGCTCGCGCTCCAGCAGCTCGACCAGCTTGGAGCCGATGACCACGGCGTCAGACACCGCCGCCACCGCCTTGGCCGTGGCGGCGTCGCGGATGCCGAAGCCCACGCCCACCGGCACGCTGACATGCCGGCGGATGCGGGGCACGGCATCCGCCACGGCGGCCGTGTTCAGGTGGCCCGCGCCGGTCACGCCCTTCAGCGACACGTAGTAGACATAGCCGCTGGCCAGCCGGCCGACCTGGGCCATGCGCGCCTCGGTGGACGTGGGCGCCAGCAGGAAGATGGCGTCCATGTCGACGGCGCGCAGCGCGGTGGCGAAGCCCTCGCACTCCTCGGGCGGGTAGTCCACCACCAGCACGCCGTCCACGCCGGCGGCCTTGGCGTCGGTCACGAAGGCCTGCTGGCCGTAGCGCTCGATGGGGTTGGCGTAGCCCATCAGCACCAGCGGTGTGGTCGTGTTGCTGGCGCGGAACTCGCGCACATAGGCCAGCACCTGGCGCAGCCCGATGCCGTGCTTGAGCGCCCGCTCGCCGGCGCGCTGGATGACGGGGCCGTCGGCCATGGGGTCGGAGAACGGCACGCCCAACTCGATCACGTCCGCGCCCGCATCGGCCATGGCCAGCAGCAGGGTCACCGTGGCAGCGGGGTGCGGGTCACCGGCGGTGACGAAGGGGATCAGCGCCTTGCGGCCCTGGGCCTTGAGCGCGGCGAAGGTGGTGGCGATGCGGCTCATGCCGAGGCTCCCGGAGCGGCGACGACGGCCTCGCCGCCCTTGACGGACTGGCCGCGGCAGGACGGCCGGCAGTAGAAGTCGGCGTGCGACAGGTCGGCCACGGTGCCGATGTCCTTGTCGCCCCGACCGGAGAGGTTGACCAGCAGGATCTGGTCCTTGGCCATGGTGGGCGCGATCTTCATCGCATGGGCCACCGCATGGCTGGACTCCAGCGCCGGAATGATGCCCTCGGTGCGGCACAGGTGGTGGAAGGCGGCCAGCGCCTCGGCATCGGTCACGCCCACGTACTCGGCCCGGCCGATGTCCTTCAGGTGGGCATGCTCGGGGCCCACGCCGGGGTAGTCCAGGCCGGCCGAGATGGAGTGGGTCTCGATGATCTGGCCATCGGCATCCTGCAGCAGATAGGTGCGGTTGCCATGCAGCACGCCCGGGCTGCCGGCCGACAGAGTGGCGGCGTGCCTGCCGCTGGCAATGCCCTCCCCGGCGGCCTCCACGCCGATCAGGCGCGTGCCTTCATGCGGGATGTAGGGGTAGAAGATGCCGATGGCATTGCTGCCGCCGCCCACGCAGGCCAGCACGGCGTCCGGCTGGCGGCCCACCATGTCGGGCATCTGCACCAGGCATTCGTCGCCGATGACGCGCTGGAAGTCGCGCACCATCATCGGGTAGGGATGCGGGCCGGCCACCGTGCCGATGATGTAGAAGGTGTTCTCCACATTCGTCACCCAGTCGCGCATGGCCTCGTTGAGGGCGTCCTTCAGCGTCCTGCTGCCGCTGTCCACCGGCACCACGGTGGCGCCCAGCAACTTCATGCGGTAGACGTTGGGCGACTGGCGCTTGACGTCCTCGCTGCCCATGTAGACCACGCATTCCAGGCCGTAGCGGGCGCAGATGGTGGCCGTGGCCACGCCATGCTGGCCGGCGCCGGTCTCGGCGATGACGCGCGGCTTGCCCATGCGCTTGGCCAAGAGCGCCTGGCCGATGACATTGTTGATCTTGTGCGCGCCGGTGTGGTTCAGGTCCTCGCGCTTGAGGTAGATCTGCGCGCCGCCCAGCTCGCGGCTCATGCGCTCGGCGTGGTAGATGGGGCTGGGCCGGCCGACGAAATGCGCCAGCTCCTTCTTGTACTCGGCGATGAAGTCCGGGTCGTTGCGGTAGTGGGCGTAGGCGGCCTTCAGCTCGTCCAGCGCATGGACGAGCGTCTCGGACACGAAGCTGCCCCCGAAGGCCGGGCTGTCGGGAAAGTCGGGCGAGCGGAAATGCCCGCTGGCGTCGGGCTGCTGGTACTCAAACATGGTCGGGTCTTTCGTCAGGCGGTTGCTGCGTCGGCGCGTCCATCGGCAAGACGGACCGCGCGGCAGAACTCGTGGATCAGGTCGGCGCTCTTGATGCCCTTGGACACCTCGACGCCGGAACTCACATCAACGGCCCAGGGCCGCACCTGGGCGATGCCATCGCCCACGTTGGCAGCATTCAACCCACCAGACAAAACGAGGCGAGAGCTGACGCTTGGAGGAATGAGTGACCAATCGAAGACCTTGCCGCCACCGCCGTAACCGTCGACATGGGCGTCGAGCAGCAGGGCCTGGGCGTTGGGAAACTGAGCCGCGAAGTTTAGCAAGTCGACGCCCGGCGCCATGCGGGCTGCACGCAAGTACGGACGCCGCACCCGGTCACAGTCCGCCGGCGTCTCGTCGCCATGGAACTGCACCAGCATGTGCGGCAGCGCGTCGAACGCCGCCGCCAGCTCGGCGTCGGTGGCGTTCACGAACAGGCCTACCGGCGTGACGAACGGGGGCAGCCGACGCGCCAGCACCCTCGCCCGCTCCGGCGTCACCGCGCGCGGGCTCTTCGCGTAGAAGACGAAGCCGATGGCATCGGCACCCGCCGCCACCGTCGCGTCGACGTCGGCCTCGCGGGTCAGGCCACAGATCTTGATTCGGGTCATGGGAGCCAGTCCAGAGCCGCGACCTCGCGCGGGATGTCGAATTCGGCATCGTAGGTCGGGCCGAGGAAGTACAGGCCGTCCGGGGCGAAGGTGGGCGCCGCGACCTTGCGGTCACGCGCCGCCAGCACCTCGCTGACCCAGTCCGGCGAGCGCGAGCCGCTGCCCACGGCCAGCAGGCAGCCCATCAGGTTGCGCACCATGTGGTGCAGGAAGGCGCTGGCTTCGAACTCGAAGCGCCAGTAGGCGCCGCGGCGCTGCACGGTGATCTCGCGCAGCGTCTTCACCGGCGAGGCGGCCTGGCATTCGGAGGAGCGGAACGACGAGAAGTCATGCTCGCCGATGAGGCGCTCGGCCGCGGCCTCCAGCGCGGCCTGCTCCAGTGGCCGGAAGATCCAGCCGCACTGGCCCGACTCGATGGCCGGTCGCACGGCGGACTCCAGCAGCAGGTAGGCATAGCGGCGCCCGCGCGCGGAGTTGCGGGCATGAAAGCCGTCACCGGGGAAGCGGCACCACTGGATCGCGATGTCGGGCGGCAGGTAGCGGTTGCTGCCGCGCACCCAGGAGAACGCCTCGCGTTGCACCTCGGTGTCGAAATGGATGACCTGGTTGATGCCGTGCACGCCGGCGTCGGTGCGGCCGGCGCAGAGGGTGCGGATGGGCCGGGCCGCGAACGCGGACAAGCCCGTCTCCAGCGCATCCTGCACCGTCCGGCCATCGGGCTGGCTCTGCCAGCCGTTGTAGCCGCCGCCGCGGTAGCTCACGCCAAGTGCAACTCTCATCGGTCCCCGAAATGAAAACGCCCGGACTCGCCGGGCGCCAAAGTATCGCGGTTCGCCTTACCGCAGTTGGTTCAGCATCGCCTGGGCGCGGTCGCGCAGCGAGCCGCTGGCACGCTGCAGCAGTTCCTGCAGCACCTCGCGCGCGCCTTCGGTGTCACCGATCTGGCGGAACTCGTCGGCCAGCTCCAGCTGGCGCACCAGCGGATCACCCTCGTCGTCGCCCAGCGCGTTGAGCGCTTCGGACAGCCGGTCGGGATCGGTTTCGCCGGGCAGCGTGGAGGCGCCAAGGTCGAAGTCCAGGTCGTTGGACGGGGCAGCCGGCGCCGGGGTGGGCGTCAGCCCGCCCATGCCGCTGAGGTCGAAGCTCAGGTCTGGCGCGGGCGGCGCGGTGCGCGCGCCGCGGGCCGAGATGTCGAAGTCCATCGTCAGCGGCACCTGCTCCACCGAGGCCGGCAGGGCTTGCGTCGCGGCCATCGCGGTGGGCGACACCGGCTCGGGCGCGTCCAGGTCCAGGTCCAGCGCGAGGTCGAAGCCGCTGACCGGGCCGGTGTCCGGGCCGCTGCGCGACATCGCATCGGTGCCGAGATGAGGCGCGGCGGCGTTGGCACCGCTGGGCAGCGCCGTCTGCGGCAGCGTGCTGGCGTTCATCGGCTCGGGGCGCAGCTCGGGGCCGTCTTCCACATGGGCCGGTTCGCCGCCGGGCTGGTAGAGCGGGTTGTCCGGGTCGATGCCGCGGCCCAGTTCCTGGGCCTTGGACCAGTCTTCGCCGGAGCCGCGCGTCTCGGCGTACAGCTGCACGGCCAGTTGCTCGAAGCCCTTGGTGTCGCGGCGCTTGGCGTAGACCTCCAGCAGCTTCAGCCGGATGGCCAGGCGCGTCGGGTTGGCGCGCAGGGCCTCCTTCAGGATTTCCTCGGCCTGCAGGTCGCGGCCATAGGCCAGGTAGACATCGGCCTCGGCGACCGGGTCCACATCGCCGATGGCATCCAGCTGGCTGAGCGAATAGCTCATGGACGACTGGCCGCTGTTCTGCCCGTCGCGGGTGTCCACGCGCTGGCCGCCGGTGCCGCCGAAGAAGGAGTCCGGCTGCAGGCGGCTTTCGTGGAAGCCGGTCTCGGAGGCGTTGACCGGCCGGCGCGAACGCAGGCGGTACAGGCCCAGGCCGCCCAGCACGGCCACCAGCACGCCGGCCAGCGGCAGCACGATGGGGCTGTCCAGCAGTTGTTCGATGAAGCTGGGCGGCTCGGCCACCGGCGGCGGGGCCAGCGGTGCGCTGGCGCGCACCGGCGGCTTGGCGGCGGGCGCGCTGGCGGTGACCGGTGCCGACGCCGCGGCGGACGCGGCCTCGACCGAGGCCACCACCGGCGCGGGCAGCGTCGGCAGCACGGTCGCCGGGGCGGCGGAGGCCGCACCCGGGGCCGGCTTGGCGGCGCTGGACAGCTTCTTCAGCTCCTCGACGTTGCGGGTCAGCTCGGCCACGCGGGCGGCGGCGTCCCTCTTCTCGGTTTCCTTGGAGAGCTTGGACTCGGCCGCGCTGGCGGCGGCGCCACCGGCCTTGCTCAGCGTGAGCTTGTCGGGCGTCGGCGCGGCGGCGGGACGGCGGTCCTCGACCGCAGCCTGCACCTGGCCCTTGGACTGGCGCTCGCTGCCGTCGCTCTGCAGCGTGGGGGCCGCAGCGGCCAGCCGTTGCCGGTAGGCGGAGAAGTCGGCACTCTGCGCCAGGATGACGCGGCGCGCCTCGCCCTGCGGCACGGCCGCCAGCGCATCGCTGGCGGGCACCTGCAGCACCGAACCAGCCTTCAGCAGGTTCATGTTGCCGTCGATGAAGGCGTCGGGGTTGTTGCGGAACAGGCCCACGAGCATCTGGTCCAGCGAGATGCCGCTGACCTGGGTGCGTGCCGCCACCTTGGACAGCGAGTCGCCGGCGCGGACGCGGTATTCGGACGCCGCTGTGACGGGCGGGCGCACCGGCGCAGGCGCAGCCACGGGCGGGCGGGCGGCGGCGACCGGCGCGGCAGCGGTGCCGTTGCGCGGCAGGGCCGTCGGGACGGCGGGCGCCGGCAGCGGCACCGCCTCGGTGGAGGCCGGTGCGGCGGGTGCCGCGGCAATGGCGGGCGGCGCCGTCACGACGGGCGCCGGCTTGGGCAGGCTGGGCGGGTCGAACAGCAGCGTGTATTCGCGCACCAGGCGGCCGCTGGACCAGGTCAGCTCCAGAATGACGTCAACGAAGGGCTCCTGCACCGCACGGTCGCTGCTGACGCGCAGCACCGTGCGGCCGTCGCGGCGCGTCACCTGCACCTGGGCAGACGTCAGCACCGGGTTGTAGTCCACCCCGGTGGCCCGATATGACTCGGGCGGCGCGACCCGCACCTTGAGCGTGGCGGCCTCCTCGGCCGACAGGCTGGTGACGTCGATCTCGGCGCGCATGGTTTCGCCCAGCGCCGATTGCACATTCAGCTTGCCCAGGCCCAGCGCATGCGCGCCGCTGCTGGCCACCAGCAAAGCGGCCAGCGCCAGGTGGTGGCGAGCGAAGCCCGCCGGGCGAACTCCCTCGAATGCGTCGCGGATGTGGTCTTTCAAGGCATTCCCCAAAGCAACAAGGCGGGGCAATAGGCCCCGCCTGTCTCGATCTTCAGCACGCACTGCGTCGACATGGTCTGCACGGTATGGCCTGCGTCGAGTCTCGGATCAAAAACACAACGGCATCAAGCATATACGCTGAAATGCTCACGCGATACGTGATGTGTCGCTTGGTTTCCATATCGCGCCGCGGGTGAACCCTAGGTGCAACGGTAAAAGACCGTAAGCGTCAACGCTCCAGCAGGATGCGCAGCATGCGGCGCAGCGGCTCCGCAGCGCCCCAGAGCAGCTGGTCACCGATGGTGAAGGCGCCCAGGTACTCCGGCCCCATGGCCAGCTTGCGCAGGCGGCCGACGGGAATGGTCATGGTGCCCGTGACGGCCACCGGCGTGAGGTCACGGATGGTGGCTTCGCGTGTATTCGGCACGACCTTCACCCATTCGTTGTCGGCGGCGATCATGGCCTCGATGTCGGCCAGCGGCACGTCCTTCTTGAGCTTGAAGGTCAGTGCCTGGCTGTGGCAGCGCATGGCGCCCACGCGCACGCAGAAGCCGTCCACCGGGATCGCACCCGAGCCGAGGATCTTGTTGGTCTCGGCCATGCCCTTCCACTCTTCCTTGGACTGACCGTTGCCCAGGTCCTTGTCGATCCAGGGGATCAGGGAGCCGCCCAGTGGCACGCCGAAGTTGGCCGTCTCTTCGGCCGACAGCGAGCGCTGCTTGGCGATGACCTGGCGGTCGATCTCGAGGATGGCGCTCTTGGGGTCGTCCAGCAGCGGCTTGACCGCGGCATTCAGCGTGCCGTACTGCGTCAGCAGCTCGCGCATGTGCTGGGCGCCACCGCCCGATGCGGCCTGGTAGGTCTGCGTGGACATCCACTCCACCAGGCCGGCCTTGTACAGCGCGCCCACGCCCATCAGCATGCAGCTGACGGTGCAGTTGCCGCCGATCCAGTTCCTGCCGCCCTGGCTCAGCGCCTGGTCAATGACGGGGCGGTTGACGGGGTCCAGGATGATGACGGCGTCATCCGCCATGCGCAGCGTGGAGGCGGCGTCGATCCAGTGGCCGGTCCAGCCCGCGGCGCGCAGCTTGGGGTAGACCTCGGTCGTGTAGTCGCCGCCCTGGGCGGTGATGATGATGTCGCAGCGCTTGAGCTGGGCGATGTCGAAGGCGTTCTGCAGCGACTTCTCGTTCTTGGCCTGCGCCGGGGCGGTGCCACCGGCGTTGGAGGTCGAGAAGAACAGCGGCTCGATCAGATCGAAATCGCGCTCGGCGGTCATGCGCTCCATGAGCACCGAGCCCACCATGCCGCGCCAGCCTACGAGGCCTACCAAGGTCGTCATCATCATTCCTTTGCTTCACCAAACCCCATCCACTTTGGGCCCCGGCTCGTTCGCCGGGTTTGGAGGGGCGAGACGAGACGGAGCTTCAGCTCTTAATGGTTTTGGTGGTCGTGATGGCCTTGACGACGGCGTCGCCCATCTCGGCGGTCGTGACCTTCGAGGTGCCTTCACTCCAGATGTCGGCGGTGCGCAAGCCCTGGGCCAGCACCGATTCCACCGCCGCTTCGATACGAGCAGCGGCTTCGGGCAGGTTGAGGGAGAACTTGAGCATCATGGCAGCGGACAGGATTGTAGCCAGCGGGTTGGCGATGCCTTTGCCCGCGATGTCCGGCGCGCTGCCATGGCTGGGCTCGTAGAGGCCCTTGTTGTTGGCGTCCAGCGAGGCGGACGGCAGCATGCCAATGGAGCCGGTCAGCATCGCGGCTTCGTCAGACAGGATGTCGCCGAACATGTTGCCGGTCACGACCACGTCGAACTTCTTGGGCGCCTTGACGAGTTGCATGGCGGCGTTGTCCACGTACATGTGGTCCAGCTCGACGTCGGGATACTGGGCGTGGACCTCGATGACGATGTCCTTCCAGAACTGCGAGGTCTCCAGCACGTTGGCCTTGTCGACGCTGGTCAGGCGCTTGCCGCGCTTGCGCGCGGCCTGGAAGGCGACATGGGCGATGCGCTCGATCTCTGGACGCGAGTAGCGCATCGTGTCGAAGGCTTCGTCGGCACCGGGGAAGTGGCCGTCCACGGCCGTGCGGCGGCCACGCGGCTGGCCGAAGTAGATGTCGCCCGTGAGTTCACGGATCAAGAGGATGTCCAAGCCAGCCACCAGCTCGGGCTTCAGCGACGAGGCATGCGTGAGCTGCTCATAGCAGATGGCGGGACGGAAGTTGGCAAACAGGCCCAGCGCCTTGCGCAGGCCCAGGATGGCCTGCTCGGGGCGCAGCGCGCGCTCCAGCTTGTCGTACTTCCAGTCGCCCACGGCGCCGAACAGCACGGCGTCGGCGTCCTGCGCCAGCTTCAGCGTGGCGGGCGGCAGCGGGTGGCCGCTGGTTTCAAACGCCTTGCCGCCCACGTCGGCCCAGTCGAGCTGCAGCGGCAGTTCCAGCGCCTTCAGCACCTTGACGGCCTCGGCCATGATTTCCGGGCCGATACCGTCACCTGGCAATACAGCAATCTTCTTGATCATCTCAATCTCTCCAACACCCGTCTTGCCCAGCGACTGCCGTGGAACCGGCTTTGCCGGGCCACTGGCAGTGCCCCCTTGAGGGGCGCGCGCAGCGCGTAGGGGGTGGTCTAAATCACTCGGTTGTTGAGCCAGGGCTTGCTGGCAATGCGCGCGGCTTCATAGGCGCGGATCTTGTCGGTGTGCTGCAGCGTCAGGCCGATCTCGTCGAGGCCGCCGATCAGGCATTCCTTGCGGAAGGGCTCGATGTCGAACGGCAGCTCGGCGCCGTCAGGCTTCACCACCACCTGGCGCGGCAGGTCGATGGTCAGCTGGTAGCCGGGGAAGGCGTGCACCTCGTCGAACAGGCGCGCGATGGCGCTCTCCGGCAGCTGAATAGGCAGCAGGCCGTTCTTGAAGCAGTTGTTGAAGAAGATGTCGGCGAAGCTGGGCGCCAGGATGGCGCGGAAGCCGTACTGCTGCAGCGCCCAGGGCGCATGCTCGCGGCTGGAGCCGCAGCCGAAGTTCTGGCGCGCGATCAGCACGCTGGCGCCCTGGTAGCGCGGCTGGTTCAGCACGAAGTCGGGGTTGGGCTTGCGGCTGGTCGGGTCCTGGCCGGGCTCGCCCGGGTCCAGGTAGCGCCATTCGTCGAACAGGTTGGGGCCGAAGCCCGAGCGCTTGATCGATTTCAGGAACTGCTTGGGGATGATGGCGTCGGTGTCGACGTTCTCGCGGTCCATGGGCGCGACCAGCCCCTTGTGGAGGGTGAACTTGTCCATCAGGCGATCGTCCTCACGTCAACAAAATGGCCGGCCATCGCCGCCGCGGCAGCCATCGCGGGGCTGACCAGGTGGGTGCGGCCACCGGCGCCCTGCCGGCCCTCGAAGTTGCGGTTGCTGGTGGAGGCGCAGCGCTCGCCCGGCTCCAGCCGGTCGGCGTTCATCGCCAGGCACATGGAGCAGCCCGGCTCGCGCCACTCGAAGCCGGCGGCCTTGAAGACCTGGTCCAGGCCTTCGGCCTCGGCCTGCGCCTTGACGAGGCCGGAGCCCGGCACCACGAGGGCCAGCTTGATGTTCTTGGCGACACGACCACCGACGCGGCGCACGACGGCCGCGGCCTCGCGCATGTCCTCGATGCGGCTGTTGGTGCAGGAGCCGATGAAGACCTTGTCGACATGGATGTCGCGGATGGCCTTGTTGGGTTCCAGCGCCATGTAGGTCAGCGCGCGCTCGATGGCGCCACGCTTGACGGCGTCCTTTTCCTTGTCGGGATCGGGCACGCGGTCGTCCACGGCCAGCACCATCTCGGGCGAGGTGCCCCAGCTGACCTGCGGGCGGATCTGCGCGGCGTCCAGCTCGACGACCTTGTCGAAATGCGCGCCCGGGTCGGAGTGCAGTGTGCGCCAGTAGGCAACGGCCTGGTCCCATTCCACGCCCTGCGGCGAGAACGGGCGACCCTTGACGTAGGCGATGGTGGTGTCGTCCACGCCGATCAGACCGGCGCGGGCGCCGGCTTCGATGGCCATGTTGCAGACCGTCATGCGGCCTTCCATGCTGAGCGCGCGGATGGCCGAGCCGGCGAACTCGATGGTGTAGCCGGTGCCGCCCGCGGTGCCGATCCTGCCGATGATGGCCAGCACGATGTCCTTGGCGCCGCAGCCCCTGGACAGCTGGCCCTCGACCTTGACGAGCAGGTTCCTGGCCTTCTTGGCCGACAGCGTCTGCGTGGCCAGCACATGCTCGACCTCGCTGGTGCCGATGCCGTGCGCCAGCGCGCCGAAGGCGCCGTGCGTGGAGGTGTGGCTGTCACCGCAGACGACGGTCATGCCGGGCAGCGTGGCGCCCTGCTCCGGGCCGATGACGTGCACGATGCCCTGGCGCTTGTCGCTCATCTTGAACTGCGTGATGCCGAAGCGGTCGCAGTTGGCGTCCAGCGTGTCGACCTGCAGGCGCGACACGGGGTCGGCGATGCCCTGCGAGCGGTCGGTCGTCGGCACGTTGTGGTCGCTGACGGCCAGATTGGCGGACAGGCGCCAGACCTTGCGACCGGCCAGGTCCAGGCCTTCGAAGGCCTGAGGGCTGGTCACTTCATGCACGAGGTGACGGTCGATGTAGAGCAGCGCCGTGCCATCGGGCTCGGTGTGCACGACATGCTCGTCCCAGAGCTTGTCGTAAAGCGTACGAGAGGTCATTGCTTTTCGCGGGGAATGAGGGTGTCGACGAAGCGCTGCACCACGGTCGGCAGGCGCTGTTGGCGCAGCACACCCAGGTAATAGTCGCGCTCGGCCCAGGGCTCTTCAAGCCGCAGGCAGCGCACGCCGAAGACGCGGGTGAAGCGCTCGGCCGGTTGTTCGGGAAGGACGGCCACGCCGAGGCCGGATTCGACCAGCTGCGCGATGCCGTCGAAGCCGCGCACCTGCAGCCGCGCGTTCAGCGTCTGGCCCAGCGCTGCGGCCTGCTCGCGCATCAGCTCCTGCGCGCTGGCACCGGCATGCAGGCCGATGAGGTCATAGGCCAGCAGCTCGCCGAACGTCACCGACTCGCGGTTGGCCAGCGGGTGCTTGAGCGGCACCAGGGCCGCCAGCCGCCCGCGGGCGAAGACCCAGGTCTGCACGCGGTTGTCCAGCACCGGCGCCGTGAAGATGCCCACGTCCGCCCGGCCCTCCGCCACGGCGGCCTGCACCTCCGCGCTGGTCAGGTCTTCCAGGCTGATGCGGATCTGCGCATGGGCCTGGGAGAACTCCACCAGGTAGGGCGGCAGGCATTCAGCGATGGCGCTGGTGTTGGAGGCGATGCGCAGATGGCCCTTGATGCCGCGCGAGAACTCCATGACCTCGGTTTCGAGCGCATAGAGCGACGCGTGCAGCGAGCGGATGTGGCGCACCAGCGCGCGGCCGGCTTCGGTCGGCTCGACGCCCCGCGCGCGCCGCTCGAAGAGCTGCACGCCGAGGCGGCTTTCCAGGTCCGACAGGCGCTTGCTCGCGGCAGCCAGGGCCAGGTGTTCCTGGGCGGCACCGCGCGTGATCGAGCGGGTCTGCTCGATGGCCAGCACAAGGTTGAGGGTGGTGAGGTCGTGGCGCATGTTCGTCTGACTCCAGCATAGCCTTCGCGGGGAAGGCAATTCTGCGCCAAAAAACGATGATGATTTCGCAAACGACGAACTTCAGCGTGACGCCTGCCCCACTTCCTTCAGCAGCCCACGCAGCGCATTGCGGCTGTGGGCACCGAGGTGGCCCAGCAGCTCGGCGAGCTGCCGCTGCAAGGCATCGCGCTGGCCCTGCAGGTCACGGGCCAGCTCGGGGCCGAAGCGGGCCTCGTTGGCGCCGAAATCCAAATCGGGGTCAGTGACAAATTTCGCCGGCGCGCCGACGACGACAGCGGCATCGGTCGCCGGGCCGGCCTTGAAGGCCTCGGCGGCGACCACCTCTCGCACATAGGCCGGGCTCCAGGGTGGGTACGCCGCGTCGCGGGCCGTGTCGCGCAGCGCCTGCTCCAGCGCGCCGTCCTGGCGCTGGCGCGCGGCCTCCATGATCCAGCGCGTCTGGAACTGCTCCAGCACGAAATGCCGGTTGCTCTGCAGCACCACCAGACCCTGCCGGTCGGCCGGCACCCCCAGCTGGGCCTTCAGGTTGACCCACATCATGTGGGGCAGGCTCGCGCCCGGCGCGGCGCTGGCGTGATAGGGCTGGGTCAGGTCCTGCACATGGTGCAGCGCCAGCCCGGCGAAGCGCCAGCCCCAGTAGGCATGGCCGGTGCGCCAGGCCAGCATCGCGAGGCCGCCGTACTGCTGCACGCGCAGCTCGGTGAAGGTGCGGGCAAAGCTGGGGGCCAGCGTCTCGAAGATGGCACCCTGGTGGAAGAAGCCCATGTGGAACGGCGCCTGCGAGCCGATGGCGACGGCCGGGTTGCCGAAAGGCTGCCGCCCGAAGCCGTAGGACGGGTCGGCCGGGCTGCCCGGGTTGTCGTCGAACAGGTTGAGGTCGTGGCCATAGACCGGCTCGTCGCAGGCCGAGGCCAGCACGGCCAGCGGCGCGACGGCCTCGCCCGCCTGCAGCGCGGCAAAGCGCTGCGTGGCCCCCTTGCTCGGCGTGACGGCGGTGACGTCGGCGGCGTCCAGCGGCGCACGCGCCGGCGCCGCCTCGCGCGGGTCGGCCTGCAGGTACAGCGCCAGCCGGGCCTGCGGCGACAGGCGCAGCGCGCGCAGGAAGGCGGCGCGCCGGTCCGCATCGCTGCGCCCGGCATCGGCGACGAAGCGCAGTGCCGCCGGCCGCGCGGCATGGCCTTTCAAGTGCGCGCGGGCCCAGGCCTCCTGCGCGTCCAGCGTGGTGGCGATGGCGGACTCCTGCTCGCGCAGGAAATCGACCAGCGGCTCGGCCCGCACGGCCGCGGCGCCGGCAACCTCGGGCATGTGCTCGAAGGCGCGGTAGCACAGGGGGCTGTGGTTGCCCCAGGCCAGGGCCAGCGTCGGCAACAGGGCCAGCAGGAGGAAGAGTGGGCGCATCGGGCGGCGTGGCAGCAAAGGCCGGCATTCTCGGGCCACGGCCTCGCCCGGATCGCCCCGCCCGGCCGTGCGCCGCGTCAGGCGGACAACTGCGTGACGACCTCGGGAGGCGCCTGCACCAGCTCGATCAGCACGCCCTCGCCGCCGAACGGGAACTGGTCGTTGCCCTTGGGGTGGACGAAGCAGATGTCATGGCCGGCCGCGCCGCGGCGGATGCCGCCCGGCGCAAAGCGCAGACCCTGGGCCTCCAGCCACTGCACGGCCACCGGCAGGTCGTCCACCCACAGGCCGATGTGGTTGAGCGGCGTGGCGTGCACGGCCGGCTTCTTGTCGGGGTCCAGCGGCTGCATCAGGTCCACCTCCACCGCATGGGCGCCCTGCCCCAGCGTGCAGATGTCCTCGTCGACGTTCTCGCGCTCGCTCTTGAAGTTGCCGGTGACCGGCACGCCGAGCAAATCCACCCACAGGTGGCGCAGCCTGGCCTTGTCCAGGCCGCCGATGGCGATCTGCTGCAGACCCAGGACCTTGAAGGGACGGCTGCTCATCATGCGAACCTCAGGATGGGCTGGTCCACCGACAGGCTCTCACCCGGCTTGGCCAGCACCTCGGCCACCGTCACGTCCTGCACGGCGGTCAGGATGTTCTCCATCTTCATCGCCTCGATGACGGCCAGGCGCTCGCCGGCCTGCACGGTCTGCCCGACCTGGGCCGCCACATGCACCAGCAGGCCCGGCATGGGCGACAGCAGCAGCTTGGAGGTGTCGGGCGGCGCCTTGTAGGGCATCAGCGCCTGCAGTTCGGCCGCGCGCGGGCTCAGCACCGTCAGCTCGACGGACAGGCCGCCATGCTGGATGCGGTAGGCCAGCGGGTTTCGGGCCGTGCCGCGCTCCGCCTGGGCGGTGAAGGCCAGGCCGTTGACGGTGCCGGTGATGCGCACGTCGTTCAGCCGCGAGTTGGAGACGATGCGGTAATCCCTGCCGCCCACCTGCACGCGCGCCTCGCCCAAGGCGCCGGCGAACTCGCTGATGTGCATCGCATGCTGCTCGCTGCGGCCCTGCCCGAGGTTCACGACGGCGACGTAGTCATGCTCGATCTGCACCTCGTGGCCGGCCATCTGGCCGCTGATGCCGGCCTCGCGCTCGCGTGCCTTGCGGCGGATGAAGCCGGCCAGCGCGACCAGGAACAGCGGGTCGTCGTGCGGCACGTCCTCGGCCCTGAAGCCGCCGGCGTAATGCTGGGCGATGAAGCCGGTGTTGAAGTTGCCGGTGGCGAAGTCCGGGTGCGCCAGCAGCGCCGCCTGGAACGGGATGTTGCTGGACACGCCGCGGATGACGAAGCCGTTGAGTGCCTCGCGCATCTTGGCAATCGCATCAACGCGGTCCTTCCCGTGCACGATGAGCTTGGCGATCATCGAGTCGTAGAACATCGGGATCTCGCCGCCCTCGTAGACGCCGGTGTCCACCCGCACGCCGAAGCGGCTCGGCTCGGCCTGCACCATGCTGACCTCGGGCGGCTGGTAGCGCACCAGGCGGCCGGTGGACGGCAGGAAGTTGCGGAACGGGTCTTCCGCGTTGATGCGGCATTCGATGGCCCAGCCGTCGCGCTTGATGTCGGCCTGCGAGAAGGTCAGCGGCTCGCCGGCGGCGACGCGGATCATCTGCTCCACCAGGTCCAGCCCGGTGATGCATTCGGTCACCGGGTGCTCGACCTGCAGCCGGGTGTTCATCTCCAGGAAGTAGAAGTCCTGGTCCTTGCCGACGACGAACTCGACCGTGCCGGCGCTCTGGTACTTGACCGCCTTGGCCAGCGCCACCGCCTGCTCGCCCATCGCGCGGCGCGTGGCCTCGCTGATGAAGGGCGACGGCGCCTCTTCGATGACCTTCTGGTGGCGGCGCTGGATGGAGCATTCGCGCTCCCACAGATAGACCACGTTGCCCTGCGAGTCGCCCAGCACCTGGATCTCGATGTGGCGCGGCTGCTCGACAAACTTCTCCATGAAGACGCGGTCGTCGCCGAAGCTGTTGCGTGCCTCGTTGCGGCAGGAGGTGAAGCCCTCGAAGCAGTCCTTGTCGTTGAAGGCCACGCGCAGGCCCTTGCCGCCGCCGCCCGCGCTGGCCTTGATCATCACCGGGTAGCCGATGCGCTGCGCGATCTGCACCGCCTCCTCGGGCGACAGGATGGGCTCGTTGTGGCCGGGGATGGTGCTCACCCGCGCTTCGCCCGCCAGCTTCTTGGACGCGATCTTGTCGCCCATGGCCGCGATGCTGTAGTGCTTGGGGCCGATGAAGACGATGCCCTCCTCCTCGCAGCGGCGGGCGAAGTCCTCGTTCTCGGACAGGAAGCCGTAGCCGGGATGCAGGGCCTGCGCGCCGGTCTGCTTGCAGGCGGCGATGATCTTGTCGGCGACGAGATAGCTCTCGCGCGAGGGCGCCGGGCCCAGCAGCACGGCCTCGTCGGCCAACGCCACATGGCGGGCGTCCTTGTCGGCTTCGGAGTAGACGGCGACCGTCTGGATGCCCATCTTGCGGGCCGTTGCAATCACCCGGCAAGCAATCTCGCCACGGTTCGCAATGAGGATCTTGGTGAACATGCGCTACCTCGTTATTTCGTTTTTCCCAGCAGCTGCTTGCGCTGCTCGGTGAAGTGCCACCACGGCTGGGCGAACCCGCCGTTCATGAAGTCGTGCGCGGCCATGAAGGTGTCCAGCACGCAGGGGTCATGGCGCCGGCCCATGGGGTCACGCAGGCGGTCGTAGGTCGCCAGGGGGTCCATGGCTTTCACATGCGCCGGCGTGGGCAGCCCCAGCCCCACCAGGTCGGCGGCCATGGCCTTGCCGATGTTGGGGATGTCGGTGAGCCGCTTCGCTTCGGCGGCGCAGGTGGCCTTGGCCATGGCCTTACAGCGGGATGTTGCCGTGCTTGCGCCACGGGTTCTCGAGCTTCTTGTCCTTCAGCATCGCCAGCGACCGGCAGATGCGCTTCCTCGTCTCGTGCGGCTGGATCACGTCGTCGATGAAGCCGCGCGCGCCGGCGACGAAGGGGTTGGCGAAGCGGGCCTTGTACTCGGCCTCGCGCTCGGCCAGCTTGGCGGGGTCCTTCTTGTCCTCGCGGAAGATGATCTCCACCGCGCCCTTGGCGCCCATCACCGCGATCTCGGCGTTGGGCCAGGCGAAGTTGACGTCGCCGCGCAGGTGCTTGGAGGCCATCACGTCGTAGGCGCCGCCATAGGCCTTGCGGGTGATGACGGTGATCTTGGGCACGGTCGCTTCGGCATAGGCGTACAGCAGCTTGGCGCCGTGCTTGATGATGCCGCCGTACTCCTGAGACGTGCCGGGCATGAAGCCGGGCACGTCGACGAAGGTGATGACCGGGATGTGGAAGGCATCGCAGAAGCGCACGAAACGCGCGGCCTTGATGCTGCTCTTGATGTCCAGGCAGCCGGCCAGCACCAGCGGCTGGTTGGCGACGATGCCCACCGTCTGCCCCTCCATGCGCGCGAAGCCGGTGACGATGTTCTTGGCGTAGTCGGGCTGCAGCTCGAAGAAGTCGCCATCGTCCACGACCTTGAGGATCAGCTCCTTGATGTCATAGGGCTTGTTGGGGTTGTCCGGCACCAGCGTGTCCAGCGAATGGTCCAGGCGGCTGGCCGGATCGCCGCTGGGGCGCACCGGTGCCTTCTCGCGGTTGGACAGCGGCAGGTAGTTGAAGAAGCGGCGCAGCATCAGCAGCGCCTCCACGTCGTTCTCGAACGACAGGTCGGCCACGCCGCTCTTGGTGTTGTGGGTGGTGGCGCCGCCCAGCTCCTCGGCGGTCACTTCCTCGTGCGTCACGGTCTTCACGACCTCGGGGCCGGTGACGAACATGTAGCTGCTGTCCTTCACCATGAAGATGAAGTCGGTCATGGCCGGCGAGTACACCGCGCCGCCGGCGCAGGGGCCCATGATCATGCTGATCTGCGGGACGACGCCCGAGGCCATCACATTGCGCTGGAAGACGTCGGCATAGCCACCCAGTGACGCGACCCCTTCCTGGATGCGCGCGCCGCCGGAGTCGTTCAGGCCGATGACCGGCGCGCCGACCTTCATGGCCTGGTCCATCACCTTGCAGATCTTCTCGGCATGGGCCTCGGACAGCGCGCCGCCGAAGACCGTGAAGTCCTGGCTGAAGGCGAAGGCCAGGCGGCCGTTGATCATGCCGTAGCCGGTGACCACGCCGTCGCCGGGGATCTTGTTGTCCTGCATGCCGAAGTCCACGCAGCGGTGCTCGACGAACATGTCCCATTCCTCGAAGCTGCCCTCGTCGAACAGCAGTTCCAGACGTTCGCGGGCGGTCAGCTTGCCCTTGGCGTGCTGGGCGGCGATGCGCTTCTCGCCGCCGCCGAGCCGCGCGAGCGCGCGCTTGGCTTCGAGTGCTTGCAGGATGTCGTGCATGGTGTTGACGCTTTCGTCAGAACGGGAAATTGATCTCCACGCCGTTGCCGGCGGGGTCTTGCAGGAAGAACTGGTGCTGGCCGGTCACGGCCGAGCGGGATTCGCGGAAGGTGACGCCCTGGGCGGCCAGGTGGGCGGCCATGGCCGGGGCGTCCGTGCCGGCAAAGGCGGTGTGGTCGAAGGTGCTGGGCGCGGCCGGATTCACCGGGCCGCGCGGTGCCTCGTGCGGCGCCTGCGTGGACAGGTGCACCACCGGGTGGCCGCCGGCATACAGCCAGTAGCCGGCGCTGCCGAAGTCGGGCCGCGGACCGACGGTCAGGCCCAGCACGTCGCGGTAGAAGTCGCGCAGCGTCGCCAGCAGTTCGGCGGGGGCGCGCAGGTTGATGTGATGCAGGCCGGTGATCATGGGGCGCTCCGGGTGACGAAGGCCGCCAGCAACTGGCGTGCCGCGGCCGAGGCCGGGGTGCGGCCGTCGCGCACCGCGGCGGTGGCCGCCTCCAACTGAGCATGCACGGCCGGGTGGGCCACGAACGCCTGCTTCAACCCGGACTGGATGCGCTCCCACATCCAGGCCAGCGACTGCTCGCGGCGCCGGTGCGCCCAGGCACCGCTGGCCTCGCGCGCGGCCCGCATGGCGGTCAGCGCGTCCCACACCGGCGCGATGCCGTCGGCCTTCAGCGCGCTGACCTTCATCACGCGCTGCGCGGCATGGGCATGGGTGGGCAGCAGCCGCAGGGCGGAGGTGATCTGGGCCTGCGCGCGCGTGGCGGCGGCGTCGTCCAGGTCGGCCTTGTTGATGACCACCAGGTCGGCCAGCTCCATGACGCCCTTCTTGATGGCCTGCAGGTCGTCGCCCGCGTTGGGCAGCTGCAGCAGCAGGTAGAGGTCGGTCATGCCGGCCACGGCCGTCTCGCTCTGGCCCACGCCCACGGTCTCGACGATCACCACATCGAAGCCCGCCGCCTCGCACAGCAGCAGCGCCTCGCGCGTCTTCTCGGCCACGCCGCCCAGCGTGCCGCTGCTGGGGCTGGGGCGGATGAAGGCGCGCTGGTCCATGGACAGCTTCTCCATGCGCGTCTTGTCGCCCAGGATGGCGCCGCCGGAGACACTGCTGGAAGGGTCGATGGTCAGCACCGCCACGCGGTGGCCGCGCTCGATGAGGAAGCAGCCCAGCGCCTCGATGAAGGTGCTCTTGCCCACGCCCGGCACGCCCGAGATGCCCAGCCGCAGCGCGCCGCCGGTGGCCGGCATCAGCGCGGTCAGCAGCGCATCGGCCTGCTCGCGGTGGTCGGCCCGGGTGGACTCGATCAGCGTGATGGCCTTGGCGAGCGCTCGACGCTCGCCGGCCTGCAGGCGTTCGGCCAGGTTCAAGCAGGCACTCCGGCCAACTGTGCCTTGATCGCCTCCAGCACGCCCTTGGCGCTGGCCGGGATGGGCGTGCCGGGGCCGTAGATGCCCTTGACGCCGGCGTCATACAGGAAGCCGTAGTCCTGCTGAGGAATCACACCGCCGACGAAAACGATGATGTCGTCCGCGCCCTGCTTCCTCAGCTCGGCAATGATGGCTGGCACCAGCGTCTTGTGGCCAGCCGCGAGGGTGGAGACACCCACGGCGTGCACATCGTTCTCGATGGCCTGGCGGGCGCATTCCTCGGGCGTCTGGAACAGCGGGCCGATGTCCACGTCGAAGCCCAGGTCGGCAAACGCGCTGGCCACCACCTTGGCGCCGCGGTCATGGCCGTCCTGGCCCAGCTTGGCGATCATCACGCGCGGCCGGCGGCCCTGTTCGTCGCCGAACGCCGCGATCTCGCCCTGCAGCCGGGCCCAGCCCTCGGCGGAGTCGTAGGCCGCCGCGTAGACGCCGCTGACCTTGTGCGTGTCGGCACGGTGGCGACCGAACACCGCTTCCAGCGCGTCGGACACCTCGCCCACCGTGGCGCGCAGCCGCATGGCCTCGATGGACAGCGCCAGCAGGTTGCCCTCGCCGTTTTCGGCCGCGCGCGTCAGTGCGCCCAGCGCGGCCTGCACGGCGGCCGTGTCCCGGCGCGCCTTGATCTGCCGCAGCCGCTCGATCTGCGCCTCGCGCACCTTGACGTTGTCCACGTCCAGGATCTCGATCGGGTCTTCCTTGGCCAGCTTGTACTTGTTGACGCCCACGATGACGTCGGCGCCGGAGTCGATGCGCGCCTGCTTCTCGGCCGCGCTGGCCTCGATCTTGAGCTTGGCCCAGCCCGAATCCACCGCCTTGATCATGCCGCCCTGGGCGTTGACCTCCTCGATGATGGACCAGGCCTTGTCGGCCATGTCCTGGGTGAGCTTTTCCATCATGTAGCTGCCGGCCCAGGGGTCCACCACGCTGGTGATGTGGGTCTCTTCCTGGATGATGAGCTGGGTGTTGCGCGCGATGCGGCTGCTGAACTCGGTGGGCAGCGCGATGGCCTCGTCCAGCGAGTTGGTGTGCAGGCTCTGCGTGCCGCCGAACACCGCGGCCATGGCCTCGATGGTGGTGCGCACCACGTTGTTGTAAGGGTCCTGCTCGGTCAGGCTCCAACCCGAGGTCTGGCAGTGGGTGCGCAGCATCAGGCTCTTGGGGTTGGTCGCGCCGAAGCCCTTCATGATGCGGCACCACAGCAGGCGCGCCGCGCGCATCTTGGCGATCTCGAGATAGAAGTTCATCCCGATGGCCCAGAAGAAGCTCAGGCGCGGCGCGAAGTCGTCCACGCTCAGCCCCTTGGCCATGGCCGTCTTCACATACTCCTGGCCGTCGGCCAGCGTGAAGGCCAACTCCAGCGCCTGGTTGGCGCCCGCCTCCTGCATGTGATAGCCGGAGATGGAGATGGAGTTGAACTTGGGCATCTCCCGCGCCGTGTACTCGATGATGTCGCCGACGATGCGCATCGACGGCTCGGGCGGGTAGATGTAGGTGTTGCGGACCATGAACTCCTTGAGGATGTCGTTCTGGATGGTCCCGGCCAGCTGCTGCTGGCCCACGCCCTGCTCTTCCGCGGCCACCACGTAGCCGGCCAGCACCGGCAGCACGGCGCCGTTCAT
Source organism: uncultured Comamonadaceae bacterium (assembly GCA_963992225.1). Lineage (GTDB taxonomy): Bacteria > Pseudomonadota > Gammaproteobacteria > Burkholderiales > Burkholderiaceae_C > Pelomonas. The sequence goes on along the minus strand of CAXDTK010000024.1, from coordinate 3,518 downwards.
CGTCATGGACACGCTGACCTTGTCCAGCGGGATGCCGTCGAACAGGATCTTCATGTCCTCCACCGAGTCGATGGCCACGCCGGCCTTGCCGACATCGCCGGTCACGCGCGGGTGGTCGCTGTCGTAGCCGCGGTGGGTGGCCAGGTCAAAGGCCACCGACACGCCCTGCCCGCCGGCGGCCAGCGCCTTGCGGTAGAAGGCATTGCTCTCCTCGGCGGTGGAGAAGCCGGCGTACTGGCGGATGGTCCAGGGCCGGGCGGCATACATCGTGGCCTGCGGGCCGCGCACGAAGGGTTCGAAGCCCGGCAGCGTGTCGGCATGCGGCAGGCCGGCGGTGTCGGCCGCGGTGTAGAGCGGCTTGACGGTCAGCCCTTCGGGCGTCACCCAGTTCAGCGCCGCCACGTCGCCGCCCGGGGCGGACTTGGCGGCGGCCTTGGTCCATTGCTCCAGCGTGGCAGGCTTGAACTCCGGGGCGTCCCCCCTGCTGCTGGCATCCTGGCTGGCATCCGACATCAAAACTCTCCTGTAACTGGGCCGGCATCATAGCGGTTCGTCATTCATAATTATGAATTCGGAACCACTACACCGAGCTGACACGACCGCCATGCCAGGCCCGACCACCCTGCCCTTCGCCTCCACGGCCCTGTATGAACAGGTCGCCGAGCGCCTGCGCCAGCAGATCTTCGCGCGCGCGCTGGAGCCGGGCAGCTGGATCGACGAGCAACGGCTGTGCGCGGAGTTCGGCATCAGCCGCACGCCGCTGCGCGAGGCGCTGAAGGTACTGGCGGCCGAGGGGCTGGTGACGATGAAGGTGCGCCGCGGCGCCTATGTGACCGAGATGTCCGAACGCGACGTCCGTGAGGCCTATCAGCTGCTGGCGCTGCTGGAAAGCGACGCGGCCGCTCAAGTGGCGGCCCATGCGGCCGACAACCAGCTGCAGGAGCTGCAGCAGTTGCACGTGGACCTTGAATCGCAGGTGGACGAGCGTGACGCGTTCTTTGCCACCAATGAGAAGTTCCACATGCGCCTGCTGGAGATCGACGGCAACCGCTGGCGGCTGCAGATCGTCACCGACCTGCGCCGCGTCATGAAGCTCAACCGGCACCATTCCCTGTTCAAGCAGGGGCGCATCGCCGAATCGCTGGACGAGCATCGGGCCCTGATGAACGCGCTGCTGCAGCGACAGCCGCAGGCGGCAGCCGAGCAGCTGCGCAGGCATTTCGAGAACGGCCTGGCCGCCGCCGCGCCGGCGGAATCCGCCGCGGTCTGAAGTCACGCTCCAGCCGCGGGTTCAGCGCCCGGGGGGCAATGACCCCGCTTATGCACGGATCGTCACGCAGCCGTTTTTCTAGCATTCCGGCACGAACAGTCGGCCCCGTGCGCGTTACATCTTCTCAAGTTTTGAAACCCGCGTCCGAAAATCGACTGAAGGCTGGGGGAGGCCTTGCTGCACCTGTTTCGGCGCTGTCCTGCGGCGCTTTGACGGGCGCCAGACCTCCCAGCACGCGTACCCCAATTGATTCCGCTGCAGGAGCAGACGATGGCTTCACTGATTACCAACCTCACCACCGCACAGATCGCGGCGCTCTCGACCGGCAACCTGTCGCGACTGACGAGTGAGGATTGGCTCGCCTTCTCCACCGAGCAGTTCCAGGCCCTGACGACGTCGCAGTTCGCGTCGTTGTCCACGCGCGCCGTGACGAACTTCACGACCGCGCAGATGGGCGTGATCGAAAGCCAGGACCTGCGCGCGCTGACCACCGGCGCCGTGCGCACGCTGAACACCGCCCAGCTGGAAGCCCTGGGGTCGGCGCAGATCGGCGCAATGAGCACCAACCAGGTCGGTGCCCTGACCACGGCTCAGGTCAACAGCCTGACCAGCGACGACCTGAATGCGCTGGACACGGCCCAGGTCCGGGCGCTTGGCACCGCACAGATCGCCACGTTGAGCACTGCCCAGGTCTCCGCGCTGGACAGTGCCGACGTCGCCGCGCTGAGCACCGCGCAGGTGGCTTCGCTGGGCTCGTCGCAGCTCGCCGCGCTGGCCACGGCCAACATCGCCGCGCTGGAGACCCAGCAGCTGGCCGCGCTGAATTCCCGCCAGATCGCTGGCCTGAGCACCGACCAGGTCGCCGCGCTCGACACGCAGGACCTGCGCGCGATGCACACCGCCGCGCTGCGCGCGCTGAGCACGGCCCAGCTGGAAGCCCTGGGCTCCGCCCAGATCGGCGCCCTGAGCACGGCCCAGGTCGCCTCGCTGACCACGCAACAGGTCGCCGGCCTCACCAGCGATGACCTGAACGCGCTGGACACGGCCCAGGTCCGCGCGCTGAACACCGCCCAGATCGCCGCACTGACGACCGACCAGGTCTCCACGATGGACAGTGCCGATGTCGCCGCGCTGAGCACCGCCCAGGTGACGGCGCTGAGCTCGTCGCAGTTGGGCGCACTGGCCACCGCCAACGTGGCGGCGCTCGAAACCAACCAGGTCGCCGCCCTCAGTTCGCGCCAGGTCACTTCACTGGGGACCGACCAGGTCGCCGCGCTGGACACGCAGGACCTGCGCGCCATGAACACCGCCGCGCTGCGTGCGCTGAGCACCGCGCAGCTGGACGCGCTGGGCTCCGCCCAGATCGGCGCGCTGAGTACGGCCCAGGTCGCCTCGCTGACCACGGCGCAGGTCGCCGGCCTCAGCAGCGATGACCTGAACGCGCTGGACAGCGCCCAGGTCCGCGCCCTGAACACGGCGCAGATCGCCGCGCTGACGACCGCCCAGGTCTCCACGATGGACAGCGCCGATGTCGCCGCGCTGAGCACCGGCCAGGTGGGCGCCCTGGGTTCGGCGCAGCTGGGCGCGCTGGCCACGGCCAACATCGCCGCCCTGGAGACCGCTCAGGTCGCCGCGCTGAATTCCCGTCAGGTCGCAGGCCTGACGACCGACCAGGTCGCCGCGCTGGACACGCAGGACCTGCGTGCCATGAATACCGCCGCGCTGCGCTCGCTGAGCACCGCGCAGCTGGACGCGCTGGGCTCGGCCCAGGTCGGCGCGCTTAGCACCCAGCAGGTCTCGTCGCTGACCACGGCGCAGGTCGCCGGCCTCAGCAGCGATGACCTGAACGCGCTGGACAGCGCCCAGGTCCGCGCCCTGAACACGGCGCAGATCGCCGCGCTGACGACCGCCCAGGTCTCCACGATGGACAGCGCCGACGTCGCCGCGCTGAGCACCGGCCAGGTCGGTGCCCTCGGCTCGTCGCAGCTCGCTGCGCTGGCCACGGCCAACATCGCGGCGCTGGACACGCATCAGGTCGCTGCGCTGAGCTCGCGCCAGGTCACGGCCCTGGGCACCGACCAGGTCGGCGCCCTCGACACGCAGGACCTGCGCGCCATGAACACCGCCGCGCTGCGCTCGCTGAGCACCGCGCAGCTGGACGCCCTGGGCTCCGCCCAGATCGGCGCGCTGAACACGGCCCAGGTCGCCTCGCTGACCACGGCGCAGGTCGCCGGCCTCAGCAGCGATG
>CAXDTK010000023.1:0-32928 GCA_963992225.1 uncultured Comamonadaceae bacterium | reverse complement strand
CTACACCTAAGCCTTCGTCGGCAGCGTCAGATGTGTATAAGAGACAGGGTAGTCGAAGAAGGCCTGCGAGTTGGACTCGCGGCCCAGGAAGTCCTTGACCAGCTCGGGCGCGGGCTTCTGCGCGCCCTGCCCCAGCACCTGCTCGCGGTAGCGCCGGCCCATGTCCGCGCCCAGCTTGTCAGCCGCGAACGCGGTGCGCAGGTCCATCGCCACCACCAGGCTCCACAGGTAGCCGTAATAGCCCGCGCCGTAGCCCCCGGCAATGTGGGCGAAGCCGGCCGGGAACCGGGTGCCGGCCACATGGCCCAGCGGCGTGGCGCCTTCCATGCGCGCCCACAGCGGCAGCGGCTCGGGCCGGGCCTGCTGATGCAGCGCCAGGTCGTAGCTGGCATACAGGTGCTGGCGGCCGAACTGCCCGCCCTTGCCGTAGTGCTTGGCGGCCTGCGCCTGCGCCACCATGGCGTCGGGCACCGGCTTGCAGTCCGGGCAGACGTCCTGCATCAGCTTGAGCACGTCCTTGTCGTAGACCCAGTCCTCCAGCATCTGGGAGGGCGCCTCGACGAAATCGTGCATGACGCTGGTGCCGGCGGTGGCGGCATAGCGGGTGCTGGACAGGTTGACGTGCACCGCATGGCCCAGCTCGTGCAGCAGCGTCTCGACCTCGTCCAGCGTCAGGCCGTTGCGGTCGAAATTGACCACCAGCGCGGCGGCGGGCGTGCGGCCCAGCCGCGTGGCGCTGCCGCGCAGCGGCCACACCGCGGCATGGTTGTACTTGCCGTCGCGGGGGTAGAGGTCCACGTAGAGCTGCGCGATGGGCTTGCCGCTGGCGGCGTCGCTGACGACATAGGTCTGCGCCTCGGCATGCCACAGCGGGTTGTCGACGCGCTCGTACTTCACGCCCATCAGCTTCTCGATGATGCGCATGGAGAACGCCAGGCTGGCCTGCGGCGGGAAGTAGGGCCGGAAGGCGTTCTGGTCGACGCTGAACTTCTGCAGCTTGACGCGCTCGCTGTAGAAGGTGGCGTCCCAGCGCTGCACGGTGGTCTGCTCGACCGGCGTGCCCAGGTGCTGGGCCTTGGCGGCGCGCAGTTCCTGCAGCTCGGCCTTCTCGCGCGCATTGACGGCGCCGGTCACCGAGTCCAGGAAGCGCGTGGCCGTGGCGCCGTTCTTGGCCATGCGGCGGCGCAGGTTGAAGTCGACATAGTTCTCGAAGCCGAACAGCCGCGCGTACTCGCCGCGCAGCGCGACGATCTGTGCCAGCAGGTCCAGGTTGCGCTGGCCGCCCTCGTTGGTCTTGGCCAGCCACATGCGCTGGCGCGCGGCTTCGCTCTCGGCGCTGCGCATGACCGGCACATAGCTCGGGTAGTCCACACCCAGCAGGATGCGGCCCTGCTCGTCGCGCCTGGCGCCCTGCCACACGCTGTCGGGCACGCCCTTGAGCTCGGCCTCGGTGAACGCCACGCGCGTGCCGGCATCACGGAGGTTCTTGTTGAACTGCTGGTCCAGCCCGCTCAGGCGGTCCAGGATCTGCTTGGCGCGGGCCCGCTTGGCGGCCGGCAGCGACACGCCGCTGTCCTCGAACTGGCCCGAGGCCAGCCGCACGAACTCGGCATCGACGGCATCGGCCTGCGGCGCCTGGCGCAGCGCGCGGTAGAGCTTCTCGTTCTGGCCCAGGCTGGAATTGAAATCGGCCCAGCGCAGCGAGCAGGCCTGCGCGGCGTCGCGCACCGCCTTGTCGGGGTGCACGTTGAGCAGGAAGTCGGTGGGGTATTGCGCGTCCTCGAAATAGACCGTCAGGTCGTCGAAGGCGGCCAGCCAGCCAGCGTCGGCGGCACGGCGCTCCAGCGCCTGCACGCGCTGGCGCGCGCCCTTCAGGCCGGCATCACAGGTCGCCTTGACCTGGGCGGCGGACGCGAACTGCGGCAGGCTGGGGCCGGGCAGCGAGGGGGCCGCCTGGGCGGCCAGCGTGGCGGTCAGGGCCAGCGCGGCCCAGCCGGTCAGGGCGAGTGTCATCGGGTCTCCCGGGAACGAAGCCCGGCATTGTGGAGGGCCGCCGCGCGGGCGCCATCCGTCATCCCCCCCGATCCGGGCTGGCTGTGGGACGACGCCGGCTCAGCGCCCCAGCAGCGTCTTGACCTGCGCCAGCGCGCCGGGGTCGTCCATCGTGGTCAGGTCACCGGGGTCGCGGCCCTCGGCCACAGCCTGCAGCGCGCGGCGCAGCAGCTTGCCGGAGCGCGTCTTGGGCAGCACGCTGACGAAGAAGACGCGCGCCGGGCGCGCGACCGCGCCCAGCTGCTCGTCCACCCGCTTCATGACCTGGGCCTCCAGCTTCTGCACGTCCTCGGGCGTCGCGCCAGCGGCCGGGTCGCGCAGCACGGCGAACGCGACGGCCACCTGGCCCTTGAGCTGGTCGGCCACGCCCACCACGGCCACCTCGGCGATGGCCGCATGGCTGGAGATGCTCTCCTCGATCTCGCGCGTGCCCAGGCGGTGCCCGGCCACGTTGATGACGTCGTCCGTGCGGCCCAGGATGAAGGTGTAGCCGTCGGCGTCGCGCAGGCCCCAGTCGAACGTCGAATAGACCTGCCGGCCCCCTTCACGGCCGGGAATGCTGCTCCAGTAAGTGCGCACGAAGCGCTCGTCGTCGCCCCAGATGGTCTGCAGGCAGCCCGGCGGCAGCGGGTGCTCGATGACCAGCACGCCCTTCTGGTCGGGCTGGGTCAGCGCCTCGCCGGTCTGCTCGTCCAGCAGCTTCACGTCGTAGCCGTACATGGGCATGCCGGGCGAGCCGAAGCGGGTGGGCACCGGCGCCACGCCCGGCACATGGTTGGCCACCGTCAGCAGCGGCCAGCCGGTCTCGGTCTGCCAGTAGTTGTCGACGATGGGCACGCCCAGCGCGTCGGCGATCCAGCGGCCAGTGGGCTCGTCCAGCGGCTCGCCGGCCAGGAACAGCGCACGCAGCGACGACAGGTCGTGGCGCTTGAGCAGCGCGGGGTCGTGCTTCTTCAGCACCCGCACGGCCGTCGGGGCGCTGAACATCACCGTGACCTTGTATTTCTCGACCAGGCTCCACCACACGGCGGCGTCCGGGTTGACCGGCAGGCCCTCGTACATCAGCGTGGCCATGCCGGCGATCAGCGGGCCGTAGATGATGTAGCTGTGCCCCACCACCCAGCCGATGTCGCTGGTGGAGAAATAGGTCTCGCCCGGCTTGCCGCCGAAGATGTAGTCCATGCTGGTGGCCAGCGCCACCGCGTAGCCGCCCACGTCGCGCTGCACGCCCTTCGGTTTGCCCGTGGTGCCGCTGGTGTAGAGCGTGTAGCTGATGCTGTTGGCCTCCAGCCAGGTCACCGGCACGCGCTGACCCCAGTACTGGCCGCGCAGCGCGGCGTAGTCCAGGTCGCGGCCGGCGACCGGCGTGAAGGCGGCCAGGCCGCGGTCCACCATCAGCACCTTCTCGGGCTTGTGGGCGGCCAGCGTGATGGCTTCATCCAGCAGCGGCTTGTAGGCCACCACCTTGCCGCCGCGGCTGCCGGCGTCGGCGCTGACGATGAGCTTCGGGCTCGCGTCGTCGATGCGGCTGGCCAGGCTGACCGACGCGAAGCCGCCGAACACCACCGAGTGGATGGCGCCGATGCGGGCGCAGGCCAGCATCGCGAACGCCGCCTCGGGGATCATGGGCATGTAGATCAGCACGCGGTCGCCCTGCCCCACGCCCTGGGCCAGCAGCATCGCGGCGCAGGCCTCCACCTCCGCCAGCAGCTCGGCAAAGCTGTAGACCACCTCCTTGCCCACCTCGGTGGACACCCAGACCAGCGCCCGGTCGCCCGGCCGCGTCGCCGCGTGGCGGTCGACCGCGTTGTGGCACAGGTTGGTGGTGCCGCCGACGAACCAGCGCGCGAACGGCGGCCGGCTCACATCGCAGATCTGCCCGGGGGGCGTCTGCCAGTCGATGCGCCGGGCCTGCTCGGCCCAGAACGCATCACGGTTGACCAGGGAGTCGCGGTGGAAGTCGGCGTAGGTCTTGCTCATGGCCCCAGTGTGGGCCGCAGGCACTGACGTCAGTCTGACCCGTGTTGCGTGACGGAATTCAGGGTTTTCACTGAGGGCCTTGTCCGATGCGCCGGGGTTTGCCCTGAGAATTACATGCTTTACGTCTGCTGCGGTTGACGGTCGGGGGGGCACCCCCCTAACCTGCGCGCCGCTGTCCCACCTCCGCTATCGCGACCGCCTCGCGGCCCGCCCCGGTCCTCGCCCTGTTCCCGTTCCTGATGCTCCTGGCCCGTTCCGTCCACCTGCTGAATCGCTTCGCTGCCGCCGGCCTGCTGGTCATCGGTTGCGCCGCGCATGCCCAGGGTGTGGCCCAGGCCGCCACCACGCCGCCGCCCGGCACCATGATGGGCGCCTACGGGCAGAGCCTGCAGCAGCAGGCGGCCGTGGACAAGGCCGCACCGGCGGCCCCGGCTGCCAAGCCGGCGCAGGGCAGCCATGCAGGCGACGCCGTCAGCCGCTTCCTCAGCGAGCGCGGCCTGCTGCAGGGCGGCGCCAATGGCGACGCGGGCGGGTCATCTCGCCTGCTGGCAAGCGTGCGTGACACGGCCTCCGACCTGGTTCTGTCGGCCATGAACTTCCTCGGCGTGCGCTACACGCGCGGCGGCAATTCGGTCGAGAACGGCTTCGACTGCAGCGGCTTCACGCGCCACATCTTCGAGATGAGCGTGGGCCTGGTGCTGCCGCGCCGCGCCGACGAGCAGGCCCGCGACAACAGCCTGCTGGCCATCCGCCGCGAGGAACTCAAGCCCGGCGACCTGGTGTTCTTCAACACCATGAAGCGCACCTTCAGCCACGTGGGCATCTACGTCGGCGAGGGCAAGTTCATCCACGCGCCCCGCACCGGCAGCGCCGTGCGCGTGGAAGACATGCGCGACTCCTACTGGGCCAAGCGCTTCACCGGCGCACGCCGCGCCGACCTGAAGGCCGCCGCGGCCGGCGAAGGCGCCCTCGCCCGCTGAGCCACGCCCAGCGCGCCTGCCGCGCGGTGCAGCCCGTACAGCCGGGTACAGCCCGTACAGCCCGGCACGGCCCGATGGCGGACGCCGACCCGGCGCCCGCCCCTCCGATCAGAAGTCGAAGTTCAGCACCGTGTCGCCGGTCAGCGTCTGGTCCTGCGTCTTGGGCGTCGCGCTGCCCGCACGGGCCTCGAAGCGGTACTTGGCCGCGTCGGTCGGCGTGCTGGTCCAGTTGATGGTGGCCGGCGCCGCCGCATAGGGCGTCAGCACCGGTGCCGCCAGCGGCAGCCGCAGCGCGTAGGCGCCGCTGACGCTGTCGGCATTCGCATAGCCCACCTCCACCGTGGGCCCGCCGGTCAGCGTCTGCAGCGCGCGCACGCTGCCCTCGGTGTTGGCCGTTGCACCAGCCAGCTTCACCGTGCCGGACACGCCGGCGGACGCGGCGGAAGCCGGCGGCACCAGCCGCACCGTATCGCTGCCGACCAGGGTGTGGGCGGTGGTGGTGACGGGCACGCCGGTCACGACGGCATTGGCGCGGCCGTTGGCCGTGACGACCAGGTCATAGCTGCCTGCCGGCACCGGGTAGAGCACGAACTTGCCGGTGGCGTCGGTGGGCGTGGCGCGCACCGGCACGCCGGCGGACTGCACCGAGACGGTCGCGCCGCCGTTGGCCAGCGCCGGGTCCACATAGCCGACGATGCGCTGGCCGGCGTCGCTGAGCAGCGGGATCAGCGACAGCACCGGCTTGAGCAGCACCTTGCCTGAGTTGCCGGCCTTGACGAAGGAGCGGCAGGCGTCGAAGTCGATCGCGAAGTCGGCCACCTTGTCGGCCGCCACGGTCAGGTTGGCATTGAGCTTGATGCCGCTCTGCAGCGCGCTGGGCGTGTCCACCGCCTGCGGGCTGCCGCCGGTGGGCACCACCGCATTGGCCAGCGGGTTGGCGGCCGTGTTGGCGGCCAGCACCAGGCGCAGTTGCTGGTAGGTGCCGGCGGCCAGCTGCGTCTGGCCCAGCGTGGTCATCGCGCCGTTGGTCAGGCTCAGCAGGTCGATGCGCTGCGGCGTGGCCAGCGTAATGTCGGTCCAGCCACCGTCGGCCGCCTCGGCCGTGCCGCTGGCATGCACGCGCACCTTCTCGACGGTCACGTAGACGTTGTCGAAACCGCAGGCCGGCGCATCGGTCAGCGACAGGCGCAGCGTGCCGGCGGTACCGACGACGGGATCGCCGGCACTGTCGCCACCGCCGCCACAGGCGGTCAGGGCGGCGGCAACGACGAGGCTCAGGCCGGCTCTGGGGGCGGCTTGGCGCAACAGGGTGGACATGGGAAGCTCCTCAACGACTTAGGAGCCGCCAGCCTAGGGAAACGCGGGTCATTTCGCTGTCAGCGATTGCAAGAGGTGCGTGTCGGCGGTTGCCGACAGCGGCTTGCGCGCAACACGCCCCGCGCGCCGTGGCCAGATCCGCCGTTCAACCCGCCTGCCGCTTGGCCACCAGCGTCAGGATCTCGTAGCTGGCGCACAGCTCGCCGCGCTGGTTGGTGACGGCCACGTCCCAGCCGATGACGCCCTGCGCGGGCTGGTCGTCGCGCGGCGGGCGGTCGACCTTGCGCTTGGCGGTCAGCCGCGCCTGGATGGTGTCGCCGATGGCCACCGGCGTGACGAAGCGCAGGTTCTCCAGCCCGTAGTTGGCCAGCACCGGGCCCGGCGCCGGGCTCACGAACAGGCCCGCCGCGGCGGACAGCACGAAGTAGCCATGCGCGATGCGCTTGCCGAACGGCGACTCGGCCGCCGCGATCTCGTCGAAGTGCATGTAGAAGTAGTCGCCCGACAGGCCGCCGAACGCGACGATGTCGGCCTCGCCCACCGTGCGTCGGTGGGTCAGCAGGCTCATGCCCACCTCGACGTCCTCGAAGTAGCGGCGGAAGGGGTGGATCTCGCTTTCGGTGACCACGCCCCCGCGCTGGTACTCGCCGGTGACGGCCGAGATCATGGTGGGCGAGCCCTGCACCGCGCAGCGCTGCAGGTAATGCTTGACGGCGCGCAGGCCGCCCAGCTCCTCGCCGCCGCCGGCGCGGCCGGGGCCGCCATGCTTGAGCTTGGGCAGCGGCGAGCCGTGGCCGGTGTTCTCCAGCGCAGCCTCGCGGTCCAGCACCAGCATGCGGCCATGCCAGGCCGCGAAGGTGGGAACGGCCTGCGCGGCCAGTGCGGGGGTCTTGGTGCAGACCGTGCCGACCAGGCTGCCGCGGCCGAGCGTCGCCAGGTGCAGCGCCTCCTCGAAGTCGCCATAGGGCATCAGCGTGGTGACCGGGCCGAAGGCCTCGACATGGTGGGCATCGCTGGCCGCGGAGTTGTGGGCCAGCAGCAGCGTGGGCGCGAAGAAGGCGCCGTCGGCCACGCCCTGGCCCCTGGGCGAGAAGCCGTCGCGCTCGCTCAGCAACACCTCGCAGCCGCGCGCCAGCAGGGCCACGCGCTCGGCCACGTCGGCCTGCTGGGCCTTGCTGGCCAAGGCGCCCATGCGCACGCCCTCCACCGCCGGGTCGCCGACCACCGTCTTGCTCAGCCGCGCCTTCAGCGCCGTCGCGACCGCGTCGGTCAGGTGGCGCGGCACCAGCGTGCGGCGGATGGCCGTGCACTTCTGGCCGGCCTTGGCGGTCATCTCGCGCGCGACTTCCTTGATGAAGAGGTCGAACTCCGGGTCGTCGGGCGTCACGTCGGGCGCCAGGATGGCGCAGTTCAGGCTGTCGGCCTCGGCGTTGAAGGGGATGCTCTTCCTCAGCAGGTTGGGGTGGGCCTTGAGCATCAGCGCGGTGTCGGCACTGCCGGTGAAGGTCACCACGTCGGCCTCGTCCAGCCGCTCGAACAGGTCGCCGGTGCCGCCGATGATGAGCTGCAGCGCGCCCTCGGGCACCAGGCCGGAGTCCACGACCAGCCGCACGCAGGCCTCGGCGACATAGCTGGTCGCCGTGGCCGGCTTCACCAGGCAGGGCATGCCGGCCAGGAAGCTGGGCGCGAACTTCTCCAGCATGCCCCACATCGGGAAGTTGAAGGCGTTGATGTGCAGCGCCACGCCGCGCTTGGGCACCAGCACATGGCTGCCGATGAAATGGTTGTCGGGGCCCAGCCGCATCGGCGGGCCTTCATGCAGCACGTTGCTGCTGGGCAGGTCCTTGCCGCCGATGGAGGCGTACGCGAACAGCGTGCCGATGCCGCCCTCGATGTCGATCCACGAGTCCGACCGCGTGGCGCCGGTGTGGGCGCTGATCGCGTAGAGCGTTTCCTTGCGCTCCAGCAGGTAGGCGCCCAGCGCCTTCAGCACGCGCGCACGGTCCTGGAAGTTCGTGCGCAGCAGCCCCGGCAGCGCGGTGCCGCGGGCGTAGGCCAGGCTCTCGGCGAAGTCCAGGCTCTCTTCGTGCGTGTGCGCGACGACATGCCCGTTGATCGCGCTGGCCAGCGGCTTGGCCGCCCGGGCACCGACCCAGCGGCCGGCGATGTAACTCTGGAGTGTGGAAACAGCCATCTCAAAATTCCTCAAGGCCGCGCCGACGCGCGGACCGTCCATCCATCCGGCGCAAGGGCACCGGCCCCGAGCGGGCCGGACCGGGGGCTCGTCCCCATGCCGGGGCGAGCCCCCTGCGCTTACTTGGTGAGCTTCCAGGCGCCGTTCTGGATCTGCACCATCACGCGGGCGCGCTGGTCCAGGCCCAGGTGGTCCTGCGGCGACATGTTGAACACGCCATGCGCGCCGGCCACGTTCTTGACCCCTTCCAGCGCATCACGCAGCGCGGCGCGGAAGGCCGGCGTGCCCGGCTGCGCCTTCTTCAGCGCCTCGGGCGCCGCGGCCGCCAGCAGCATGCCGGCGTCCCAGGCATGGCCGCCGAAGGTCGACACCGAACCCTTGCCGTGCGCGGCCTCGTACTTGGCGATGTAGTCCTGGGCGCTCTTCTTGACCGGGTGGTCGGCCGGCAGCTGCGCGGCGACCAGCACCGGGCCCGACGGCAACAGCGTGCCTTCGACGTCCTTGCCGCCCACGCGCAGGAAGTCGTTGTTGGCGACGCCATGCGTCTGGTAGATCTTGCCGGCGTAGCCGCGCTCCTTCAGCGCCTTCTGCGGCAGCGCGGCGGGCGTGCCCGAACCGGCGATCAGGATGGCGTCGGGCCGGGCGGCCACCAGCTTGAGCACCTGACCGGTGACCGAGGTGTCGGTGCGGTTGTAGCGCTCGCTGGCGACGATGTTGAGCTTCTTGGTGGCGGCGATCTTGTTGAACTCGCCCCACCAGCCCTCGCCATAGGCGTCGGCAAAGCCGATGAAGGCGGCCGTCTTCACGCCGCTGTCGACCATGTGCGTGACGATGGCCAGCGCCATCATGATGTCGTTCTGCGGCGTCTTGAAGACCCACTTCTTCTTCGCGTCCATGGGCTCGACGATGCGAGCCGAGGCGGCCATCGAGATCATCGGCGTGCCGGACTCGGCCACCGCGTCGATCATCGCCAGCGAGTTGGGCGTGACGGTGGAGCCGATGATGAGGTCGACCTTGTTCTCGGTGATCAGCTTGCGCGTGTTGGCGACGGCGGTGGTCGTGTCGGAGGCGTCGTCCAGCACGATGTAGTTGACCTTCTGGCCACCCAGCGTCGTCGGCATCAGCGCGACGGTGTTCTTCTCCGGGATGCCGAGCGAGGCGGCCGGGCCGGTGGCCGACACGGTCACGCCGACGTTGATGTCGGCTTGCGCGGCCAGGCTCAGCGTGACGGCCAGGGCCAGGGCGAGTTGCTTGAAGGGTTTCATGGGGTTGTCTCCTCGGGGGTTATTGAATGGCGGCGGTCCGTTGCGCCTGCACCGCGCCCAGGCCGCCAAAGAACAGATCGCTGACCAGGGCCGCGAGCGCCTCGTGCGACAGCGCGCCGTCGGGCCGCAGCCAGGTGAAGGTCCAGTTGATCATGCCAAAAAGCAGCATGGTCAGCGGCTTGTGCAAACCCGCCTGCCGCAACTCCGGCCGCACGCGGCACAGCGACGCGGCGAAACCCGCGACCACGCGGCGTTCCACGTCCAGCAGCCGCTCGCGCTCCGCCTCGGCCAGGAACTTGATCTCGCTGGTCAGCACGCGGTGCTGGGGCTGGGCGTCGGCATAGGCGCGGGTGAAGCGCTCGATCAGCGTGCGCAGCTCGGCGTCGGGCGCCAGCTGCAGCGCCTTGATCTCGTCCACCAGCGCCAGCAGCGCATGCACATGGCTGTCGCAGATCTGCGCGAGCAGGTCCTGCTTGTCCTGGAAGTAGTGGTAGATCGTCGGCTTGGCCACGCCGCAGGCCTCGGCGACCTGGTTCATGGAGGTGGCGCTGAAGCCCTGCTCGGCAAACAGCCGCGCGGCAGCCGCGAGGATGTCCTCGCGCTGCGCCTCGAAGCCGGGGGCTCGCTTGCGGGCCATCAGCGCTCGTCGAAGGAGATCACCACGCGCTCGGTGAGCGGATGCGCCTGGCAGCTGAGGATGAAGCCGGCGGCGACCTCGTCCTTGTCGAGCGCGAAGTTCTTGTCCATGCGCACCTGGCCCTCCACCAGCTTGCAGCGGCAGGTGGAGCAGACGCCGCTCTTGCAGGAGAACGGCACGTCCATGCCTTCGCGGGCGGCCGCGTCCAGCAGGCTGGGGTCGGTGGCATGGAACTCGATGTCGCGCGAGATGCCGTCACGGATGACCGTGACGCGGGCCTGCGGCGCATCGCCGGGCCTGACCTCGTGTGGCGCGGGCTTGCCGGCCAGCGTCTCGGGCGTGCCGAAGCGCTCGATGTGGACGCGCTCGGCCGGCACGCCGGCGCCGCGCAGCGCGGCCTCGGCCTGGTCGTTCATCTCGAACGGCCCGCAGACGAACACCTCGTCCACGCTGGCCGCCGGCACCGGCCCGGCCAGGAAGGCGCTGAGCTTGCCGGCATCCAGCCGGCCGGCGTACAGCGGCGCGTCCACCGCCTCGCGGCTGAACACCAGGTGCAGCGACAGCCGCGTCATGAAGCGGTTCTTCAGGTCTTCGAGTTCTTCCTTGAACATCGTCGACGCGGTGCGGCGGTTGGCGTAGATCAGCGTTGCGCGGGCGGTCGGCTCGCGGGTCAGCAGCGCCGTCAGCAGGCTGAGGATGGGCGTGATGCCCGAGCCGCCGGCGATGAACAGCACATGCCGGCCGGCCTGGCGCGCCGCCGGCAGCACGAAGCGGCCCTGCGGCGGGTAGGACTCGATGACGTCGCCCGCCTTGAGCTGCCCATGCACCCAGCTGGAGAAGGCGCCGCCGTCGACCCTGCGTATGCCCACCCGCAGGCCGCGGTCGGAGCAGATCGAGTAGCTGCGGCGCAGCTCCTGGCCGCCCACCGTGGCGCGCAGCGTCAGGTACTGGCCGGGCTCGAAGGCGAAGCCCTCGGGCGGCGCCTCGAAGCCGACGACCATCGCATCGTCGGTGTCGCGCTCGACGGAGGTCACGCGCAGGGGGTGGAAGTGAAGCGCCATCGGTTCAAAGGGGTTTGAAGTACTCGAAGGGTTCGCCGCAGCTGATGCAGCGCCAGGTGGACTTGCAGGGCGTGGAGCCGAAGCGCGACAGCTGCTCGGTACGCTCGCCCGCGCAGCGCGGGCAGCGCAGCTGCGGCACGACGCGGATGGCCTGCCCGCTGCCATCACCCACATGACATTGCGGCGGCACGATGCCGTACTGCTGCAGCTTGTCGCGGCCCGCGGGCGTGATCCAGTCGGTGGTCCAGGCCGGCGCCCGCTGCAGCGTGACGGTCACGGGGCCGAACTCGGCCAGCGCCGCGCGCACGTCGTCGGCGATCAGCTCGGTGGCCGGGCAGCCGCTGTAGGTGGGCGTCAGCACCACCTCCAGGCCGGCGGGCGTCTCGCGCAGGTCGCGCACGATGCCCAGCTCCACCAAGCTGACCGCCGGGATCTCGGGGTCGGGCACGGCGGCGAGGCGCTCGCGCGCCGCGGCCAGGTCCACCGGGTTCATCACCACACGCCGCCGGGATAGGCGCGCTGCAGGTGCTGCATCGTCGCCAGCAGGTGGCCCATGTGCTCGCTGTGGATGCCCAGGATGCCCTGCGGCTGCATGGCGCTGTCGCGCGGCAGGGTCAGCGTGGCTTCCTGCAGCAGCGTGGCCCAGCGGGCGCGCCACTCGGGCTGCAGCTCCGCCCAGGCCGGGCCCACGCCGTCCACGCCCGCGGCGGCAAACAGCTCGTTGAAATAAGGCCACAGCACGCCCAGCGCCGCCTGCATGCGCGCCCGGGACTCGGGCGTGCCGTCGCCCAGCCGCACCACCCAGTCGCTGCTGTACTGGCGGTGGTAGCGCACCTCCTTCAGCGACTTGGCGGCGATGCCGGCCAGCTCGGTGTCCAGGCTGGCCTGCAGGCGCTCGTACAGCAGCTCAAGCCAGATCGCGACGGCCGCGTTGCGCAGCGTGGTGAACGCGAAGTCGCGCAGGCCGCTGCCGTCGCTCGGGCTGGCGGCACCGTTGGGCAGCTCCACCAGCACGAGGTTGCGGTAGTCGCGCTCCTCGCGCAGGAAGGCGAGCTGGTCCTCGTCACGGCCGGCGCCTTCCAGCTGCCCCGCGTAGGTCAGCAGCCCGCGCGCCTGGCCCAGCAGGTCCAGGGCCATGTTGGACAGGGCCAGGTCTTCCTCGATGACCGGCGCATGGCCGCACCACTCGCCCAGGCGCTGGGCATGGATGAGGCAGGTGTCCGCCAGTTGCAGGACGTAGTTGAGCTTGGCGTCCATCACATGTGGTTGAGCTCGTCGGGGAGCTCATAGAAAGTGGGGTGGCGGTAGACCTTGTCATCGGCCGGCTCGAACAGGCTGCCCTTCTCGACCGGGTCGCTGGCGACGATCTGCTCGGAGCGAACGACCCAGATGCTGGTGCCTTCCTGGCGGCGCGTGTAGACGTCGCGGGCCATCTGGATGGCCATGGCCGGGTCGGCCGCGTGCAGGCTGCCGCAGTGCTTGTGGTCCAGGCCCGCCTTGCTGCGGACGAAGACTTCCCACAGCGGCCATTCGTTGTTGGTGTTGCTCATGTCGGATTCCTCAGGCCGCCTGGGCCTTGGTGGCTTGCTTCTTCGCATGGGCCATGGCGGCCTCACGCACCCAGGCGCCGTCGTCCCAGGCCTTGTTGCGGGCGGCCAGGCGCTCGCGGTTGCAGGGGCCCTCGCCGCCCACCACGCGCCAGAACTCGGCCCAGTCGATGGCGCCGAAGTCGTAGCTGTCGCGTTCGGCGTTCCACTTCAGCGCGGGGTCGGGCACGGTCACGCCGAGGATCTCGGCCTGCGGGATGGTGGCGTCGACGAACTTCTGGCGCAGCTGGTCGTTGGTGACGCGCTTGATGCCCCAGCGGATGCTCTGCTCGGAGTTGGGCGAGTCCTTGTCCGCCGGGCCGAACATCATCAGCGACGGCCACCACCAGCGGTTCACGGCGTCCTGCACCATGGCCTTCTGCTGGGCCGTGCCCTTCTGCATCATCACCAGCAGGCTCTCGTAGCCCTGGCGCTGGTGGAAGCTCTCCTCGCGGCAGACGCGGATCATGGCCCGCGCATAGGGCGCGTAGGAGCAACGGCACAGCGGCACCTGATTCATGATGGCCGCGCCGTCCACCAGCCAGCCGATGACGCCGATGTCGGCCCAGGTCAGCGTGGGGTAGTTGAAGATGGAGCTGTACTTGGCCTTGCCGCTCAGCAGCGCCGCGGTCATCTCGTCGCGGCTGGTGCCCAGCGTCTCGGCGGCGGCGTAGAGGTAGAGGCCGTGGCCACCCTCGTCCTGCACCTTGGCGAGAAGGATGGCCTTGCGCTTGAGGGTGGGCGCGCGCGTGATCCAGTTGCCCTCGGGCAGCATGCCGACGATCTCGCTGTGGGCATGCTGGCTGATCTGGCGCACCAGCGTCTTGCGGTAGTGCTCGGGCATCCAGTCCTTGGCCTCGATGAAGTCGCCCGCGTCGATGCGGGCCTCGAAGGCTTCCTCGCGGGCCAGTTCCTCGGCGCTCTTGACGACCTTGGGCTTGGCTTCCCGCGCCATCAGGTCCATGGCTTGCGTGTACATGCGTCGCTCCTTTACTTGTGGCGAAGGTCGATCACGCGGCGGGCCTTGCCCACCAGCGTGCGTTCGATCGAATTGGGCGCGCCGATCTCGACGCGCGTGGAGACGCCGATCAGCGTCTTGATGCGGTGCTGCAGGTGCTTGGCGATGCCGGCCGCCGCGGAAGACCCGACCTCGGCCTTGACCTCGCAGCGCACCACCACCTCGTCCAGGTTGCCGCTGCGGCTGACCACCAGCTGGTATTGGCCCGACAGCTGCGGCTCCTGCAGCACCAGCTCCTCGATCTGGGTCGGGAACAGGTTGACGCCGCGGATGATCAGCATGTCGTCGCTGCGGCCCACGATCTTGCCCATGCGGCGCATGCCGCGCGACGTGGGCGGCAGCAGCCGCGTCAGGTCGCGGGTGCGGTAGCGCACGATGGGCATGGCTTCCTTGCTCAGCGAGGTGAATACCAGCTCGCCCTCGCTGCCGTCGGGCAGCACCTCGCCGGTATCGGGGTCGATGATCTCGGGGTAGAAATGGTCTTCCCAGATGACCGGGCCGTCCTTGCTCTCCACGCATTCGCTGGCCACGCCGGGGCCCATCACCTCGGACAGGCCGTAGATGTCCACCGCGTCGATGCCGGCGCTGGCCTCAATGTCGCGGCGCATCGCCTCGGTCCAGGGCTCGGCGCCGAAGATGCCTACCTTCAGCGACGACTCGCGCGCGTCCAGCCCCTGGCGGGCGAACTCCTCGACGATCACCTGCATGTAGCTGGGCGTGACCATGATGATGTCGGGCTTGAAGTCGGTGATCAGCTGCACCTGCTTCTCGGTCTGGCCGCCGCTCATCGGGATGACCGTGCAGCCCAGGCGCTCGGCGCCGTAGTGCGCGCCCAGGCCGCCGGTAAACAGGCCGTAGCCATAGGCGATGTGCACCAGGTCACCGGCCCGGCCGCCGGCGGCGCGGATGGAGCGCGCCACCAGATTGGCCCAGGTGTCGATGTCCTTGAGCGTGTAGCCCACGACGGTCGGCTTGCCGGTGGTGCCCGACGACGCGTGCACGCGGGCCAGCTGCTGGCGCGGCACGGCGAACATGCCGAAGGGGTAGTTGTCGCGCAGGTCGTGCTTGGTGGTGAACGGGAACCTGGCCAGGTCGGACAAGGTCTTCAGCTCCGACGGGTGCACGCCGGCGGCGTCGAACTTCGCCTTGTAGTGCGCCACGTTGTCGTAGGCGTGCTGCAGGCTCCAGCGCAGGCGCTGCAGTTGCAACGCCTGCAGCTCGTCGCGGCTGGCGGTCTCGATGGCTTCGAGCTCGCCGGGGCGGGGGGATCGGACGGTCATGCTTCAAACACCTTTCTGTCGGCCAGCCGGTAGGAGCGGCCGCGGAACATCGCGATCAGCTCGCCGGCCTGGTTGCGTACCGTGATGTCGTACAGGCCGGTGCGCCCGGCCAGCGAGGTTTCCGCGGCCGTCGCGGTCAGCACGTCGCCCAGCTTGGCCGACTTCAGAATGTCGATGCCGAAGCCGGAGGCCACCGTCAGCGCGTTGCGGCTGTTGCAGGCGAACGCGAAGGCCGAATCGGCCAGCGTCGCAATGAAGCCGCCATGGCAGATCGCGAAGCCGTTGAGCATGTCCGGGCGCACGGTCATCGTCACGACGGCGCGCCCGGGCGCCACCTCGGTGACCTGCATGCCCAGCGAGCGGCTCGCCGCGTCGTCGGCGAGCATCACGTCCCGCACCTTGTCTGCAATCGCCTGGGCGTCCATCAACGGTCCTTGAATTCGGGTTTGCGCTTGTCGAGGAAGGCCGCCACGCCTTCCAGGTAGTCGTAGGCGAAGCCCAGCTGGCTCTGCAGCGCGGCCTCGCGCTGCAGGGCGGGCTCGAAGTCCAGCTTGAGTGCCTCGTCCATGGCCTCGCGGGTGTGCACCAGCGCGCGGGTGGGCATGTCGGCCAGCCGCTGCGCCAGCGCCAGCGCGGTGTCCAGCAGTTCGGCATCGGGCGCCACGCGGGCGATCAGGCCCAGCGCCTGGGCCTCCACGGCCTTCAGCCTGTCGCCCAGCAGCGCCAGCTCCAGCGCCTTGGCGCGGCCCACCAGCCGCGGCAGCAGCCAGGTGCCGCCGCAGTCGGGCAGCAGGCCAATCTTGGCGAAGGCCTGGATGAAGCTGGCGCTCTCGCCGGCCACCACCAGGTCGCAGCCCAGCGCCATGTTGGCCCCGGCACCGGCGGCCACGCCGTTGACGGCCGCCACCACCGGCACCGGCATGCTGCGCAGCCGCAGCGCCAGCGGGATGTAGAAATGCTCCAGCATGTGCCCGATGTCCTTGGGCGCGGCACCGGGGTCGCGGCTGGGCGCCACATGCGGGTCACCCAGGTCCTGGCCGGCGCTGAAGGCCCGGCCCGCGCCGGTGATCAGCACGCAGCGCGTCTGGCAGTCCTCGGCCGCGCCTTCCAGCGCCTGGCGCAGCTGCACCAACATCGGCGCCGTGAAGGCATTCAGCGCCTCGGGGCGGTTCAGCCACAGCAGCCGCACCGCGCCGCGCTGTTCGATCTGGATCAGGTGTTCGGACATGGAATTAATTTCTCTACCGACCGGTCGGTTAATCGTAAAACGCATCTTGACCTGGATCAAGACCCGCGGGGGAAATCCCTAGGCGGCGCGCTCGGCGACGTCCACACCGGCCGCCAGCGCCGCCACCAGCGTGTCCGGCGGCGGCGCGAAGCCGTGGTCGGTGCAGGCCGCCGCGCCGGCCGCCAGCGCCCAGCGCAGGTGCTGCCCCGGGGCGGCGCCCGGCTCGCGCATCAGGCTGTCCAGCAGGCCGGCCAGCGCCGCGTCGTCGGCGCCGGCACTGTCCACCACCGCCCCCTGCGGCGGCCGGGCGCTGCACTCGGCCTCGCCGTGGTACAGCGTCGCGTCGGCGGCGCCGCGCGTCAGCAGCAGCCAGGCGCGCGGGTTCCACGCCGCGATCTGGGCCAGGCCCGAGCGCGCGTCGGGCACGCGGAACAGGCCGCGCAGGTCTTGCTCGGACACCTGGATGACGTCGGCCAGGCCGCACATCAGCGCCAGCGTGTCGTCGTAGCGCAGGTCCATCCACGGCGCGCAGAACCGCGGCGCGTAGCTGATCAGCCGGCCCTCCGCCTTCAGCGCCTGGGCCAGCGCCTGCAGCCGGCCCGCCAGCGGTTCACGCACCAGCCCCAGGCCGCCGAAATGCGCCCAGCGCAGCGCACGCGTCCAGCCCGCGGGCAGGCCCTCGGGGCGGAAATGCAGGTCCGCGCTGTCCTGGCCGATCAGCAGGCTGTGCGCCCCGCCGGGCTCGGCGGCCAGTGCCAGCAGCGACGGCCGCGGCAGCTGCTGGATGAAGCGCAGGTCCAGGTGCGCCTCGCGGCTGGCGCGCCAGATCTCCTCGCCGAAGGGGTCGCGCCCGATTGCGCCGGCGAAGGCGCCCAGCTGCCCCAGCGCCGACAAGGCCACCGCCACCCGCCATGGCGACCCGCCGCTGCTGCTGCGCCAGGTGTCGGCGCCGGTGCGCGCCAGTTCGGTCAGCGCCTCGCCGAAGCAGACGACGCGGGGAAGATCGGCATGCAGCACGGCACTCATGCCCCCATTCAACCGGCGCGGGCCCGGGCTGGCAAGCCCCGTCACACGCCGCCGTAACCCCGCCGCCGGCAGGGAGCGGGCCGGAGCGGCCAGAATCGCGCCATGCAACTGTGCGACGCCCCCGTCCCCCACCCGCAGCCCGGCCTGCTGGCCGACGCGCTGGGCCGACCGCTGCGCGACCTGCGCATCTCGGTGACCGACCGCTGCAACTTCCGCTGCGGCTACTGCATGCCCAAGCAGGTGTTCGACAAGCACCACGAGTTCCTGCCGCATGACGAGCTGCTGAGCTTCGAGGAGATCACGCGGCTGGCCCGCGTGTTCACGGCGCTGGGCGTGGAGAAGCTGCGCATCACCGGCGGCGAGCCGACGCTGCGCCGCGGCCTGGAGGGCCTGATCGCGATGCTGGCCACGCTGCGCACGCCGGACGGCCGCGCGCTGGACCTGACGCTCACCACCAACGGCTCGCTGCTGACGCGCAAGGCCGCCGCGCTGCAGGCGGCAGGCCTGAAGCGGCTGACCGTGAGCCTGGACGGGCTGGACGATGCGGTGTTCCAGCGCATGAACGACGTCGGCTTCCCGGTGGCCGAGGTGCTGGCCGGCATCGCCGCCGCGCAGGCCGCGGGCTTGGGGCCCATCAAAGTCAACATGGTGGTGCAGCGCGGCGTCAACGAGGACCAGATCCTGCCGATGGCGCGGCATTTCCGGCACAGCGGCGTGGTGCTGCGCTTCATCGAGTACATGGACGTCGGCGCCACCAACGGCTGGCGCATGGACCAGGTGCTGCCCAGCGCCGACGTGCAGCGCCGCATCGCCGCCGAGTTCCCGCTGGCGCCGCTGTCCGCCAGCGCGCCGGGCGAGACGGCCGAGCGCTGGGCCTATGCCGACGGCGCCGGCGAGGTGGGCTTCATCTCCAGCGTGACGCAGGCCTTCTGCGGCGACTGCAACCGTGCCCGGCTGTCCACCGAGGGCCGGCTCTACACCTGCCTGTTCGCGCACCGCGGCCACGACCTGCGCCGGCTGCTGCGCGGGCCGGCGCCGGCCGACGACGCCCAACTGGCCGACGCCATCGCCGGCATCTGGGGCGGCCGCAGCGACCGCTACTCGCAGCTGCGCGGCAGCGGCCAGCCCACGCCGGTCGAGGAGCGCCGCGTCGAGATGCACTACATCGGCGGCTGACGGCGATGCGCGGCTTCCGCTGGCTCACCCCCACGCTGCGCCGCCGCGCCGCCTGGGCCGTGGCCGCGGCCCTCGGCCTGCCCTGGCTGCTGGGCGAGTTCGCCCGCGGCTTCTACCAGCCCGGCCTGGTGGCGGACCCGGCGCGCAGCCAGCAGCTGATCGGCTACCTGGTGCTGGGCGGTGAGCTGTTCACGCTGACGATGTGGCTGACCTGGCTGATCGGCTGCTGGGTCATCGCCGTCATGCAGGGCCCGCGCATCGATGGCGATGCCTTCCCCGACGCCGCGCAGGAGCCGCCCAAGTGAGCCCGCCCACCGTGCATGCCCTGGTGCTGGCCGGCGGCCGCGGCAGCCGCATGGGCGGCGTGGACAAGGGCCTGCAGCTGCTGCATGGCCGGCCGCTGGCCGCCCAGGTGATGGAGCGCCTCGCGCCGCAGGCCGGGCGCGTGTGGATCAGCGCCAACCGCCACCTCGACCGCTACGCCGCGCTGGGTGCCACCGTGCTGAGCGACCCGCCCGGCCTCGAGTTCGCCGGCCCGCTGGCCGGCATGCTGGCGGGACTGGCGGCCATCCCCGGGGACGCCTGGCTGCTGACCGCACCCTGCGACTGCCCCGACCTGCCGGCCGACCTGGCCGAACGGCTGCTGGCCGCGGCCGGGCCGCACGGCCTGGCGTTCGCGCAGGCGGCCCGCGAGCACCCCACGCATGCGCTGCTGCATGCCCGGCTGCGCGCGCCGCTGGCGGCCCACCTGCAGGCCGGCGGCCGCGCGGTGCTGGGCTGGATGCGCAGCCAGCCGCATGGCGTGGCCCGTTTCGACGACGAGGCGGCGTTCGCCAACCTCAACCACCTGGCCGACCTGCATGGCGGCTGACGCCAGCGCCCCGGCACCACGCACCGGCGGCTCGCTGCGCCCGCCCGTCGCCGGCATCGCGCTGCGCCTGATGCGCGAAGCCGACCTGCTCGACTACAAGGCGCTGCGCGACGCGATGCTGGCCGGCCACCCCGAGGCCTTCACGTCGGACGCCGACACCGAGCGCCAGCGCGACCTGGCCAGCTACCGCAGCCGGCTGGCCGGCGGCGCGGCCGGTGCCACGCTGTTCACGCTGCTGGCGCTGGACGGCGGACGTGTGGTGGGCGCCATCACCTGCGAGCGCGAAGCGCGCCGCAAGGTGCAGCATCTGGCCCACCTGGTGGGCATGATGGTGGCCGACACCCACCGCGGCCGCGGCATCGGCCGGGCGCTGCTGGACGACGCGCTGCTGCGGCTGCGCGCCACGCCCGGGCTGGCCCAGGTCACGCTCAGCGTGACGGCCGGCAACCACGCTGCCATCGGCCTGTACCAGGGCGCCGGCTTCGAGCGCTACGGCCGGCTGCCCGACGCCCTGCGCCTGCCCGACGGCCGCAGCCTCGCCAAGGACCTGATGCGGCGCAGCCTCTAGCGTGCGTCCAGGGCGCGTCTAGGGTGCGGTCAGCGCGAACTGCACCACCAGCGCGTCCTGCACCGCCAGCAGCCCGCCCAGCACCGTGAACGGCTGCAGGCCGAAGTCGCTCTGGCGCACCACCACCTGGCCCTGCGCCCGGCCGCCGGCCACCTGCACCGCGAACCACTGGCGCCGCGTCACGCCATGCAGGCTGATCTCGGCCTCCACCGCGCGCTGGCCGCCCTCGCCCACCTGCTGCAGCGTGCGCACCACCACCTCGGGGTGGGCGGCGGCGTCCAGCGCCTGGAGCAGGTTGGCGCGGGTGCCGGCGCGCGCGGCGTCGTCCACGGGGCTCTCGAAAGCCGGGCCCAGCCGGGCGCGCTGCGCCGGCGGGTCCACCACCAGCGCGTCCAGCCGGAAGCGCAGCACCGGGCCCGCTGCGGGCCAGTCCACGCGCAGGTCGCCCGCCTGCAGCACATGGTTGTGGCCCAGCCGGGCGGCACGCCCACCGCGGAAGACGAGCACAAGAAGTTCATCGCCCCCAGCCTGCGCGGGCAGCACGGCCGGCGGCGCGGCGGCGCAGCCGGCCAGGGCGGCGAGGCCCAGCATCAGCCCTCGGCGGGAGATTGTTCGCAGGCTCAACTCGGGGATTTCGCGGGGGGTTTTGTCGGGTTTGGCACGGCGCTCGCGCGCCGGGCTGGTCTAGCATAGCCACCATCTCCTTGCCGGAGCCCCACATGGCCAGCCTGTTCCGCCCCGCTCTTGACCTGATGGCGCAGTACGCCGCCTACCACCGCGACCGCCGCAACATCGCCACGCACTTCATCGGCATCCCGCTGATCGTGTTCGCGATCAGCACGCTGCTGGCACGCGCCGAGTTCACGCTGGCCGACCTGCCGATGAACGCGGCCATCGTCGCCTGGGCGCTGTCGGCGCTGTGGTACCTGACGCGCGGCAACCTCGCGCTGGGCGTGGCCACCACCGTCATCAACGGCCTGCTGACGGCGCTGGCCATGATCGCTGCGCAGGGCTCGACGAGCGGCTGGCTGGTGATCGGCGTCGGCAGCTTCGTCGTCGGCTGGATCTTCCAGTTCGTGGGCCATTACTACGAGGGCAGGAAGCCGGCCTTCGTCGACGACCTGGTGGGCCTGCTGGTGGGCCCGATGTTCGTGGTCGGCGAGGCCATGTTCATGCTGGGCTGGGGCCGCGCACTGCTGGCCGAGATCGAGCGCCGCGTCGGCCCGACGCACCTGCGCGACCTGGCGCATCCTTGAAGCCCTTGGCCCAAGGAGTACCCGGGGCGGCCGCCCGAGGGGGCGGCGATGCGCGCGGCATGGCGCCGCTCGCACATCGTCAGCAGCGACTGCCGCGATGAGCGGCGTCCTCGTCATGGGGGCCGGCTCGGTCGGCTGCTTCATCGGTGGCCTGACCCAGCTGGCGGGCGTGCCGGTGCATTTCGTCGGCCGGCCGCGCGTGCTGGCCGCGCTGCGCAAGCAGGGCCTGCGCCTGACCGACCAGGACGGCATGGACCGCCGCATCCCGCCGCTGGAGCTGCGCCTGCATGAGGAGCCGCCCGCCGGCCTGCGGCCCGACCTGGTGCTGCTGTGCGTGAAGTCCGGCGCCACCGCCGCGGCCGCCACGGCGCTGGGCCTGACGCTGCCGGCCGGCACGCCGGTGGTCAGCCTGCAGAACGGCGTGGCCAACGCCGAGCTGGCGCGGGCCACCGCGCCGCAGCTGCGCTGGCATGCCGGCATGGTGCCCTTCAACATCGCCGAGCTGGCGCCGGGCCACTACCACCGCGGCACCGGCGGCGCGCTGGCCGCGCAGGGCGACACGGCCGACGTGGCGCTGCTGGCCTGGCAGACCGCGCTGGCGCGTGTCGGCCTGCGACTGACGCTGCACGCCGACCTGGCGCCGGTGCAATGGGGCAAGCTGCTGCTGAACCTGAACAACCCGGTCAACGCGCTGTCGGGCCGGCCGCTGCGCGACGAATTGCTGCAGCGCGGCTACCGCCGGGCCTTCGCCGCGCTGCAGCAGGAGGCGCTGGACCTGCTGGACGCCGCCGGCCGGCCGGTGGCGCAGCTGACGCCGCTGCCGCCGCGCCGGTTGATGGCGCTGCTGCGTCTGCCGACCTGGGTGTTCCGCCTGGCGGCCTCGCGCATGCTGCGCATCGACGCCAAGGCGCGCTCCAGCATGGCCGACGACCTGGCCGCCGGCCGCGCGACCGAGATCGACGCGCTGTGCGGCGAGGTGGTGCGGCTGGCCGAAGGCCTGCACCGCAGCGCGCCGCTGAATGCGCGCATGCTGGCGCTGGTGCAGGCGCAGGCACAGCGGCGCCGGCCCTATGCGCCAGCCGAACTGCTGCAGGCGCTGGGCCTGCGCTGACCGCGCCGCCCGCCGGCCCGACACCTCCCTAAAAACCGAAGCGTCCTTCAGCCGCAGGCTCAGGCCGGGCTTTGCGACAATGCGCGGTTTCCTTCAGCGCCCCGCCCGCCATGCTTGAACTCCTGTCCAACCCGCAGACCTGGATCGCCCTGGCCACGCTGACCGCGCTGGAGCTGGTGCTGGGCATCGACAACATCATCTTCATCAGCATCCTGGTGGACAAGCTGCCCAAGGCCCGCCAGGAAGTGGCGCGCCGGCTGGGCCTGTTCATGGCGATGTTCATGCGCATCGGCCTGCTGCTGGTGCTGGCCTGGATCGTCGGGCTGGTCGAGCCGCTGTTCACGCTGCCCGTCATCGACAAGGGCATCTCCGGGCGCGACCTGATCCTCATCGGCGGCGGCCTGTTCCTGATCTGGAAGAGCACCAGCGAGATCCATGGCTCGCTGGAAGGCGAGGACGACACCGCCTCGGACAGCGCCAAGGCCGCCAAGGCCGCGTTCGCGTCGGTGATCCTGCAGATCATGATCATCGACCTGGTGTTCTCGCTGGACTCCATCATCACCGCCGTCGGCATGGTGGACGACGTGCGCATCATGATCGCCGCGGTCATCTGCTCGGTCGCGCTGATGATGCTGTTCGCCGGCCCCATCGGCCGCTTCGTGTCCAACCACCCCACCATCAAGATGCTGGCGCTGAGCTTCCTGGTCGTCGTCGGCGTGGTGCTGGTGGCCGAGGGCTTCGGCCACCATGTGCCCAAGGGCTACATCTACTTCGCGATGGCCTTCTCGCTCGGCGTGGAGATGATCAACATCAACATGCGCAAGAAGGCCGAGACCAAGGTCCGGCTGCGCCAGCAGATCCCCGGCGGCGAGGACGAGTGAGCCGGCGCGGCCGCGCGCCGCGCCCCTTTTCAGGTGGCCCAGATGCGCAGGTCGCTGGCGGGCAGCGACCACAGCCGCGCACGCCACAGCGCCCGCACCTGCCGCAGCGCCACGGTCACTTCCTCCACCTCGTCACCGAGCACCCGGGCCAGCAGCACCGCGCCGCGCGGGCCAGCCAGGTGCGTGACACCACTGCGCGGCACCCCGGCCAGCGCGGCCCGGCTGTCGGTCAGCAACGCCTCGCTGTCGGCCAGCGCGGCCGTCTGCGCGTAGGCCAGCGTGCCCAGCACGCGGTGGCCGCCCAGGCCGCAGGGCCCGTCCATCAGCGCGCCATCGGTGGCGTCCAGCCAGCCGCGGTCCAGCCAGTGGCCGGCGATCTCCAGGTGCTGCAGCAGCCGGCCCGTGTCGAAGGGCTGGCCGGCGGCGGGCAGCCCCAGGCCCAGCACCTCGGTGGCGAACAGGCTGGCGCCGGGCGCCAGGCTCAGCCGCACCTCGTTGCGGGCCAGGCAGGCCGGGTAGGCCAGCGTCTCCTGCGGCAGCCATTCCAGCCGCGCGCCCTCGCCCACCCGCGCCGTCACGACCTGCGCCGCCTCGCCGGCGTTGGAGCGGTAGAAGCGCGTCGCCGCCGGCGTGGTCACCAGCAGGTGGGCGCCGTCCTGCACGTCCAGCTGGATGTCCAGCCGGTCGCCGCCCACCAGGCCGCCAGGCGGATGCACCAGCACCGCATGGGCCACGGCCGGGCCTTCCGGGTGCAGGGTCTTGAGCAGCCGCAGCGGGCCGTCGTGCCTTGCCTGCAGGCGGGTGACGCCGGCGCCGTCGCGGGCCGCCGTCAGCACCAGCCGCGCCGGCCAGCGGACCGCGTCATCCAACGAGCAGGCCCTTCTTCTCGATGAAGGCCACCACCTCGTCCAGGCCCGCGCGGGTCTTGAGGTTGGTCATGACCCAGGGCTTGGCGGGGCGCATGCGCGCGGTGTCGCTGCGCATCACGTCCAGGTCGGCGCCCACATGCGGCGCCAGGTCGGTCTTGTTGATGACGAACAGGTCGCTCTTGGTGATACCGGGCCCGCCCTTGCGCGGGATCTTCTCGCCGGCCGCCACGTCGATGACGTAGATCGTCAGGTCGCTCAGCTCGGGGCTGAAGGTGGCGGCGAGGTTGTCGCCGCCGCTCTCGACGAACACGATGTCGGCGTCCGGGAACTTCTCCAGCATGCGGTCCACCGCCTCCAGGTTGATGGAGCAGTCCTCGCGGATGGCCGTGTGCGGGCAGCCGCCCGTCTCCACGCCCATGATGCGCTCGGGCGCCAGCGCGCCGGCCACGGTCAGCAGGCGCTGGTCTTCCTTGGTGTAGATGTCGTTGGTGACGACCACCAGGTCCCAGCGTTCGCGCATGGTCTTGCACAGCATCTCGACGAGGGTGGTCTTGCCCGAGCCCACCGGGCCGCCCACGCCGACGCGCAGCGGCGGCAGCTTCTTGGTCCGATGCGGGATGGCGTGCAAAGGTGCGGTCATGAGCGGAACAGTCTCGAGTATTGGGTTTCGTGGCGGGCGCCGTGGATGCCGAGCAGCGGCGCGAAGGCCAGCGGCTCGGGCGCGGCCAGCGCCGTGGCCACGGCTGGCGGAATGGCTTGCACGAGGCGTGCCAGCAGCCGCTGGCCGGCGGTCTGGCCCAGCGGCACGCTGCGCACCGCGGCCTGCATCAGGTTCTCGGCCCAGCCGAAGGCGATGGCGGTCAGCGCCGGTTCGAGCGCGGCGCCGCGCGCGGCCGCCGCGGCCCCCATCACGACCGGCCAGGTCGGCGCCGGCCGGAGCGCCTGCAGCAGCGGCAGCACCGGCGCCCCGGGCAGCAGGCCCTGCATCCAGATGAGCAGGCTGCGGCCCATCTGCCGGGCCTGCTGCAGGCTCTCGCTGGTCTCGCGGGTCTGCAGCACCCAGGCGTTCAGCTCGGCCAGCCGCGCGCCGTTCAGCGCCTGCGTGGCGGCGTGGGCGGCGGCGGCCACCGGCAGCTCGGCGCGCGCCTGCACGAGTGCGAGCTGGTTCAGCAACCAGTCGCCGGCACTCGCCTCGTCATGCACCACGCCGGCATCGACCGCCGCCTCCAGGCCCTCGGAATAGCTGAAGCCGCCCACCGGCAGCGCCGGGCTGGCCAGCCACAGCAGGTGCAGCAGCGGGGTGCCGCCGGGCAGCGTCGCGCTCATCAGAAGTTGAAGGCGATGCCCACGCCCAGGCTGTGCACCGTGATGGTCTGCTTGGGGCCGGCGGGGTCCTCGCGCAACGCGGCGCGCGTCCAGTCGGCGTTGACGCTGGTGCTCCAGTGCCGGGCGAACTGCCAGGACAGCGCCAGGCCGACGTAGGGCTTGACCGAGCGGGTGGTCAGGGTGCTCGGGTTGCGGCCGAGCAGGCCCACCGCCGGCTGCAGCTTCAGCTCGTTGGCCGAGCCGCCCGCACGCAGCAGCGCGTTCACGCTGGCCGACAGCGGCAGCGCGTAGGCGGCGCCCACGCCGAAGCCGGTGAACTCGGCCGAATAGTTGGCGCCCAGCAAGCCCCAGTCGGCATCGATGTGGCGGTAGCCCACCTCGAACGCCCAGGCCGGGTCGAAGCGGTAGCCCGCGCGCAGCGCGGTGCTGGCGTCGACGCGGCTGCAGCCGGTGTTGGCGGGGCAGCGCAGGCCCGCCTTGCCCGTGCCGGCCTCCAGGCCGATGTAGCTGGCGCCGGCCAGGTTGGGGTTCTGCGCGAGCACGGTGGCGGGCAGGCCCGCGGCGATGCAGGCCAGGCCTGCGAGAACGGTACGGAGGATGGTCATGTCGGTCCCTGTGGCTTGGTATGGGTGCCTGCGGGAGACATGCACGAGGCATGCCGGCCCGCGGCCGGGCCGGATGCTAACGGCCGCATCGGGCGGCTGGCCGCGTCAGTGATCGTGGCCGCAACCCGGGCCGTGCACATGGCCGGCCGGTACGTCCTGGGCCTTCACCGGGATGGACAGCGGCTTGCCGCGCGGTGCTGGCGCGGCGGCATGCGCGGCATGCCCGTGGCCAGCGTGGTCATGGCCGTGCTCGTGATCATGGCCGTGGTGATGGCCATGCCCCGCGGATTCGCCATAGGCCCCGCCCTCCGGTTCGAAGGCGGCCTGCGCCTCGGTGACGATGAGGTGCTGGCGGCGCAGCATGTCGGCCAGCACCGGGTCGGGCTCGAACTGCAGCAGCGCCGGCTGCAGCTCCAGCGGCACATGGCGGTTGCCCAGGTGGTAGGCGGCGCGCAGCAGGTCGAAGGGCGAGCCGTGCTCGCTGCAGTGGCGCACCTGCAGCACCGGCTGGGCGGCGGCCACCACGCGCAGCAGCGTGCCGTCCTCGGCCACCAGCACGTCGCCCCCGCGCAGCAGCGTGCCGCGTGGCAGCACCACGCCGATCTCGCGGCCGGTGGAATCGGTGGTGGCGAAGCGGCTCTTGCTGCGGGTGTCCCAGTCGAGTTCGAGCGTGGGGGCGCGCTTGACGAGCACGGCGGCGAGGCCGGCGCCGCCGGCAATGCGTTTGGTGGCGTGGATCATGGTGCGAGTATCGGCGCTGGCTCCGGCGCGACAGCGGCCCGCGGCCCGGCGGGGCATCATCGGGGCTTCACCGCGACGCCAGCCTCCCATGCAACTCGACACCCTGCTCGTCTCCCTCCAGGACCACATCGCCACCGTGCGCCTGAACCGGCCCGACAAGGCCAACGCGATGAACGCCACCATGTGGCAGGACTTCCGCCGCGCCTTCGACTGGATCGACGCCCAGCCCGAGGCCCGCGTGGCGGTGCTGGAAGGCGAAGGCCGGCACTTCACCGCCGGCATCGACCTGTCGATGATGATGGGCCTGGCGCCGCAGATCCAGGACCCCTGCGACGGCCGCACCCGCGAGGCGCTGCGCCGCGTCATCCTGGACATGCAGGACACCCTCACCAGCCTGGAGCGTTGCCGCAAGCCGGTGCTGGCGGCCATCCACGGCGCCTGCGTGGGCGGCGGCATCGACCTCGTCTGCGCCGCCGACATGCGCTACTGCAGCGCCGACGCCTACTTCTCCATCAAGGAGATCGACATCGGCATGGTGGCCGACGTGGGCACGCTGCAGCGCCTGCCCAAGCTGATCGGCAGCCAAGGGCTGGTGCGCGAGCTGGCCTACACCGGCCGCCGCGTGGCGGCCGCCGAGGCGCGCGAGATCGGCCTGGTCAACCGCGTGTTCGCCAGCCGCGAGGCCTTGCAGGCCGGCGTGCGCGAGATCGCCGCGGCCATCGCCACCAAGTCGCCACTGAGCATCCGCGGCACCAAGGAGCAGCTCAACTACGCCCGCGACCACTCGGTGGCCGACGGCCTCAACTACATCGCTACCTGGAACGCCGCGATGCTGATGAGCGAGGACCTGAGCAGGGCCATGATGGTCGGCAAAGGGGCCGCGCCGGCGTTCCGCGACTGACGCCCCGACGCGCCGCCCGCCCCGGCGCTGACGCCGCAACTTGACGGATGTCAGGGCGGCCCAGGGCGCGCAGGCCTAGAGTGAAGGCCCATTCACTGCGGGCGGCTCGCGCCGCCCTGGCGCCCCATGCTCGACCCCAAGAACGCCGACGTCTGGCTCGTCGGCGGCGGCATCGCCTCAATGGCCGCGGCCGCCTTCCTGATCCGTGACGCCGGCATGTCCGGTACCCGCATCCACATCCTGGAGGAGCTGGGTATCGCGGGCGGCTGCCTGGACGGCAGCACCTCGCCGACCCAGCCCGGCTTCGTCACGCGCGGCGGGCGCATGCTGTGCGAGGAGGTCTATCAATGCCTGTGGAACCTGCTGGACAGCGTGCCCTCGCTGGAGAAGCCGGGGCTGAGCGTGCGGCAGGAGATCGATGCCTTCAACGCCGAGGTGCGCACCGAAGCGCGGGCGCGGCTTATCGGCCGCGGTGCGCGCATCCTCGACGCCCGGCACTACGGCCTGGACGGCCGCGACCGCGCCGCGCTGACCCGGCTGCTGGCCACGCCCGAGGCGCTGCTGGGCGCACGCCGCATCGACGAGCTGTTCTCGCCGCACTTCTTCCAGAGCAACTTCTGGCAGATGTGGCGCACCACGTTCGCGTTCCAGAACTGGCACAGCGCCATCGAGCTGCGCCGCTATTTCCTGCGCTTCCTGCAGGAGTTCCCGCGCATGCACACGCTGGCTGGCGTGCGCCG
This sequence comes from uncultured Comamonadaceae bacterium, assembly GCA_963992225.1. Lineage (GTDB taxonomy): Bacteria > Pseudomonadota > Gammaproteobacteria > Burkholderiales > Burkholderiaceae_C > Pelomonas. The sequence continues at coordinate 4,259 of CAXDTK010000023.1, read as the reverse complement.
CACGCCCTACAACCAGTACGACTCCATCGCCGTGCCGCTGCAGCGCTGGCTGCTGGCGCAGGGCGTGGACGTGCGCTTCGGCCACCGCGTGACCGACATCGACTTCGACCAGCACGACCCGGCACGGCGCCGCGCCACCCGGGTGCATGTGCAGACGGCGCAAGGGCCGCAGGCCATCGCGCTGGCCGAGGGCGATGCCTGCCTGGTGACGCTGGGTTCTATCACTGCCGACGCCACCTACGGCAGCAACACGCGGCCGCCCGAGCTGATCCGCGACCGCCGCGACGGCGCCTGGTCGCTGTGGGAGACGCTGGCGCGCAAGGCGGACGACTTCGGCCGCCCGCACACCTTCTTCAACGTGGACGACAACAAATGGCTGTCGTTCACGCTGACGATGCGCGGGCGCGCGCTGCTGGACCGGCTGGTGGCCTTCAGCGGCAACGCGCCCGGCACCGGGGCGCTGATGACGCTGGTGGACTCGGCCTGGCTGATGTCGCTGGTGGTGCCGCACCAGCCGCATTTCCCCGGCATGCCGCCCGACACCTACACCGCCTGGGGCTACGGCCTGTTCATCGATGCGCCGGGCGACTATGTCGGCAAGCCCATGGCGCAATGCGGCGGCCACGAGCTGCTGGACGAGCTGCTGCAGCAGCTGGGCTGGGCCGACCTGCGCGACGCCGCACGGGCCAGCACCGACGTGACGCCGGTGATGCTGCCCTATGGCTCGGCGATGTTCGCGCCACGCAAGCCGGCCGACCGGCCGCTGGTGCTACCCGCCGGCGCCGCCAACTTCGCCTTCCTGGGCCAGCATGTGGAGCTGCCGGACGACACGGTCTACACCGTCGAGTATTCGGTGCATGGCGCCATGCATGCGGTGTACCGGCTGTTCGGCGTCAGCAAGCCCATCCCGCCGATCTACCAGGGCCTGCACGACCCCCATGTCGGCCTGGAGGCCCTGGCCGCAGCCTTCAGCTGAGGGCGGCGCCAGGGCATTGAACGGTCGCGCGGCAACGCACGGTCCGGCGCCCCAGAATGCACGGCCATGAAGACCTGCATCGCCTGCCTAATGGGGCTGTTGGGGCTGCTGGGGCTGGCGCCCGCCTGGGCGCTGGACCTGCGCGACGGCGACGTGGTGCTGTACCGCCATGCACTGGCACCCGGCGGCGGCGACCCGCCGGGGCTGCGGCTGGGCGACTGCAGCACCCAGCGCAACCTCAGCGACGAAGGCCGGGGGCAGGCCCGCCGCCTCGGCGAGCGGCTGCGCCAGCAGCTGGGCAGCGTGCCGGTGGCGGCCGTCTGGGCCTCGCCCTGGTGCCGCACGCTGGACACCGCGAAGCTGGCCTTCCCCGCGCTGCCGGTGCAGCCGCGCACGGCCTTCGGCTCCTTCTTCCAGCAGCCCGAGCGCGAGGCCGACCTGCTGCGCCGGGCCGGTGCTGAACTGGCCGGCTGGCGCGGGCCGGGCGTGCTGGTGGTGGTCACGCACCAGGTCACGGTCACCGGGCTGAGCGGTGTCTACCCGGCCGCCGGCGAGGGCGTGGCGATGCGCTGGACCGGCGGCCGCGGCGAGGTGCTGGGGCGGCTGGCGCCGCCGTGAAGCCCGCCCCGGCCCGCGTCAGAACTGCAGGAAGCTGAAGCCCGCGCCGATGCTGGTCTGGCGGAAGTTGTAGTCCGTCAGCGTCTCGCCATAGCCGCGGAACAGCTGCACATACCAGCGCAGGCCGTTGGGCTGGTCGCTGAACACCGGGTAGGTCCACTCGAACTGCAGCGCGCCGTACCTGGCGTCCTTCAGCGTGGTGCGGTAGAGCAGCTGCGCCGTGTGCTTGCCCTGCGCCCAGCCGACCTGGAACTCGCCGCGGCCGCGGTAGCCCACCAGGTCGGGGTTGTTGTCGGTGGCCGCGCTCTCGTTGAGCCGCTTCAGGAAGCGGGCCACCACCGACCAGTCGCCGCGCTCGATGCCCGCGCCCAGGTTGACGCGGTTCCAGCTGCGCGACAGCGGGTCGGACTGGCCGTTGGACTGGTGCGCCAGCCCCAGCTGCGTGAAGCGCCACTGCCAGCCGAACGGCAGCGACCGCAGCCCCTCGGGCGTGGGCACCACGTAGATCAGCTCCGGCTCGTAGTCGCTGTTGCGGAAGGGCTTGGAGTCCTTGCCGTTCCAGATCTGCCACATCGCCTGCTGCGTGAACGCCGCCCACAGGTCGGCGCCCGGCAGCCCCACGTCCTGCGCGAGCTTGGTACGCAGCGAGAGCTGGAACTTGGCCTCCTCGTTGCGGTAGTTGGGCTGCGGCACCACCGCCTGGTTGGGCGACTGCGGCGCACGGTTGATGCGGCTGGTCAGGTGCAGCGGCAGCACGTAGTTGGCGCGGTAGCCGACGAAGTTGAAGACACCGCGCTTGTCCTCGGGCGTCAGCTCCCAGTACTTGGACAGCAGGCTGGACGACTGCGGGTGCGCCACCACGCTCACCGGCACCCCGGTGGGCGCCAGCTCGGACGACGACGCCGGCGCGCCGCCGGCCGGGTTGGCCGCCTGGGCCGGCGGCACCACCGGGGCGGGCGCACGGCCCAGCGCCTTGTCGTAGCAGGCCAGCCGGTCCGCGGGCGCGCCGATCTCGACGCAGGCCGCCAGCGCCGGGTCGGCCGGCGTCTGCGCCGCCAGCGGCGGCGACAGGCCGGCCAGCCAGGCCAGCGCAGCGCCGGCAGATCCCAGGTGTCGAGCAGACCGCAGGCGCATCCATCCTCCATGGCGTTGACCGGCCTCCCGCCGTCGATGGCAGCAGGCATGGCGGCGAAGTCTAGGGACCGCGCCGCCGCAACCGCGCCGGCCGGGGCCGCTCATGCGTGTAGGCCGGCATGAGCCGCGCGGCCCCGGCCCACTAGCATCGCGGCCATGCTCGAACCGTCCCAAGCCCTCGCCTTCCTGGCCGCCGCCCTCGTCCTCACCGCCACGCCGGGGCCCGACAACCTGATGGTGCTGGGCATGGGCATGTCGCGCGGCCGGCGCGCGGGCGTGGCCTTCGGCCTGGGCTGCGCGCTGGGCTGCCTCAGCCACACGCTGCTGGCCGTCGTGGGCGTAAGTGCGCTGGTGGCCGCGTCGCCGCTGGCGTTCGGCCTGCTGAAGGCCGTGGGCGGCGCCTATCTGGTGTGGATGGGCGTGCAGGCCTGGCGGCATGCCGGCCGGGTGGCGCCGGGCAGCGCGACCGGCGCGGCGCGCTCGCTGACGCGGCTGTTCGGCCAGGGGTTGGTGGCCAATGCCATCAACCCCAAGGTGGTGCTGTTCTTCCTGGCCTTCCTGCCGCAGTTCGTGCAGCCGGCCCAGGGCCCCGTGCCGCTGCAGCTGGGGCTGCTGGGCCTGCTGTTCACCGCGCAGGCGGCGCTGCTGTTCGGGGCACTGGGCTGGTTCTCGGGCAGCGTGGGCGCCTGGCTGAACCGGCGGCCGGCGGCGGGCCCCTGGCTGGACCGCCTGGCCGGCACGGTGTTCGTCGGGCTGGGCCTGCGCATGCTGCTGACGCGCTGAACGCGGGCTCGGCTCGGCTCAGCTCAGCGCCGCACCAGCGTCAGCCCGATCAGCCGCGACACCACGGCGGCCAGGTACATGACGCCGACGAACATCTCCAGGCTGGCCAGCCCGCGCGCCAGCGGCCGCACCGGGATGACGTCGCCGATGCCGGTGCTGGACAGCAGCGCGAAGCTCAGGAACATCAGCTCGGTCCAGGTGCGCGGCTGCTCCGGGTTGACGGCGGCCGAGAAGCTGCCCGGCTGCAGCGCCTGCAGCACCACGAAGGCGTAGGTGAAGGCCCAGGCCAGCAGCGTGAACGTCGCGCCCGCGGCGAACAGCTCGTCCGTCGTGGCGTGCATGTCGCCCATCATGTAGGCCACCAGGCTGCCGGCGGCGTAGAAGTAGAACAGCGCCTCCAGCGCGGCGGACCAGGGCAGCAGCCCGGGCATGTCGAAGCCCACCTGCAGCAGCAGCAGCACGATGGCCGGCAGCGCCAGGCCCGCGCTCAGCCAGGTCAGCCCCGGCGTGTGCCGCACCATGCGCGTGGTGGCCACCAGCACCGCGATGCCGAAGGCGCTCAACGCCAGCGGCCCGGCCCGCGTGCCGTCCAGCAGCGGGTACAGCAGCACGCCGGCCAGCTGCACCAGCAGCAGGATGGCCGACGGGTGGCGGCGCGTGAGGGCGAGGAAGCGGCGGTGACGCACATGCATGCCGCATTCTGGCGCTGTCTCTTATACACATCTCCGAGCCCACGAGACGGACTCCT
>CAXDTK010000022.1:0-32978 GCA_963992225.1 uncultured Comamonadaceae bacterium | reverse complement strand
TGCGGCCGGGGCGCGCTACTTCATCGTCAGGACCGACGCCTTCACGGCCGTCTACGAACTGGGCCGCACCGACAACAACGTCGTCGTCGCCACCGCGGCCACCACCGTCAAGGCCGAGCCCAAACCCAACCTGCAGATCGAGGGCGTCGGTGCGCCCGCCAGCTGGCGCGTGGGCCAGACCGTGCAGCTCGCCTACTCGGTGCGCAACGCCGGCAACGACGCCATCAGCGGCTTCTTCGGCGAGGAGATCCGCCTGGTCGACACGCTGGGCCTGGCGCCCACGCAGGTGCTCACCACCACCTGGGCCTTCCAGACGCTGGCCGCCGGCGCCACGCTGACGCAGAACCTCAGCCTGGCCGTGCCCGCCATCCCGCCGGGCAACTGGCGCCTGGAGATCGCGGCCGACAAGGGCAACTACATCGCCGAGTCCAGCGAGGCCGACAACGTCGCGACGCAGGCCGTGGCCGTCGTCGCGCCCGACCTGGTCGTCGGCAGCCTGGCCACCACCGGCCTGCTGCAGGGCGGCGAGGCGATCACGCTGCGCTGGACCACGCGCAATGCCGGCAGCGCCGCCGCCGGCGCCATCCGCGAGAAGGTCTACCTGTCGCGCGACGGCGTGGTCGACAACGCCGACCTGCTGCTGGGCGAGCGCCTCATCGACGCGCTGGCCGCCGGCGCGTCCAGCGACGGCTCGCTCGGCTTCACGCTGCCGGTGGACCTGTCCGGCAGCTGGCGCCTGGTGGTCGTCACCGACACCGGCAACGCCAACAACGAGTCCACGCTGGAGGGCAACAACCTCGATGCGCTGGCCATCAACGTGGCCCAGGACGCCTATGCCGACCTGGCCGTGCTGAGCGTCACGGCGCCCACCCAGGTCATCGACGACCCGGCCAGCATCACGGTGGAGTGGACCGTCCAGAACGTCGGCGTCGGCGCCGGTCGCACCACGACCTGGACCGACCGCGTCATCTACAGCAGCAACGCCGTGCTGGGCGACAGCGACGACATCGTGCTGGGCGACGTGGTGCACAGCGGCGCGCTGGCCGCCGGCGCCAGCTACAGCGGCCGGCTGGACCACCAGTTCGGCCCGGCCTTCAGCCGCCACGGCACCATCTTCGTGAAGACCGACGCGGGATCGGGCGCGGGCGCCGTCTGGGAGAACGCCAGCGAGGCCAACAACGTCAAGGACGCCGGCCACGCGACCGACGTCATGCCCATCCCCTACGCCGACATGCGCGTGGAAAGCGTCGGCACGCCCGACACCGCCTACAGCGGCCGCGAGCTGACCGTGCAGTGGACGGTGGCCAACCGCGGCATCGGCATCACCAACACCAACGGCTGGAGCGACAGCGTCTGGCTGAGCCGCAACGCCGACGGCAGCGGCCAGCGCCACGACCTCGGCAACGCCGGCCACCTGGGCCAGATGGCGGTGGGTGACACCTACAACCGCAGCATCGTCGTGCGCCTGCCCGACGGCATCTCGGGCGACTGGTTCCTCAACGTCGCCACCGGCGGCCCCTACGAGTTCATCTACGGCAACAACAACGTGGGCCACTCGCTGGCCGTGCCGGTCACGCTGAGCGATTCGCCGGACCTGGTCGTCGAGACGCTGGACGCACCGGCCACCGCGCAGGAGGGCGCCCTCGTCGACGTGACCTGGACGGTGCTCAACCAGGGCCTGGCCCGCGCGGCCGGCCAGTGGCAGGACACCGTGCTGCTGCTGGCGCCCAACGGCTCCACCGTGGTGCTGGGCAACTACGTCTACGACCGCGGCCTGGACGCCGGGCTGCGCTACACGCGCACCGAGCAGGTCCGCCTGCCCGCCAAGATCGAGGGCGGCTACCGGCTGCGCGTGGTCACCAACAGCCTGGTCGGCACCGGCGGCAGCCCGCAGGTCTACGAGCATGGCAGCGCCCGCGCCAACAACACCACCACCGACACCGACGCCCTCGTCGTCAGCCTGAACGACCGGCCCGACCTGCGCGTCACCGACATCGAGCTGCCGGCCGACGTGACCGCCGGCACCAGCCTGGGCCTGAAGTTCAAGGTGCAGAACACCGGCCCCGAGGCCACCTCGGGCCAGTGGCAGGACTACGTCTACCTGTCGCTGGACGGCATCGTCAGCGCCGACGACGTGTTGCTGGCGCGTGCCGACAGCGGCTCGGCACTGAACCCGGGCGACCCGGGTTACACCACCACGCTGAACGGCGTGAACATCCCCATCCGCTATCGCGGCGATGTCTACATCATCGTGGTGGCCGACGGCGGCAACCGCATCGACGAGTACCCCAGCGAGGGCAACAACGCCCTCGCCGAGCGCATCCACATCAACCCCATCCCGTTCGCCGACCTCGTCGCGAGCGACGTCGTGGCCCCCGACCAGGCGGTGCATGGCGCGGCCATCGAGGTGCGCTACAAGGTCACCAACAAGGGCTCGGCCACCACGCGCGGCGACGCCGCCACGACCAACAGCTGGACCGACACCATTTGGCTCACGGTCGACAAAACCCGCCCCAACCCCGGCAAGGGCGACATCAAGATCGGCCAGGTCACCCACACCGGCCACCTGGCCGTGGGCGAGGACTACCTCGCCACCGTCAACGTGCAGATCCCCGACGACATCAAGTCGGCGCGCTATTACGTGACGGTCTGGAGCGACACCTACGACGCCATCCTGGAGGACACGCTGTCCTCCAACATCAACCCCGACGATCCGACCCAGATCGACAACAACAACTACAAGTCGCGCGATGCCGACGGCCTGGGCCCGATGAAGGTGCTGGGCATCACGCCGCCCGACCTGGTCGTCACCAGCGTCGGCGCGCCCGCCACGGCGACGGCGGCCGGCAGCTACAGCTTCAGCTACTCGGTGCAGAACCGCGGCGACGCCTTCGACGGCGCCTGGACCGACAAGGTCTGGCTGATGGACCACCCCGATCCCACGCAGGCCCGGGTGGCGTGGCTGCTGGGCGAGTTCAAGCAGCAGCGCGGCCTGGGCAACGGCGAGAGCTACAGCGTCAGCCAGACCGTCAACCTGGGCCCGTCGGTCAGCGGCGGCTACCTGGTGGTGCAGACCGACGCCAACTTCAGCTTCGTCGGCCGCAACGAGGTCACCGAGGTCGCGGAGGACAACAACGTCAACCGCGCGGCGTCCAACGTGACCAACGCGCCGGCCGACCTGCGCGTCACCAACGTCACCACCCTGCCGACCAACTACTCCGGCGAGGACACCACCGTCACCTGGACCGTGCAGAACTTCGGCGCCGCCGTGTGGAGCGGCACCAAGGGCTGGCTGGACCACATCTGGGTCAGCCCCGACCCGACCTTCATCCCGTCACGCGCCACGCAGATCGGCTCGGTCGTGCACAGCAACACCACGACGCTGGGGGCCGGCGAGAGCTACACCACCAGCGCCGTCGTGAAGCTGCCGCCGGGCACCGATGGCGTCTACTACATCTACGTGATGGCGGACGGCAAGCACTACCCGGAGTCGCTCGCGCCCGACCTGAGCCGCCAGGAGAGCCCCAGCCCGCAGCAGCAGTCGCAGGACGAGATCAACGCGCCGAACGCGCCGCACAGCGACTACAACGCCTACTCGCGCGACGTCTACTACACGACCTCGGCCTTCGAGGGCGCCCGCCGCGACAACAACCTGGGCCAGGGCACGCTCAACATCGTCTACCGCGAGCCCGACCTGCAGATCGACACGATCACGGTCGACAACCCCAACCCCAGCTCCGGCGACACCATCACCGCCACCTGGACCGTCACCAACCGCGGCACCCGCGACACCCGCGTGCCGGGCTGGATGGACGGCGTCTACCTGTCGCGCGACGCGACGCTGGACCCCAGCGACTACCCGCTGGTGGACCGCGGCAACGACATCGAGGTGCTGCTGCGCGCCCGCCAGGTCTACCTGACCGATGCCGAGGGCAAGCCGCGCTACCTGAAGCCCGGCGAGAGCTACACGCGCAGCGCCACCTTCGCGATCCCGACCTCCATCAGCGGCGACTTCAAGCTCATCGTCAAGGCCGACACCGGCGTGTTCAAGGACTACTCGCCCTACGTGCCCAGCACCGTGCGCGCCGGCCTGCCGGTGCTGCGCGAGACCGGCACCAACGGCGTGCTGGAGTTCAATGACGAGGCCAACAACGTCGCACAGATCGCCCTGCCGATCTCGCTGGCCACGCCGCCGGACCTGCAGGTCACGCGCGTCACCATCCCCGAGGCCGTCATCGCCGGCCAGAGCTTCACGGTCGACTACAAGGTCGAGAACCTCGGCGGCAAGACCCCGGTGGACCAGGGCAGCTGGTACGACATGGTCTACCTGTCCAAGGACCGCTTCCTGGACCTGAACAAGGACCGCTACCTCGGCTACGTGCAGCACGGCGGCGGCCTGGCCGCCGGCGGCAGCTACACCGGCAACCTCAGCTTCACGGCGCCGCGCGACCTGGAGGGGCCCTACTACGTCTTCGTGGTGACCGACCCGGCCCGCATCTGGGGCAGTGGCGACACCGGCCAGGTGCTGGAGTTCGGCAAGGACGACAACAACAACGCGGCGGGCGTGCAGCCCATGCGCATCGAGACGCCGCCGCCGGCCGACCTGGTGGTCACCCATGTGGTGGTGCCGCCGTCGGCCAAGGTGGGCGACGAGGTGGAGATCAGCTTCACCATCGAGAACGCGTCCATCAACCCGGCCTACGGCCGCTGGACCGATGCGCTCTACCTGTCGTCCGACAACGCCTGGGACCTCAGCGACATCCAGATCGGCAAGGTCGCCCATGTGGGCGACCTGGGCGCGAACGGCACCTACACCGGCAAGCTCAAGGCCAGGCTGCCGGCGCTCAAGGATGGCGCCTGGCGCGTCATCGTGCGCCCCGACCTCTACAACGAGGTCTTCGAGGGCCGCATCACCTACACCGACACCGGCCTGAACCTGCCCCCGGGCGAGGCCAACAACCGCGCCGCCTCCGGCGCCACGCTGAACGTGCAGGTGCCGGTGATGACCGTGGGCCAGACGCTGGCCACGACGCTGGGGCCTGACCAGACGCTGGTCTACAAGGTCAGCGTGGGCGCCGGCGAGACGCTGCGCGTGCTGCTGGACTCGTCGGCCGCGACCGGCGCCAACGAGGTCTACGTGCGCTGGAACGACGTGCCCACCGGCAGCGCCTTCGACGTGGCCTACAGCAACCCCGTCTCGCCCGACCAGACGCTGCTGGTGCCCACCACCCAGGCGGGCGACTACTACATCGTGGTGCGCTCGCGCCAGGGCGGCAATGCCGCGCCCGTGACGCTGCGCGCCGACCTGCTGCCGCTGTCCATCACCCGCGTCACGCCCGACCAGGGCGGCGTCGGCGACGACGACCATCGCTGGGTCACGATGGACATTGAAGGTGCCCGCTTCGCGGCGGGCGCCCTGGTCAAGCTGGCACGCCCGGGTGAGTTCGAGATCGAACCCGAGCGCTGGCAAGTCCTGGACGCCACCCGCATCCGCGCCGTCTTCGACCTGCGGCACGTGCCGCTGGGCCTGTACGACGTCATCGTCACCAACCCCGACGGCTCGCGCGTCGTCGAGCCCTACCGCTACCTGGTGGAGCGCATGATCGAGGTCGATGCCGCCATCGGCGTCGGCGGCCCGCGCAACATCGAGCCGGGCGACTCGGCCACCTACAGCGTCGGCCTGCAGAGCCTGACCAACGTCGACACGCCCTATGTGCGCTTCGACGTCGGCGCCACCGACATGGGTAACAGCGAGTACGTGCTGGAAGGCCTGGCCCTGCCCTATGTCGTGTTCGGCAGCAACGTCGGCGGCCGCCCGGACGGCGCGATCGCCGCCGGCGACGGCAACAACCAGGCCTACGGCACCACGCCCACCACCGGCGTGCGCGCCGACGTGCCCTGGGCCGCGCTGGACGGCATGACCAACACCAGCGGCTGGAACCTGGCGCCCGGCTATGCCTTCGACCTGGCCTCCGGCGGCTTTGCCGGCGCCACCTTCAAGGTGCAGACCTACCCGGGCCTGGCCGAGTGGATCAACTACGACTTCGAGGGCCTGCGCGACAAGCTCTACGCCATCCGCCCCGACTGGAAGGCCGCCGGCCTGCTGGACGAAGGCGTCAGCGGCCTCGACAAGATCTCCCCCGGGCTGACGCGCAAGTTCCTGTCCACCGACCCCGAGGAGCACATCACCAAGGAAGAGGCGCTGGCCATGCCGTTCCGCTTCGACACGCTGGCCAGCGTGACGACGCTGACGCGCGCCGAGTTCATCGCCGACCAGACCCGCCACGCGCAGGCGCTGCGCACCGCCATCCTGGCCGACGCCAGCGCGCCCAACACGCTGGCCGTGCTGGCCGCCGACGAGGCGCAGTGGGTCAAGGGCTGGCTGGGCGCGCTGGAGGCTGCCGGCCTGCTGCGGCCCGAGGGCCAGGCCCCGGCGATCCGCAGCGACGAGCTGGTGCTGAGCCTCAACGCCACGCTGGCCACCGGCATCCTGATGTCCCGGGCCGGCGAGAGCTACCGCACGCAGGCCGACCTGCTGGGCTTCTTCGCCAAGGTGCAGCAGTGGTACGGCGACACCGCGCGCTACGCCGGTGACCCGAACGCGGCCCATGCCCCCGTCGAATACAAGGAAGTCCGCGAGCTGGAGGACGGCACCTATGTCGAGGTGCCGGTCCCGGTCGCGCCCAACGCGGCCGACTACGACCAGCGCGCGGCGCAGGCCACGCACTTCATCAGCTTCGACGTCTTCGCCGGCAACCGTGCCGAGCTGGAATACCTGCGCCACATCGGCGTGCTGGATGCCGAGTTCCGCCCCGTGGGCCCGCAGGCGCTGAACCTGACCAGCTATCTGCAGCAGGCGGCGCAGGCCCAGGCCAACGCCGGCGCGACCCTCAGCGTGCGCGGCCCGCAGGTGCTGCCGGCGGCCAACGGCTCGACCTATGTGCCGGCCGACTACGCGCTGCCCTACACGCTGAACTTCAACAACCCGACCAGCGCCGCCGTGGGGGAAATCCGTCTGGTGACGGCCATCGACCCCGACCTCGACGCGCGCACGCTGCGCCTGGGCGACCTGAAGATCGGCGACATCAACATCCACATCCCCGCCGGCCAGGCGGTCTTCCAGGGCGACTTCGACTTCACCGGCGCCGCCGGCAAGGGCTATGTGCTGCGCGTCAGCGCCGGCATCGATGCCGAAGCGCGCGTGGCCACCTGGCTGCTGCAGGCCATCGACCCCGACACCGGCGAGGTGTTGCGCGACCCGGTGCGGGGCCTGCTGCCGCCGGATGCCAACGGCAAGGCCAGCGGCGGCTTCGCCAGCTACACCCTCCGCGCGCTGGACACCGCGACGACCGGTGCCAACATCACCGCCGCGGCGCGGGTGTTCTTCGACGCCACGCCGCCCATCGTGAGCGCCGCCGTCAGCCACACGCTGGACGCCGCACCGCCGGTCACCACGCTGACCGTGGCCAGCAACGGCAACAACGCCGCCGGCCAGCCCACCTACAAGCTGAACTGGAAGGCCGTCGACGACGCGGCCGGCGTCAAGCACGTCACGGTCTACGTGGCCGAGGACGGCGGCGACTTCCGCATCTGGCTCAAGCAGGTGGCTGGTGCCGAGAGCACGGCCCTGTTCACCGGCCAGGCCGGCAGGCACTACGAGTTCCTGGCCGTCGCCACCGACCAGGCCGGCAACCGCGAGGCCGCCAGCGTCAGCAATGCCGTGCTGCCGGACGACGGCAGCCGCGCCGAGGCCCAGCAGGGCCTGGGCGTCACCGAGACGCTGGACGGCACGGCCGAACTGCCGGCCGCCGCACCGGACCGCAGCTACCCCGCCAGCGACCTGTTCTCGCAGGCCGCGCAGAAGCTGCCCGGCTTCGTCATCACCCCGGCGCTGGGCGGCCTGGGCAGCGACCTGCAGTCGGTGCTCGCGCCGCTGCAGCTGCGCGGCTTCGCCAGCGGCTTTGGCGCCAGCGCCGGCGACATCGGCGCGCTCGCGATGGTGGAGCTGGCCGACGGCGGCGTGCTGGCCAGCGCCGGCCCCGAGCGCAACCAGGTGTTCCGCTTCGGCAAGGACGGCGGCCGCTCGGTGCAGCCGCTGTTCACCACCCAGGCCGCCATCCTGGACATGGCGCTGGACGCCGCGGGCAACCTGTGGGTCATGACCGGCTCCGAGCTGCTGATGGTCGACAGCGGCAGCGGTGCGGTCATCAGCCGCACCCGCGCGCCGGCGGGCGAGCCGCTGACGCATGCGCTGGCCCTCCAGCCGGGCACCGGCCTGATCTTTGTCGCCAGCGGCAACGGCGTCGAGATCTTCGACCCCAAGGCCGCCGCCAACCGCGCCTGGACCCACTTCAGCAACACCCGCGTCGGTGACCTCGCCTTCGGGCCGGACGGCCGCCTGTGGGCCGTGCGCTGGACCGGCAGCGATGTCCGCGGCGCGCTGCCCGAGGCGACGACCGACATCGTCAGCTTCCCGATGAGCGGCGCCACCAAGGGCCGTGCCGAGCTGGAGTACCGCCTGAGCGGCCTGGTCGACAGCATCGCCTTCGGCAAGGCCGGCTCGGGCCTGGCGGGCCTGCTGCTGGCCAGCAGCAACACGGCGCAGCGCCCGGTCGCGGCCAGCGGCGGCACGGCGGTCGCGCACACCAGCGCCGTCTGGGCCATCGAGCTGAAGAGCCGCCGCGCGCTCAAGCTCGCCGAGGGCGGCACGCGCGGCGAGAGCATCGTCGCCACCGCCGACGGCCGCGTGCTGGTCGCGCAGACGCACCGCATCGACGAGCTGGCGCCGATCAAGGCGCCCAAGGTCATCGCCGCCAGCGTGGCCGACGGCGCGCTGGTGCCGCTGCCGCTGACCCAGCTCGCCATCAGCTTCGACCAGGCGATGTGGACCGGTGCCGACGGCGCCGACACCACCAGTCCGTCCTCGGTGCTGAACCCGAAGAACTACAGCCTGATCGCCACCGGCGCGAACAGCCACCTGATCCTGACGCCCGAGAGCGTGCGCTGGGATGCGGCGAGCAAGAGCGCCCTCCTGACGCTGCCCAACCTGCCCGCGGGCGGCTGGCGCGTCGAGATCGTCAACACGGTGCGCAGCTCGGCCCAGGTCACGCTGGGCGAGGCCTGGGGCCTGGTCTTCACGGCCGTCACCGACATCTCCAACCTGGTGCGGCTGGAGTTCGCCGACACCCGCGCCGACCGCCTGACCGGCGCCATCAGCTACGACGTCAACATCACCAACATCGGCGTGGACGACCTGCGCGGCCCGCTGATGCTGCTGCTGGACCCGGGCCGCTACTTCGGCGACAGCATCCTGGGCGCCGCCCAGGGCGACGGCGCCCAGGCCGAGCTGTGGGTGCTGGACCTGACCGCCGCGCTCAGCGGCAAGCCGCTGAAGACCGGCGAGACGCTGGCCAACCGCACGGTGACCGTGCGCCCGGCCAGCAGCTTCGGCACGACGCCCGGCTCCGGCCAGATCGTCAAGGCCAACCTGGGCCACGGCCTCTACGCCGTGCCCTACGACAACACGCCGCCGGTGCTGGGCCAGATCAAGGCCGACGGCAGCCTGGACCTCAGCACCGTCGCGCTGCCCGCCGCCACGTCCGGCGCGGCCTGGACGGCGCCGCTGGGCGCGCAGGACAGCGACGGCCGGCTCTTCTACTGGGAGCTGGTCAGCGGCCCGGCCGGCATGACGATCACGCAGGATGCGCTGGTGGAAAGCAGTGCCAGCGGCTACGGCAACCGCGCCACGCTGCACTGGGCGCCCCAGGCCACCGACCGCGCCGACAACCAGGTGCTGCTGCGCGTCATCGACAGCCGCGGCGGCGTCGCACTGCGCCGCTTCACGCTGGACGTGGCCGGTGCCAACCATGTGCCGGTCATCGACGCGGTGCAGAACCTGACGCTGGCCGAAGGCGACAGCCTGCAGCTGCCGCTGCTGGCTGCGGACGCCGATGGCGACACCGTCACGCTGCTGGTGCGCAACCTGCCGGCCGGCGCGTTCTTCGACGCCGCCACCGGCCTGCTCAGCTGGACGCCGGGCTACGACCAGGCCGGCGTCTACAAGGACATCACCGTGGTCGCCAGCGACGGCAAGCACGAGGTGCAGCGCCGCTTCACGCTGACCGTGACACAGGGCCACCCCGCGCCCGTGTTCCCGGCGCTCGGCACCCAGGTGCTGCGCGAGGGCGACCGCTTCGGCCTGCAGCTGCCGGGCGCCGTGCCCGGCGGGCTGCAGCAGGCCGACGGCAGCCGGGTCACGCTGAGGTGGAGCGCCGAGCTGCTGCCCGGCGGCGCGACGCTGGACGCCGACACCGGCTGGTTCGCCTGGACCCCTGGCTATGCCCAGGCCGGAGCGCTGACGGTGCCGGTCACGCTGATCGCCACCTTCACCGCGGCCGATGGCAGCCAGTACGTCACCGCCGTGAAGCGCGAGCTGAAGTTCGACGTCAGGAATGCCAACGGCGCCCCGGTGTTCGACCCGGTGCAGACCTGGGGCGTGCTGGAAGGCCAGCCGCTGCGCATCAGCGTGTTCGCCTTCGACCCGGACAACCCGGCCTTCGAGCCCAAGGTGCGCCTGACGCCCGCTGGCGAGGCCAGCGGCCCCGCCGGCGTCGCCGCCAGCGTCAGCTACACCGTCACCGGCCTGCCCCCGGGCGCCAGCTTCGACGCGGAAACGCTGGAGCTGATCTGGACGCCGGGCTATACCCAGGCCGGCACCTACTACGTGACGGTCCAGGCCACCGACGACGGCAATGGCACCGGCACGCCGCTGACCAGCCAGATCACGCTGCCCATCGTCGTCAGCAACGCCAACCGTGCGCCGGAGATCAAGGACGTCACGAACGCCTTCGTCGACCGGGGCGCGGTGCTGGAGATCCCGCTGGAGGCGCTAGATGCCGACGGCAATGCGCTGACGTTGACCGTCAAGGGCCTGCCCGCCTTCGCCACCTACACGCAGACGCTGAACAGCGCCGGCAGGCTGACCGGCGTGATCCGCTTCGCGCCCGGCGCCGGCGACCGCGGCGACTACACGCTGACGGTCGTGGCGCAGGACAGCGGCGACGGCGACATCAACCAGGTGCTGGCCGTCGCCGAGAGCTTCGTTGTCAGCGTCAGGAGCCCGAGCGAGGCGCCGGTCATCACGCTGCCCAGCCAAGTGGTCGCCGTGGCCGGCACCGAGCTGCGCGTGCCCATCCTCGTGTCCGACCTGGACCAGGACGCGCTGACCTACGCCGCCACCAACCTGCCCGCCGGCGCCCGCATCGAGGTCGACCCGCGCTACGGCCATGCCACGCTGGTCTGGACACCGGCCGCCGGCCTGAGCGGCAACTTCGACATCAGCCTGGCCGTCACCGACCTGGGCCTGCCGCCGGCCGATTCGGGCCATGTCATCGACCCGCAGAACCCGCAGCTGCCCAACACCGCGGTCAAGGACCTGCGCATCGTCGTGCGCGCCAGCAACGTCGCGCCGACGCTGTTTGCCGTGGGGGCCACCGGCGGCGCCGTGCAGGGCGACCCGCTCGCCGGCACGCGCACCGTCGTCAAGGTGGACGAGGGCACGCCGCTGACGCTGGACCTGTCCGGCCTCGACAACGACCTGGACCTGCTGCACTGGACTGCCGAAGGCCTGCCCGCGGGCATGCAGCTGGTGCCCAGCGCCGGCAGCGGCGGCCAGACCCGGCTGCAGCTGCGCTGGACGCCCGGCCTGTTCGCCGCCCAGAGCGACAACCAGAACGGCGCCGCCCCCGGCCGCTACCTGCTCAGGCTGACCGCCAGCGACGGCAGCGCCAGCTTCACGCGTGAGGTCGAGATCGTCGTCGCCAACGTGAACCAGGCGCCGGTGCTGATCCCGATGCCGCTGCAGCTGGTGCCCGAGGGCCAGACGCTGTCCTTCACGATGCGCACCACCGACGGCGACAACGACGCCACGCAGCTGGCGCTGGTGTACGACGCCGACATGCCCAGCGGCGTGTTCTTCGACGCCGCCACCGGCACCTTCGAGTGGACGCCCGGCGCCGACATCGTCGACAACGCGACCGCCGACACCCGCGCCTACACCTTCAACTTCAGCGCGACGGACGGCCAGGCCACCGTCACGCGGACCGTGCAGGTGCGCGTCTTCGACCTGAACCAGGCGCCGGAGATCAGCACCGCCAGCCATGCGCTGCTGGTGGGCCAGAGCTTCTCGCTGCCAGTCGTCAAGGGTGCGACCGCACCGGTCGGCGCGCTGCGCGTGTTCGACGCCGATGGCGCGGCGCAGACCACGGCGCTGGCCGTCAGCTTCACCGGCCTGCCCGAGGGCGCGGCCTACGACGCCGTCAGCGGCCGCCTGAACTGGACCCCCGGCCCCGGCCAGGTGGGCGACTTCACCGTGCTGGCCACGGTCAGCGACGGCCGCAACACCGCGACCCGCAGCTTCGTGCTGCGCGTGGTGGCCGAGGCCGGCGCGAACGCGCCCAAGCTGCTGGTCAACCTGACCCCCAGCACCCCGGTGCTGCCGGGCCAGGTCGTGCTCGCCACCGTGCGCGCCGAGGCCTTCAGCCCCATCGCCGCCATCACCGTGCAGGCGCGCGGCGCCGGGATCGGGCAGCCGGACTGGGTCAACGTGACGCTGGACGGCCTCGGCCGCGTGCGCATCACGCCCAGCCAGCCAGGCCTCATCGAGCTGCGCGTGACCGCGGTGGACGCCGACGGCTTCTCCGCCACCACGACGCAGACCGTGCGCGTGCGCGACCCGCTGGATGCCGCCGCGCCCCAGCTCGCCTTCACCGGCGCGCTGGACACGGGCGCACTCGCCCCCGCCGTCATCGGCAGCGCCACCGCGCTGACCGCCCGCATCGCCGACCTGCAGCTGATGGGCTATGTGCTCGAAGCCGCACCGGCCA
Source organism: uncultured Comamonadaceae bacterium (assembly GCA_963992225.1). Taxonomy (GTDB): domain Bacteria; phylum Pseudomonadota; class Gammaproteobacteria; order Burkholderiales; family Burkholderiaceae_C; genus Pelomonas. The sequence goes on along the minus strand of CAXDTK010000022.1, from coordinate 20,094 downwards.
ATGGCGACCGGGTGGATCAGTCCGCCTGGCGCACGCTGGCCGCCAGCGACTTCAGCGCCGCCGCCGTCAACGGCGAGCTGACGCTGGCCACGCTGGACCCGTCACGCTGGGCCAACGGCGTCTACCAGCTGCGCCTGCGCGGCTGGGACCTGGCTGGCCGCACCACTGAGGTGGTCACCCGCGTGCTGGTCGACTCGGCCGCCAAGCAGCTGGTGCAGGCCCAGGCCACCGACGCGGTGTTCCGCCTCGGCAACCACGACCTGGCGCTGACGCGCAGCCTGGACGCCAACGGCACCGGTGACTTCGGCAACTGGACGCTGCCGCTGCTGGACACCCGCCTCAGCCACGACCAGGCCGGCAGCGATGCGCTCGGCGCCTCGGCCGCCTGGGTGCTGGGTGCACGCGTCTGGCTGCAGGTGCCCACCAGCCTGTCCGCCGCCAACGCACCCACCGAGTACCTCAGCTTCACGCTGGGCACCACCGGCACGCCGCTGTCCAGCGACCCGACCTCGCCGCTGGTGCAGCGCCCGGTGTTCACCGGCAGCATGGCGGGCTGGAGCCTGTCGGTGGTGAACGCCGACCCGGCGATGCCGGTCGCGCTGCTGCCCCAGGGGCAGCGCCTGCTCGACCGCGTCACCGGCCTGCCGTGGCAGCCCACCGGCTACCAGCTGACCGGCCCCGATGGCACCAGCTACCGGCTCGACGCCCGCGGCCAGGTGCAGGGCGTGCGCTTTGCCGATGGCCAGCAATGGCTGGTGTCGGATGCCGGCGTGGCCCTGGTCGGTGCGACCGACCCGAACACGCGGATCGTCTTCGAACGCGACAGCCTGGGCCGCATCGAGCGCGTCGTCGGCCGCCAGACGGCCACGGCCGATGCGGCCATCGTCTACCGCTACGACGGCAGCGGCCGGCTCGCGCTGGCGCGCAGCCTGTACGGTGATGGCGCGCTGAACCAGAGCATCGGCTACCACGCCGACGGCAGCCTCATCAGCGAACCCATCACGGCGCAGTTCGGCACCGCGGCCGGCTGGCTGGCGTCCGTGGCGACGCCGAACAACAGCTGGAACGGCAACCTCGACGCCGCCACGCCGGCGCGCTTCAGCTTCGTCGTGCGCGACAGCGAACTCGCCAGCACCGTGAAGGCGCCGGGCGCCCGCGGCGCCATCGTGTACGCCGTCGAGACCAGCGCCGGCGCCAGCCTCGCCGTCGAAGGCGCGACCGTGCTCGGCCAGGTCGCCAACGGCGGCAAGACCGTCACGCTGATCCGCGTGACCGAGGCCGGCCTGAAGCTGCTGACGCTGAGCGGCAGCGGCGCCGCCGGCATCAAGGTCAGCATCGCCGGCGACCTGAACCGCGACGGCCGCATCGACGGCACGGACTCGACCGCCTTCGCGGCGTCAGGCGTGGACCTGAACGGCGACGGCACGGCCAACGACAGCGACCGCCAGGTGCTTTACGCCAACTACGGCTGGCGCGCCAACCTCGCGCCGGTCGGCGTGGCCAGCGCCACGCCGGTGCTGACCCACACCGACCTGAACAAGTGGCTGGCGCTCGACAACATCGCGCTGGACCGCGAAGGCGACAGCGTGTTCTGGCGCGTCATCGGCGCCACGCATGGCACGGCGCAGCTCAGCGCCGATGGCAGCATGCTGCTGTTCAAGCCCGAGCCGGGCTACGCCGGTGCCGCCGCCATCACCATCGAGGCGGACGACGGCTGGGGCAGCAGCGGCCCCATCGTGCTGCAGTTCAACGTCAGCTCGGCGGCATTGCTGAGCATCAACATCGTCGACATGGGGCCGCTGCGCGCCGGCGAGACCCGCCAGCTGCGCGCCTTCGGCGACTTCGCCGACGAGAAGGGCGTGGCGCTGACGGGGAGTTATCTGCAGTGGTCGGTCGAGAACTGGCAGGACGGTGTCGGCAAGGTCGTCGTCACACCGGGTGACGCGCTGCTGAAGGGCGAAGCCGCGGGCTGGGGTTATGTCCGGGCCACCCATGGCAGCCAGCAGGGCGTGCGCAGCTTCGAGGTGGACGGGCCCAGTGCGGACACCATCAACCTGGCGCTCGGCGGCCTGGATGTCTATCCGGGCTCGGTGTCGCTGCTGGCGCCGCAGGCAGACGGCAGCGGCGCGGGACTGCGCCAGATCAAGTTGACCGATGTGCTGTCGGGCAATGACCTGGCGGACTCCTACTTCACCAGCTATTTCGTCGGCGATGCCCGCATCGCCGAGGTGGGCCTGGACGGTGTCATCAAGGCCAAAGCCATCGGCACGACCAAGGTCTATGCCATCTACAAGTCGGGCCAGGTGGAGCTGACCGTGCATGTGGTGGGACCATCGCTGGTGACGGCGCAGGCGCCCAGCATCCAGGTCGATCAGAGCGGGGCTGTGCTGCAGACCGAGAACGGCGTGCAGGTCGCCATCGCCGCCGGCGCCTTCGACGCGCCGCGTCAAGTCACGTTGACCGACCTGGACCTGGCCAACTTGCCGCTGGCAGCCCCGAGTTTCGAGGGCTTCCAAGTGCTGTCGGGCTTCCGACTCGACATCGGCAACGCGAAGAGCGCCCAGCCCATCCAGCTCGCCGCGTCGGCCCTGGGGCTGAGCCCGGACGAGTACGAGGTGCTGATCCTGCGCCGCGGCACCGTCACGCTGGACGACGGCACCGTGAAGGACACCTGGTGGGTGGTCGACAACGGTCATGTCGGCGCCGATGGCAAGGCCCGCACGGCCAGCCCGCCGTACCCCGGCGTCACCAGCTCGGGCGACTATCTCGTCTCGGCACGGCGCACCAGCAAGGACCCCAAGACTGGCGCCTCGGTGACCCGCTTTGTGTCGCTGGACGCCAACTACCAGTACATCTACTTCAACGCCATCAACACGGCCATGATGGTCGCGGCGGGCGGCAACCTCGTGGCCTCGGGCACCGCGATCGGGCTGATGGCCATGCTGCCGACGGCGGTCTTCGGCGTCCACACGTTCACGACCACGGCCCAGTACAGCCAGACCGGCACGGCTACGGTGAAGGGCGAGGATCTCGAGATCAGCGTCACGCCGCTCAAGCCCATCGCGGTGGGCGACCCGACGCTGACCGGCATTGCCAAGGTTGATGCGACGACGTTCAAGCTGACCGGCGACAACTTCAAGCTGGAGTCAGGGGCCACGCGGCTGCGCGTGTGGATCAAGCCCGTGGGCAGTGGGCTGGCAGAGCGCAACGGCGCGCCGGACCGAGGCCTGCTGTGGGACACGCTCACGGTCAGCGAGGTCACCAAGACCTCGGCGATCGTCAAGGTGCCGGCGGGGGTCGCGCTCGGCCTGCACGAGATCTGGGTGGAGCGTGTCATCGACACCATCAACCCCGATGGCACGGCCGGCGATGGCTATGGCTTCATGTCGGGCAACCCCAGCTATCCGATCGAGCTCAAGCCCCAGCAGGAACTGGGCGTCGTGCTCGACCGCCTGCATGTGCAGTTCACCGACGGCATCATGACCAGCGGCCCTGGAAGCGATGGACCGCTGAAGATCCTGCAGGACGTCATCGACCTGCCGGGCTATCTGACCGGCTTGAAGACCGACGCGCTGATCTACGGCACCGACAACCGGGTGGTCTACGTGGCCGGCGCCGGCAAGATCTACATGATCGACATGATCAGCCACAAGCTGGTCTACACGCTGCAGCTGCCCGGCTCCACCGCCAACATCGCCGCACTGGCGGTGGCCGGCGACTGGATGTACGTGGCCGAGGGTGCGAGCTATGGGGGTGCCAACGGGGCGCGCCTGCTGCGCGTCAACATCAACAGCAAGGACCCGCAGTTCCTGAAGGAGATCCAGCAACTCAACCTGCCGGCCGGCATTGCCGGCGGGCCGAGCGGCTTCGTCGACCTCGCCGTCAGCGCGGGCCGCTACCTTGCAGTGACGGCGCCCAAGGAGCGTGCCACCCGCATCGGCTTCGCGGCCCGGGAGAAGGGGGATGTCTTCGTCATCGACCTGACCTCCATGGACAAGGCCTGGGAGGCGCAGGTCAAGAACAGCCAGGGCGCCGATCGCACGCTGCGCGTGCAGTCGGCCGACGTCAAGGTCATCGACTTCAGTACCTCGGGGCGGCCGCGCACGGGGCAGGTGCCCTACTACGTCAGCGCAGGGCCCGAGGCCGGCCAGTTCGTGGTCAGCTCGCCCGGTGCCTACAACCAGGGCTTTGCGGCCTTCACCGCCAAACGAGACGCCCAAAGCGGTGCCTGGAGCACCGCCAATGTTGGCGCGCCCTGGCTCAAGCCGACCCAGTCCGACTGGTGGAACGGCACGAAGTTCCGCCAGAACATCCAGCACGCCGTCGGTGTGGCGGTCTCCGCGGATGGCAAGTACGCCTTCGTGGCCGACTACGAGCTGATCTTCGACGAGCCCGGGTTCATGGACGGCGCCCTGGTGTCCAAGCAGGTCGGCGGCAAGATCGGCATCATCAAGGACCCCTTCACCAACCCGGTGTTCCTGGGGGCCACCACGCCCATTGAGGGCGCCAGCCTCGACAACCTGTCGCTGTCCGCTGATGGCAGCACGCTGCTGGCGACCGCGATGGTCGAGGAGTACGGCGGGCCGGGGGACGGCTACTACAGCCGCATGTTCTCGACGGTGTTCCAGTTCAATGCCGCAGGCCTGATCCAGGCCGCCGAAAAGCGCAGCACTGACCTGCGCAAACCCATCGACCTGGGCGATGCCACCCTGCTGCCACGCCGCTACGACGACCTGCCCAAGTCCTGGGCGGTGGCGACGTTGGCCGCCAACGGTGACCTGGAGCTGATCAGCCCCAAGGTGGACGCCGAACAGCGACCCGTCTTCGAGCTGAAGGCCAACCACACCGTCGTCGAGCTGAACATCTACGTCAGCATGTTCGGCCCGGGCGAAGGCCTCTACCCGAACGACAGCCCGAAGATGCCCGACTGGACCGGCGGTGACAAGAGCGCCAACGGCCCGGTGCACGACGAGCGCATCCTGACGGCGCTGGATGTCGGCAAGGGCGTGCCGTACAAGGCCGGCCAGCTGATCACCTTCAAGGACTTCGCCAACGATCCCCGGTTCGCCGACTTCAAGCTCACTGCCGGTCAACGCTACTGGTGGGCTGCCGAGGCCAAGCTGTCGGACGGCACCACTCTGACGGCGTCCCAGCCGTTCACGGTCAAGAAGGCGTACGAGCAAAGCGGCTTCGGCGGTGCATCGATCACAGTGCTGACTCATGGCTACCAGCCGCCCATCGTGTCGGGAACGGAAGGCCTGAGCTCGGTCTACCTGAATGCCTTCAAGGGCAAGACCGACGCTTCTTCGACGGCCGCCGCCGAGCTGGCCCGCAACATCGTGCAGACGCAGGGAGGCTATGCCTACCGGTATGCCCGTGATACCGGCCTGTGGGAGGCGCTGGACAAGGGCGCCAAGCAACCCACGCTGGCCGAGGCGATCGGCCAGGGCAAGCCGGTCGTCCTGGTGCCCGATTGGGTCATCGAGTCCGGCTTCAGCGACTCGGGCTTTGCCGAAGCCACGGCCGATGCGATGTATGCATCGCTGCTGTTGGCCGACCAGGCCGCTGGCGGGAAGGTCCTCTCGGGCAATCTCCACCTGATCGGCCACAGCCGCGGTACGGTGGTGAACTCGGAGCTGGCCCAGCGCATCCTGTGGGGCGTCGAGAAGTACGGGCTGGCCAAGCCGGCGGACCTGCAGATGACGACGCTGGACCCGCACGACTTCGAGCAGCCGTCGCTGATGCAGAGCGAGCTGGTGTCCAAGGCCATGGTCAACGCCGACACCGGCGCCATTGCTGCGCTGCTGACCAGCCTGCCGCGGCTGGTGTTCGACGGCCTGACTGACGCGCTGCAGATCGACGGCCTGTGGCCCACGCTGGGTGTCGCTGACCTCATCAGCCCGCAGGCGGCCGCAGACATCGAGAAGATCCTCAAAGGCACCGTCACCAAGATGTTCGCCAGCGAGGCGCTGCGCGACCTGCTGAAGGCCGCGGAGATCCTGGAGGTGAACCCGAAGAAGATGGGCCTCACCCAGATCGACTTTGCGAACTTCTTCGACCCCGACGTCGCCGCCTGGAAGGGCATCAGCTACGCCGACAACTTCTTCCAGCTGGTGGCCGACGAGAACGCGCCACCGAACAAGACCGTGACTCCCAACGGGCGTAGCCTGGCCGGTGCCGGCACCTATGCGGATGCAGGTTTCGACTTCGACTTCAACCTGACCGGCCTGAAGGGCTTCACGCAAGACGACAAGGCGCCCGTCGCCGGCTCGGTGGCGCAAACGCATTCGCGGCCGCATGCCTGGTACGCAGGTACGCTCAACGCGAGCCTGACCTACTTCAGCGCCAAGACCAGCAAGCAGGGCGACCCCGTTGCCGACCGCGACTGGATCGTCCGCCGCCGTGCCGACGGCAGCTTCGAGAAACTGGACGGCTTCGGCACCAAACCTGCGCTGTACGGCAAGAACCAGGCACCCTGGTACCTGGAGCGCCTCGACAAGCTGCTCGGACGCGTGGCGGAGGGCTCGGTCGCGGCTGGCGAGTCAGCGCTTGATCCGCTGGTGGCTTCGCGAGCCGGCGAGGACCCGGCCGACACCTGGGAGGGTGTGGGCGCCGGCTTCTTCTTCTCCAAGCTGGGTGGCGGCAGTGCCGACCGCATCGTCGCGGGCAATGGCCAGCGCATCGGCGTGGAGCAGGACAACACGGAATGGGGCGCGACCACCTCGGCCGTGCCCTCGGTGTTCAACGGGGATTTCCAGGCCAGCATCCGGCCTTACTTCGGGCGATTCCTGACGACCTATCAGCTGCCCGGTTGGTCGTTGCACAACGGTGGCGCCATCACCGGTTCGGACGCCAGCCAAGCGACGCACCTGATGCTGCTCGGCACGGTCCCCGAGGACCAGATGAGCAGCCGTGGTGTCAAGGACGTGAAGGCATTCACCACCACGCTGGGCAACTACCAGGGCATCTACGGCACCAACCTGAGCATGTCGGACCTGGCCCAGACGGTCTGGATCAGCAACATGGCCGACTACCTGCGCGACCTGCTGGTCAAGTACGTCGTCAAGTGGGTGTCCAACTATCCGCCGCTGGCCTTCCTGAAGGTGCCCGTGGTGGCCAAGACCGCGGAAACCTATCTGGCCAAGGCCTTCGATGCCTTCTTCTACAGCTACATCGGCGGCTTCAAGGAGGACATCGGCGCCTTCGGCACCAACCTGGAGAAGGTGGCCAACTGGGGCTTCCGCCTGGACAAGGAGTTCCCGCAGCTCACGCACAACCGGATGGTGCTGCCCAAGTCGGCGCAGCAGATCAGCCTCAACGTCAGCAACATCAACTACCACCCCGACAGCGACACCTATCTGCGCGTCAAGTTCCTGGTGCAGAACGCCGACGGCAGCACCACCGAGATCGCTGCCAACCGCGATCTGAAGCTGCGCGAACTGGCCGGCAGCTCGATGCAGACCTTCGTCATCCCCGAGGCGGTGCGGGCCCAGGCGGCGCAGTCGGTGCAGGTACGCATCGAGTTGTACAACCTGCTCAATGGCACTTCGCAGTCCTTCCCGCTGAACGCGCAGGACAGCGTGACGGTCGACAACATCACCATCGGCTCCACACTGTCCGTCAAGGACAGCAGCGGTCCGGCGGACGACCAGATCGCCTTCTTCCGCGACAACCCCGCCAGCACCCCCAGCATCGTCGACGAAGGCCTGGCCTGGGTGCGGCCGGAGGCGTTCTACCGCGCCAACGAGCATCAGCTGACGCTGTCCAACGCGAGCGACGGCGACATCACCTACAAGGTGGTGGCATTGCCCAACGACTTCCTCTACCTCGGCACGGGCACCGGCACCAGCGCCGTGGTCGCCAGCGGCGAGAAGACGCTGCTGTCGGGCCAGGCGCTCGCCAAGGGCGCGTCGGCGCAGATCGACATCGGGGCTCGTCTGACCGACGAGGCACGCAAGAAATGGGGCGATGCGTACGACGCCGTGCTGATGTCGGGGCAACTGCGCTTCGACATGACGCGCAGCACGCCGCAAGGCAGCGTGGACGGCGGCTCGGTGACGATGCGCACCTATTACTTCGGCGAGCTGACCAACCTGAACCAGGTCGACGGCGTGCTGACGGCGATGGCGCTGCGTGCCGGTGAGACGCGCACCCTGAAGGTCTACAACCCCGACGGGATCGTCATCGAGACCGATGGCCGCTGGATCGCCAAGACCGAGGGCGCCACGACGACGCTGACGCTGGTCTCCACCGCCCAGGATCGCGGCCGTGTCGAGAGCACGCTGAACTTCAAGCTGAACAACCAGATCTACTTCACCGCGAAGGTGCGGGTGGACGTGCGCCCGACCCAGCAGGTCAACGTCGACCTGGCACAGCTCAATGCGCTGCTGCTGCAGTCCACGGCATTGGCGCACACAGCGGTGGACGACGTGGCCTCGCTCGGCGGCAACGACCTGGCCGTCTACAACCTGTTGACCGGTCTGTCCGACAGGCTGCCTACAGATCTGGGTGAAGCCGACCTGGAGTCGCTGGCCTTCGGCGTCAAGGTCGCCCTGGGCCCCAACGGGGGCGTCTACCTGCGTGACCGCTTCTACAACGCGATCGACTTCTCCTTCGTGAACCGGGCTTCGCTGGGCCCGGCGCAGGACAGGACGACCGAGATCACGCTGGCCGGCACCATCTTCGGCAACAGCAATGAGGCCGGTCGCGCCGGCTGGGACTTCGCGGCCAGCCAGATGAGCACGTTGCTGACCTCTGCCAGCGGCGCGGTCACCAACGAGCAGAGCATCCGCAGCAAGGAGTACGTGCTCAGCCGCCTTATCAACCAGCAGCAAAACGGCACGGCCTTCGGCGATGCACCCGAAGTCTCGGTGCCCGCGGCGCTGCGCCAGGCGCTGGAGGCCGTGGGCGGCATTGCCGACCGCAGCCAGCGCATGTACGCGCTCGGCCGCTATCTCGGCTGGTTGTTCGCGCATGAACTGGGTCACAGCCTGGGCCTGCCCGATGAGTACAAGCTTGACGGCATGGGTAACCCGCAGGTGCTGGTGCCCACGCCCACCTTCATGGGCGTGGCCAACTCGGTGCAGCGCTCGACCGAGGTCACGCAGTTGCTGGACCTGGCCCTGGCCCGCGGTGACCGCGACCAGGCATTGACGCGGCAACAGGTCGACGGCCTCATCCTGTACATGCAGGCCCTAGCCCGGCAGACGCCCTACCTTGGGGCCCCGCCGGCGACCGAGGCGACCGCAGGTGGCGTGGCCGCCGTGTCGCCCACGCTGTCGCCGCAGACCACCCCCGCGTCCGCCGGCACGCAGGCCGCCGCGGCGCCCGGCTTCGCCGCCGGCCTGCCGGTCCATGCGACGCTGAGCGGCGGCGGGCTGCAGGACGCCACCGGCTGGAGCACCCGCGGCAACGTCGTCATCGAGGGCGGTCGCGCCACGCTGGGCGAATCCGCCACGCGCCAGGCCCAGCTGTCGCAGGTGTTCCTGCTCGGCGCCAACGACAAGCTGCTCGGCTTCACGCTGGAGTCGCCGCGCCTGCTTGCCAACGCAGCCGGGCCGTTCGACGCCTTCGAGGTCGCGCTGCTGGACGCCACCACCGGCCTGCCGGTGGCGGGGCGCATAAGCCTGAACGGCTCCGACGCGCTGCTGAACCTGCAGACCCACGGCCGCGAGCGCCTCGCCACCACGGTGCGCAAGCAGCTCAACGCCGACGGCAGCGCGACCTACTTTGTCGCGCTGGCGCCCGAGCTGGCCGGCAAGTCGGTACTGCTGAGCTTCGACCTGCTGGGCTTCGCGGCCCAGGCCAGCACCATGGCCGTGCGCGACGTGCAGCTGATCGGCGACGCCCAGGCCGTGGGCGACGCGGTGGCGCTGGACGAGGACGGTGCCGCCACCATCGACGTGCTGGCCAACGACCTGGTCTTCGGTGCCGCCAACGTCACCATCGAGCAGGTGGACGGCCCGGCGCACGGCACGCTGACGCTGCTGGCCAATGGCCAGTTCAGCTACCAGCCGGCCGCCGACTACCACGGCAGCGACAGCTTCAGCTACCGCTTCGTCATCGACGGCAAGCCCAGCAACACGGCCACCGTGGCGCTGACGGTCCGCCCCGTCAACGACGCGCCGACGCTCACCGGGCGCAGCCTCACGGCCCAGGCCGGCCAGACCGTGGCCATCAACCCGCTGGCCACCGCCTTCGACGTGGACGGCGATGTGCTGACCGCCGCCGTGGTCAACGGCCCGGCGCATGGCGTGCTGACGGTGCTGGCGGACGGCAGCTTCAGCTACAAGGCGGCCAGCGGCTTTGCCGGCCCCGACAGCTTCAGCTACCAGGTCAGCGATGGCCGGGCCAGCTCCGCGGTCGTCACGGTGGCCATCACCGTCACGGCCGACGACACGCCCAACCAGGCCCCGACCGCCGCCGATGGCACGGCCACCGGCACCGAGGACCTGGCCCTCATGCTGACCTGGGACCGCTTCGCCGTCGTCGACCCCGACAGCCGCCCCGACCTGCTGCAGGTCGAGATCTGGGCCCTGCCGGTGGACGGCGAACTGCAGCGCCTGCAGGCCGACGGCAGCTGGGCCGCCGTGGCGGTGGGCGAGCGCTTCAGCCAGGCCGACCTGGCGGTGCGCGGCCTGCGCTTCGTGCCCGCGGCCAACGCCTCGGGCGGTGCCGGCCACCTCGGCAGCGGCGATGGCAACCGCCGCGAGCACTACGCCCGCATCGGCTTCAAGGCATTCGACGGCGCGCTCTACAGCCCGGCCGCCAGCCTGGTCATCGACATCGCGGCCGTGGCCGACGCGCCCACGCTGACCCTGGCCGGCGGCGACACCGTCACCGGCCTGGAGGATGTGGCGCTCGCGCTGCATGCCCTCGTTGCCGGCTTGGTCGACAACGACGGCTCCGAGACGCTGGTGCTGACGCTGACCGGCCTGCCGGACGGCTTCACGCTGTCGGACGGCACGCGCAGCTTCACGCCGTCGGCCACGCAGCGCGTCGTCAACCTTGCCGGCTGGCAGCTGGATGCGCTGACGCTGACGCCGCCGCGCGACTTCAACGGCACGGTGCTGCTGCAGCTGCAGGCCACGGCGATCGAAGGCGCCACCGGCGCGTACGCGACCACCTCGCAGCGGTTGACGGCGCAGTTCGTCGCCGTGGCCGATGCGCCCACGCTGGTGCTGAGCCCGCGCGACGTGGCCGTCAGCCGCGAGCTGCTGGCCACGGGCTGGGAGACGCCCGCCAACCCGAGCACCGCGGTCACCGTGGTGGCCGGGCCGGTGCTGGAGGGCTGGAGCGTGCTGGCCACGACCTCCGGCAAGACGGCGGCGTTCGAGATCCAGGCCGCGGGCGACCGCGTCACCAACATCGGCGGCAACTTCGCGACCGTGCAGCCCATGGCCGACAACGGCCGGCAGTGGCTGACGCTGCGCAACGGCCGCGCGACGCTGGCCTACCAGACGCTGGGCATCGAGCGCACCGTCGAGACCGTCGACGGCGCGACCTACACGCTCAGCCTGGACTACGCCGGCGGCCTGGGCTTCGCCGTCGCCAACACGGCCATCGGCATCTATGTCGACGGCGTCAAGGTGGGCGGCCATGCCGGCACCAGCCCGACCACGGCGCTGAACTGGGAGGCCCTGAGCTTCACGTTCGGCGGCAACGGGCAGGCCCGCCGCATCGCCATCGTGCTGGAGGGCGGCAGCGCCGTCGCCGGCGGTGCGGTGCCGCAGCGCAGCGCCAACATCGACGACATCCGCCTCGTCGAGACGCTGCCGGTGGGCGTCGCGCTGGTCTACGGCCTCGTCGACAGCGCCATCGCGCTGCCGCGCGTGACGACGGCGCTGGCCGATACCTTCGGCAGCGAGGCGCTCACGCTGACGCTGATCGGCCTGCCCGCGGGCGCGCTGCTCAGCGACGGCGTGCGCAGCGCCGAGGGCGGCTCGGCCATCGACCTGGCCGGCTGGGACCTGGGCAAGCTCAGCGTCACGCCGCCGGCCGGCTTCACCGGCGAGCTGGCCCTCACCTTGCGCGCCGCCAGCACCGAGACGAGCAACGGCGCGAGCGCCAGCGTCAGCCAGGGCTTCGTGGTGCGGGTGCTGCCCGGCACGGCGGTCGCGACCCCGGCGGGCCTGAACCCTTACGTCGTCAGCACGGCCGGGCTGCAGACCACCGAGGTCCAGGTGGGCAGCCAGGCGGTCAGGCCGGCGCTGGCCAGCGCGGCCGAGCTGCTGGCCGCGGCGCGTGGCCAGCTGGGCACGGCCGCCGAACCGGCCCCGCTGCCGAAGACGGCCGCCGAGATCGCCCAGGCCGAGGCCGAGCGCGCCCGTGCGCTCAGCGACGCCTGGCTCAAGGAGCTCGAAGAGCGCGCCAAGCTGCAATGGCAGCAGCTGGTGGGCGGCAAATGATGCCGCTGCACCGCACCCGCCGCCCCGCCCGCCCCATGCTCCGGGGATGGGCGGGGCCTGCCCCGCTGTCTAGGATGCAAGAGATTGCGCCATCGTTCACAGGCTTCCCCATGCTGCAACTGACCCGTTCCTGTTTGTCCACCCTCGGCCTGGCGCTGGCCCTGGTCACCTCGGCGGCCTCCGCCGCCACCATCGAGACCCGTTTCGGCGCGCTGGACGGCCTGGGCATCGGCCTGGCCAGCGGCGACGCCTTCGAATACGGCAACCTCGTCAATGCGCAGCCCGACGGCACCAACGACTGGGTCGGCGGCGGCTTCGCGGCCTCGCTGCCCGTCAGCTGGAGCGGCAGCCTCACCGGCGCGTCGCTGCAGGTGTTCTCGGGCGGCTGGGGCTACGGCGGCAATGCCGGCGTCTACCTCAACAACCAGCTCGTCGGCGAACTCACCAACGGTGACAGCGGCAGCGGCGACCTCAGCTACGCCTACCTCGACACCTTCGATCTGGCGGCCTTCCTGGGCCTGATCGGCGCCGACAACACCCTCGAGATCCGCGCCGCGGACCCCGAAGACGGTGGCAGCCTGGGCTTCTTCAAGCTCACGCTGACGACGCAGGACGCCGGCAACACCGTGCCCGAACCCGCCAGTGTCGCGCTGGCCGGCGTGGCCCTCGCCGGTGCGCTGCTGACCCGCCGTCGCCGCCGCGACTGAGCGTCACCTGCGCGGGTGACGCCGGACGGCGTCATTTCGCGCACACTGCCGCGCCGGCCGCTTCGGCCGGCGTGTCCATTTCAGGCGCCTGTGATCCGACTCCTTCCGTTGCTCATCGCCCTGCCGGCCGCGGCCCAGACCCTGCCGGAGCTGGCCGTGCGCGCGCTCGACGCCGACCCGGCCGTGCGCGCCACCGGCGCCTCGCGGCGCGCCGCCGAGGAGCGGCTGTTCCAGGCCCGCGCCGCCTATGGGCCGACCGCCAACCTGACCGCCTCGTCCACCCACACGCGCTACCGCGAGCCGCCGGGCGGCGAGGTGCGGCCGTTCCGCGCCGAGCAGTACGCCGTGCAGGTCAACCAGCCGCTGTGGCGGGGCGCGCTCTACCCCGCCATGCAGGCCGCGCAGAGCCAGCTGGAGCAGGCCGACAGCGCACTGATGCAGGCGCGGCTGGATGCCCAGCAGCGGCTGGCCGAGGCCGTGCTGGAGGTGTTCAAGGCCCGCGACGTGCTGGCCCATGCGACGGCGCTGCGCGAGGCGCAGGCTGAGCTGCTGGCGGCCGCGCGGCGCGGCTTCCAGGTCGGCCGCGCGGCCGCACCCGAGGTGCGCGAGGCGGAGGCGCGCGTGGACAACGCCGCCGCCCAGGTGCTGGCCGCCGAGGCCGAGCTGGACCTGCGCCAGCAGGTGCTGGCCGAGGTGGCCAACGGCGCGACGCCGGGCCTGCTGGCGCGCGCCGTGGCTCCCGAGGCGCTGCCGCCGCTGCAGCCCAACGGCGTGCTGGACTGGCTGTCGCGTGCCGAGGTCGACAGCCCGCAGCTGCGCCAGGCGCGGCTGGCCGTCGAGGCGGCCGAGGCCGAGACGCGCAAGGCCTCGCTGGCCCATGCGCCCACGGTGGACCTGAACTACAGCTACACCCATTCCAACGACACCGGCACGGTCACCAGCATCTTCCCGCGCCGCGGCACCTCGTCCGCGGTCGGCGCCACGCTGACCATCCCGCTGTTCGCCAGCGGCGCCACGCAGTCCCGCGTGGCCGAGACGCTGGCGCTGCGCGACAAGGCGGCCGGCGAGATGGAGCTGGCGCGGCGCACGCTGGTCATCGGCGTGCGGCAGGCCTTCGTGGGTGCGCTGTCGGCGCTGTCGCAGGCCCGCGCGCTGGCCACGGCCGAGCGCTCGCAGGCGCTGTCGGTGCGCGCCACGCAGCGCGGCTACGAGGTGGGCATCAAGACCAACGCCGACGTGCTGGAGGCGCAGGGCAAGCTGTTCGAGGCTCGCCGCGACCTGTCCCGCGCGCGGCACGACGCCTGGGCGAGTTATTTCAAGCTGCGCTCGCTGAGCGGCCTGCTCGATGAGGCCGACTGGCAGGCGCTGGACGCCCAGCTGGTCGAGCACCGGCCGAACGACATGAGCCGGGCCCGCGAGCGGAGCGCGCCATGACGGCCGACGACCACGAAGCCGTGCTGCCGCCGCCCTCGGCCACGCCGCAGGCGGCCGAGCTGGCGCCCGCGCTGGCCATGTGGCTGCAGCGTCTGCACGCCGCCGGCTCGGCCTGCCAGGGCGTGGCCCTGCATGCCGCCGATGCCGCCTGGCGTGCGCCCTTCGAACGGGCCGACGTGGCCGAGGCCTGGGCCGAGGCGCGGGCACGCGTGACGCGCGACAGCCCGGTGGCGCTGAGCCGCGTCCCGACCGGCGAGCTGCTCGTCGCCACCCACCTGGCGCTGCCCAGCGGCCAGCCGGGCATCGTCGGCGCGTTGCTGAGCCCGCCGCACAACGACCGCAGCCTGCAGCAGCTGCTGCTGTCGCTGGGCTGGCTGCAGCTGACGCTGTCGGCCGCCAGCCTGGCGCACAACCAGCGCGCGGCCGAGCTGCTGGAGCTGATGGGCCATGTGGCGTCGCAGGCCGAGGCACGGGCGGCCGCGCAGGACTGGGTCAACCGCACGGCCGCCTGGGCGCGGCGCGAGCTGCCGCCGGGCAGCGAGCTGCGGCTGTCGCTGTTCGAGGTGCGCCACGACCGCGCGCGCTGGTGGGTGGCGGCCGACGTGGCGCATGCCGAGACCGGCAGCCCCGCCGTGCAGGCCGCCACCGAGATCGCCCAGCGCGCCTTCGTCGAGGGCCGCGAGCTGGACGAGCGCGACGCCTGGGCGCTGCCGCTGCTGGAGCGGGGCGAGGTGGTGGCGGTGCTGGTGGCCCAGGGCAGCACGCCGCCGGGCGCGCGGCAGGTGCTGCGCACCAGCGTCACGCTGGCCGAGCCGCTGCTGCGGCATTGGCGGGGCGCCGAGCTGCAGCTGCCGGTGCAGGCCTGGCGCGCGCTGCGCCGCGTCGGCGCGCGGCTGCGCGGCCCGGGGCACTGGGCCTGGAAGGCCGGCGCCGCCGCCGTGGTGGCGCTGCTGGTCGTGCTGCTGGCGGTGCCGGTGGACGACCGGGTCACCGCCCCCACCGTCATAGAGGGCCGCACCCGCCAGCTGGTCACCGCGCCGTTCGAGGGCTTCATCGCCCAGGCGGCGGTGCGGCCGGGCGACCGGGTGAGGCGGGGCCAGGTCTTGCTGCGGCTGGACGACCGCGACCTGAAGCTGGAGCAGGCCAAGCTGCGCGGCGAGCGCGAGCAGGCCGCGGCACGGCTGCGCCAGGCCATGGCCGAGCGCGAGGCCGCCGCCGTGGCGGTGGCCAGCGCCGAGCTGCAGGGCGCCGAGGGCCAGCTGGCGCTGGTGGAGGCCCGGCTGGCCCGCACCGAGCTGGTGGCGCCTATCGACGGCCTGGTCGTCACCGGCGACTGGGTGCAGCAGCTGGGGGGGCCGGTCGAGTCCGGCAAGGAGATGTTCGAGATCGCCGCCGAGGGCTATCGCGTGGTGCTGCATGTGCCCGAGCGCGACATCGCCCGCGTGCATGCCGGCCAGCGCGGCGTGCTGCGGCTGGCGGGCCAGCCGCATGCGGGGCACGACTTCGAGCTGACCCGCGTGACGGCCACGGCCAGCGTGCAGGACGGCGCCAACGGCTTCCGCGCCGAGGCCGCCTGGGTGGGCGAGGTGCCGCCGCTGAGCCCGGGCATGCAGGGCGTGGCCAAGGTCGTCGTCGGCACGTCCAACCTGCTGACGATCTGGACGCGCGAGTCGGCCGCCTGGCTGCGCCTGAAGCTGTGGCAGTACTGGATCTGACATGAAGCCCCTCGTCCACTCTCGCCCGGCTGAACGCCGGCGAGCTTGGCCGGTCCCCCGAGGGGACGGCGATGCTTGCGGCATTGAGCCGCAAGCACATCGCCAGTTCGTGCCGTCTTGGGAGCGGCCCGGCGCTCGGCCCGTCAACTGACATGCAGGCCCTGCTTTCCGAACATTGGCATGCGCTGCGCCACCTGACGCCGCGGCTGCGTGACGGCGTGGAGCCGCTGCACCGCGTGCTGCGCGGCCGGCCGTGGGTGCTGCTGTCCGACCCGGTCAGCCAGCGCTTCCACCGCATGACACCGGCAGTCTGGCGCGTGCTGTCGCTGTGCGACGGCCGCCGCACGCTGGACCAGGTCTGGGACGCCGCCTGCGCGGCCGCGAGCGACGAGGGCGCCAGCATCTCGCAGCACGAGCTGGTGCAGCTGGTGTCGTCGCTGCACGCCAACGACCTGCTGCAGACCCAGGTCTCGCCGGACGCCGGCGAGGTGTTCGAGCGCTTCGAGCGCCAGCGCAAGGCGAAGTTCAAGCAGAACTGGCTCAACCCCATGAGCCTGCGGCTGCCGCTGTTCCATCCCGACGCCTGGTTCGACCGCCAGGCCGGGCTGGCGCGGGCCTTGTTCAGCGTGCCGGTGGCGCTGCTGTGGCTGGCGCTGGTGCTGCCGGCCGCCGTGCTGGGCGCGCAGCACTGGCAGGCGCTGACCGAGAACCTGTCGGACCGCGTGCTGTCGGCCAGCAACCTGCTGCTGCTGTGGTTCGTCTACCCGGTCGTCAAGGCCGTGCACGAATGGGCCCATGGCCTGGCCGTGAAGGCGCGTGGCGGCACGGTGCGCGAGATCGGCCTGCTGTTCATCATCTTCACGCCGGTGCCCTATGTGGACGCCAGCTCGTCCTACGGCTTCGCGTCCAAGTGGGCACGGGCCCAGGTGGCCGCGGCCGGCATCATGGCCGAGCTGGCGCTGGGCGCGGTGGCGCTGTACGTGTGGCTGGCGGCCGAGCCCGGGCTGCTGACCGCGATCGCTTACAACGTGATCCTGATCGCCGGCGTGTCCACGCTGCTGGTCAACGGCAACCCGCTGATGCGCTACGACGGCTATTTCATCGCCACCGACCTGCTGGAGCTGCCCAACCTGGCGCAGCGCGCGCAGGCCTACTGGGTGTGGCTGAGCGACCGTTTCCTCTTTGGCGCCCGCGACGCCGAGCCGCCGCTGGCCTCGCAGGGCGAGCGCGCGATCCTGGCTGTCTACGGCGCCGTCGCGCCGGTCTACCGCTTGCTCATCACGGTCGGGCTGATCTGGTTCGTCGCCAGCGAGTACCTGCTGATCGGCGCCGTGATGGCCGTGATGGCCGCCTGGCAGGCGCTGGTGATGCCGCTGTGGAAGGCCTGGAAGCACCTGGACGAAGGCGGATCGCTGGCGCGCCGCCGCGGCACGGCCAAGCGCCGCACGCTGGCGCTGCTGGCCGGCGGCGGGGCGGTGCTGGGCCTGCTGCCGCTGCCGTTCTACTCGGTGCACCAGGGTGTCGTCTGGCTGCCCGACGAGGCGCTGGTACGTGCCGAGGCCGCCGGCCAGGTCCGCGCGGTTCACGCCGCGCCGGGCACGGCCGTCGCCCCGGGGGCGCCGCTGCTGAGCATCGAGAACCTGCCGCTGCAGGCCGAGCTGACCCAGGCCGCCGCCGCGCTGGCGCAGACCGAGGCGCAGCTGCGCCGCGCCGAGGCCGCCGAGCCGGCCAAGGCCATCCCGCTGCGCACCGAGCGGGCGGCGCGCCAGACCCGCTACGACGAGGCCCGCGCCCGCGTTGCCGCGCTGGACGTGATGGCGCGCACCGCCGGCCGCTGGGTGCCCGACGCGCCCACCGAGCTGGCCGGCCGCGCCGTCAAGCGCGGCGAGCTGCTGGGCTACCTCGTGGCCGGCCCGGCCGACCGCGTGCGCGTGGCCGTCTCGCAGGAGGATGCCGACCTCGTGAAGCACCGCCTGCAGTCGGCCCAGGTGCGGCTGGTGCAGGCGCCGCACGCGATGCTGGACGCGCGCGTGCGCCGCGAGGTGCCGGGCGGCGGCTTCGAGCTGGTGTCGGCCGCGCTGGGCTCCACCGGCGGCGGCGAGATCGCGGTGGACCCGGCCCGCGAGGGCGGCAAGCACAGCCTGCGGCGGGTGTTCGACGTCGAACTGCAGCTGGACCGGCCCTCGCCCAGCGCGGTGTTCGGCGACAAGGTGTGGGTGCGCTTCGATCTCGGTGCCACCCCGCTGGCGGCGCAATGGCTGCTGCGCCTGCGCCAGGCCTTTCTTGCGAGGCTGAATGTCTAGCCTGGCCGCAACCGACCCGCTGGCCGACCCGGGCCCGCCGCCCTCCGAAGGAGCGCACGGTGGCTTGGCGTGCCCTGGCGTCGTGGCTGCCGACCTGCGCTGGCTCAAGGCCCTCGCCGGCCCCGAGTTCCGCCGCGCCGACACGCTGCGGGACGAGCGCGGGGCCGAAGGCGACCACAAGCTGGAGCGCTGGCTGCGCGACCTGCCCGGGCTGCTGCCGGTGCGCAGCGAACCGGCCGCCGGCATCGCCGCGCTGCAGGCCGCCATCGACGCGCTGCCGCTGCGCGAGGCCGGCGATGACGCCCTCGCCCGGCAGCTGCACGACGCGATGGCGGCGCTGCGGGCGGACGCGGGCGACGCGGCCGCGCTGGCCCGCGCGCTGGGCAGCGTCGGCGAGGCGGCGCGGCGCCGGCTGGGCCTGTGGCCCCACCCGGTGCAGTTCGCCGGCGCGCGCCTGCTGATCCAGGGCCGGCTGGCCGAGATGCGCACCGGCGAGGGCAAGACGCTGGTGGCCGCGCTGGCCGCCACCGTGATGGCCGCCAGCGGCGCGCGCGTGCATGTCGTCAGCACCAACGACTACCTGGCCGAGCGCGACTGCGAGGAGATGCAGCCGCTGTTCGCGTGCTTCGGCCTGACCGGCAGCTTCGTCAAGGGCGGCATGGAGCCCGACGAGCGCCGGGCCGCCTACCGCCACGCGGTCTGCTACGTCAGCGGCAAGGAGCTGGTGTTCGACTACCTGAAGGACCGCCTCGCCGGCCATGGCCTGCTGCCCGGCCGCGTGGCCGGCCTGCGCGGCTTCGTGCGCGGCGAGGCGCCCGAGCCGCTGATTCCGGCGCTGCATTTCGCCATCGTCGACGAGGCCGACAGCGTGCTCATCGACGAGGCGCGCACGCCGATGATCATTTCGCAGGAGGCCGAGGGCCTGCACGAGCCGGCCCTGCTGGCCTGGGCCATGGCCGCGGCGCGCGGGCTGCGCGAGGGCGAGCATTTCACGCTGAAGCTGGCGCACCGCGAGGTCGAGCTCAGGCCCGGCGCGCTGGACGCCTGCGCGCCGCTGCCCGACGGCGTGCGCCCGGTCTGGCGCGCCCGGCCCTGGCGCGAGCAGCTGCTGCGCCAGGCGCTGACGGCGCTGCACTTCTACCAGCGCGACCAGCACTACATCCTGGCCCCCGGCGCGAAGCCCGAGGACGGGCTGAAGGTGCAGATCGTCGACGAGAGCACCGGCCGCGTGATGGCCGACCGCAGCTGGGAGCAGGGCCTGCACCAGCTCATCGAGGCCAAGGAGGGCGTCAGGCTCACCGCCGGCCGCGACACGCTGGCGCGCATGACCTTCCAGCGCTTCTTCCGCCGCTACTACCTGCTGGCCGGCCTGACCGGCACCGCCGCCGAGGCCGCGACCGAGCTGTGGTCCACCTACCGGCTGCGCGTGCGGCGGCTGCCGACGCACCGGCCTCTGCAGCGCGCAGGCAGCTCGCGGCGCTGCAGCTGTCTCTTATACACATCTGACGCTGCCGACGAAGGCTTAGGT
>CAXDTK010000021.1:0-32998 GCA_963992225.1 uncultured Comamonadaceae bacterium | reverse complement strand
CCGCGACCGTCTGACTTAAACCAACGGGCCTCCGCGGAACCCGGGGCGATTCACCATGCTGGCGCCCGGCACCGGCAAGACCCATCGAGCCTACCTATGGGCCTACGCCAGCGGCGCTTTCGAGTCCATGCGCGCTGTGGTCTACGACTTCACCGAGAGCCGTTCAGGCCAGCATCCACGGACCTTCCTCGGTCACAGCACCGAGAGCGCCTGGAAGGGCAGCTTGGTCTGCGACGACTACTCCGGCTACAAGGCGCTGTTCCTCGACGGTGGCATCACCGAGGTGGGCTGCATGGCCCACGCGCGCCGCAAGTTCGTGGAGTTGCACCTGGCGAACAAGAGCACGCTGGCGGCCACCGCCATAGAGTTCATCGGACAGCTCTACGGCATCGAGCGAGAGGCGAAGGACCTTCTGGCCGAAGACCGGCTGCGAGAACGACAAACGCGCGCGGCGCCTGTCGCGCATGCTCTGCACAAGTGGTTGCTGGAGTTCCGGCCTAAGGTGCCGGATGGCTCGGCGACCGCCAAGGCCATGGACTACAGCCTCAACCGCTGGGCCGCGCTGACGCGCTACCTCGGCGACCCCGCCTTGCCCATCGACAACAATTTCGACGAGCAGCAGATCAGGCCCTGGGCCACGGGACGCAAGAACTGGCTATTCGCCGGAACGCTGCTGGCTGGCCAGCGTGCCGCGGCCATCATGAGTTTGATTCAGACGGCCAAGCTGAACGGGCATGACCCATATCAGTACCTCAAGGACGTGCTTCATCGGCTGCCGACACAGCGGGTGCGTGACATCGCAGAGCTGTTGCCTCATCGGTGGTCCCCGGCAATATCCGGTTAGGCAGCCAAACGCCTGCCAAAATCTTTGACGGGCGCGGGCAATGGCCTATCTTGGAGGGCGCGTGAAGGCTTGGAACAGACTCTGTATGGTCGCGCCGCTGGCGGTTGCGGCCTCTATGGCTCAGGCAGCAACGGGGGAAATCAGCGAAGTGGCCGGGGCCGCACTTCCCGCGCCCCTGGTCGCTGAATACGCCTGTGGGACCTATACGGAGGCTGTGCTGCGTCCAGTGTTCATCTCGCGATGGTCCCAAAGGCTCAAGTCTGCGCCCTCCGAAAACGACGCACTCAAAGAGGCTCTCACCGAGTACGCCCGGCAAATGCGCTCTTTTTGCGGCGACATGCAGGCTGCCTTCAAGGGTAAAGAGTCCGTCATTGCGACCATCTATGCACGTCAGCTACCTAGGTCCAACGACACCCTCTCGTCCTTGTGCGATGCCCGTTGCGTGCCTTGGCTAAAGAGAGAAACGGACTTCCTTAGGAGAAGTGTCGTATTGATAAACGTGTACCGGACCGCAAAGGCCCTCGCACCCAATCTGGTTGGCGCGCCCGATCCGCTTCGAGTGAAGGACGATGAGGACAAGCAGATCAAGCGAATGTCCGTCGGCCTCAATGCGCAGATGGATCGGTTTGACTTGTTGACACTGCTGCGGGACGAGGGCTTCCGCCGGGTCGTCCCGAAAGACTTCGATCTTTCGCAATGGCAAGCAGAGGAGCGGCAGCTGCGTGAAGAAGGGGCACGGCTTTCGCCTTCGTTCAACGGCAACGCCAATGACCTCACTCTGAGATACGTGCTGTCAGGCGACTACGAAAGTCAGCTGCAGATTTCACCGATCACGCAGCGTCACAAAGCGGCTTTCTCGGCTAGTCCGTCTGGCAAGTAGCGGCTGATCCCGGAGCGCTCTTCCTGCGTTGCAGTCGAGGAGCGATGCAACATGACTTGCCGGGACGCTTACGTCCCGCAGGCTGGACGGGCTTTCTGTCGTGGGGCGGGCCCAGCGCTGGAGACGACGACTCCCGCCTCAGCGGCGCCCGGTGTAGCCACGTAGCCGGCGGCAGCGGCCTCAGGAGCGCCTGTAGGCCGTCAGCAAAGACTCGGGGACGAAGGTGAGCTTGCCCCTCGCCCGGGAACAGGCAACGTACAGCTTGTTGCGCGTCTCCGGGTTGATTGTGCGGAAGCTGCCGGCTTGCCACGCCTTCACGTTCCCGGGATTCAGGACCACGCACACGTCGCCGTAGCTGTCCATGCCCTTCGATGCGCCCCAGTTCTGCGAGAAGCAGCCGTACTTGCGGTGCTCCTTGTAGAACAACTTGACCGTCGCCGGATCTTCGAAGAGAGCGGCCACTGCGGCTGGATCGTCCTCGAACCGCACCTCGCAGGCTCGCTCGTCATGCGACTCGATCTCGATGCCAATCTTCTGCGTGATGAAGTCGCAGACGCTCTTGCTGCAACGGCGGCTCCGCTTGAGGCTTTCGGTGTCGACTTTCAGCCGAGCCCGCTCGAACTGCTTCTTGTAGGCGCCGTAGTTGGCGTGAAGGCTTGCGTTGACGTTGCCGTCGCGACTCGTGTCGAACGTGTGCTGGTGGAAGTCGCCGACAAAGGTCATGTCCAGGCGCGCTACGCTGATGGCCATGAGGAAGTTGAAGTCGTGTCCTCCGAAATCCTGGACCTCGTCCACGAGAAACACATCGAAGTACTTCTCTATCCGCGCCAACACGGCGCCGTGCAGGCCGCACTGCTCGATGAACTTGGCGAGCCGGTTGGCATAGAGCCAGCGGCCCGCCGTCATGTAGCGCCGGTCATCGGTCAGAGGGTAGCTCGGAAACCGCTCGGGTGTGCTGAAGGTGATGCCCCGCGTACCTTTGCTGGATCGCAGGAACGGCCGATAGCAGAAGCTATGCAGGAAGCTGAAGTAGGTGTAGATCGCGATGTTGGGCGGCAGGTAGCCGAAGCGCTCCATGACCTTGGCCCGCAGGTTGTCGTGATTGGCATCCGTGTAGGTGACCAGCAGGAAGCGCCGCGCCTCGTCCAGCGAGGCGATCAGGCTGGTGGTCTTGCCCGAGCCGGCGACTGCAAAAACTACGCTCTTATCCACGCCACCGCCTGCCGGATGTAGCCAGGAACGGTCAGCGAAGCTCCCTTCTTCTCCAGCAGTTGGAATGCGGCGTCGGTTTTGTTCTTCAGCATGTAGCCCTCGACACTCAGCGTTTTGCGCCCCGGCGCGAACAGTTCGTCGCACACCGCCTGGTTGTCACGATACATGCAGACCTCGAAGGTGTGCCTGACATTGTCCGTGTCAGCGAAGACCTGGATGCAGACCGAGATATGGTCGGCGTAGTTCGCCACGCAGTTGGCGGCGTAGTCGCCGTCGTTGTCACGGATGGCCGCCACCTTGATGCCTAGCAGCTTGGCCAGCTCGAGATAGCGCTTGAAGCTGGTGCCGTCGACCGAGATTACGTGGACACCATCAGCGTCGTGGTTGTGCCCCGGCGCACTGAGCTTGTAGAGCGCTTCCATCAGGATGAACTCGGCGTCGCCTTCCACCAGGATGGCCTTCTTGCAAAGCGCTAGTTCCAGCACGTTGTTGTCCGGCGCCTTCATGAAGAATTCAGCCGTGCCCTGGCTAAGGTTCTTGAGGCTTGCCGGCTGCGACGGGTTGTCCTCGCTAAGGATCATCACCTTCTTCAGGTTCAGTCGCGTGGCGATGAAGCTGCTGTGGGTGGCGACGAAGAGCTGCTTCTTCACCGAGGCCCGGATGCGCTCGATGAGCTTGCGCATATGCACATGACTGAGGTGATTTTCTGGTTCCTCTAGCAGCAGTACGTCCAGCGCATGCTCCTGGTTGCGCAGCGCGAACTCGGTCTTTATGAAGCACTGGCGCCCTTTGCCTTTGCTGTCGACCGGGATGTCGTCTTCCGTGAGGATGATGTCGGTCTCGACACTGGCCTTGGGGCTGGTCCGGACGTCAAATTTGTAGTCCTTAAGCGCTTCGTTCATCGCCTTGAAGGCGTCATCCCTGAAGTTCGCCTTGGCCTTGCGGTACTCGAAGCCGTGCTTGTTGCGCTGCGCGACGGTCGCATGCGCGGCGTACATGGCGCGCGTGTACTCGCGCGTGGCGTACTCATTGTTGATCTGCGAGCTGTCGATCAGCAGGTGTCGCAGCGGCTTCTTGTGGGGAAAGACCGGCTCGTCGGTAAACGTCTGGAAGTGGATGCCGTAGTACTCGAACGGAAAGTTGTCGTGCTTCTCGGCCAGGATCGACTGAATCTCTCGCGTGAACTCGTCGGCCGGCCGGCATACCAGCTTGATGCCCAGATGGTCGGCGCGCTTGCTGTTGTTGCGGCCGTCCAGGTCGTGGCGCCCCGGCAAGCCATCGAAATAGACCTCAATCAGCAGGTCGGGCAGGTCCTCGATCTTGCGGCCGCCGGCAAGGAACTCCGCTATGCAATCGGCATTGAACAGGGCTTCGAGCCCGATGCTTTCGACCTTGCTGCGACTGGCGCTCAGCACGATGTCCATGGCCTGCAGCACTGAACTCTTACCGGCCTCATTGCCGCCCACCAAGATGTTCAGCTCAGGGTCGAATTCCAGCTCTAGCGTCTTGAAGCGCTTGAAGTTCTTGAGCACCAACCGTCTTATGGTCCCCATTGTTTATTGCTCCCAGCCCGGATCCGGGTTCGGATCCGCAATCCCGGCATTGTGTGCCGGCGATGGCGCGCCATCCGACGATGCGGACCCGCGCGAACATGCCATCAACGACGGGCAGCAATCGCAGTGATGCCAGCTGCACCTCCACGTCTCGCCGACCCGCGGCTCCTCGCTTCATCAGTCAACCGTACGCTGGACGCTCCCACGCAGCGTAGGAAAACACTTGATTCGAACAAACGGAAAACCGTATGCTACGGAAAACCGTATTCAATTCCGAACATGCCGCCCCGCCCCAGTGATCCCGTTGAAGCTGTGAGCGACAGGCGATCAGACGTTCAGGACGAACGCCTCGAGCGGGTCGCACGCCTGCTGATCTGGGAGGGCCGCCTGTCGCGTGCCCGGCTGATGGAGCAGTTCGGGCTGAGTGGCACCCGCGCTTCGGAGTGGTTGAAGGAGTTCCGCGAGGCGCGACCAGAATGGGTGGAATGGGACACCAGACTGCGCAGCCTTGTGACGACCCGCGCCGCCTATCGGGCGATCGAGAAAAGCGAAGCCGCTGCCGTTGAACTGATGGGTGGGGCCGAACCTGACATCGGCGTCCTGGACGGCGACTCCGCCCTGATCCTGCCGTGGGACTTCTCGAGGGTGTCGCCTTACGTCTTTTCGCGACTGCGCCTGGCGATCAAGGACGGCGTGCGCATCGGCTTTAACTACTCGTCAATGAGCCGCCCCTCGGTCCACGCCCGTGTCATCGAGCCACACTCGATCATCCGGGCCGGTCGCCGCTGGCACGTCCGCGGGTACTGCGTCGAGCGCGGGGATTTTCGGGACTTCGTGCTGGGGCGGATGAGCGACGTGCTGCTGAGCGAGGAGGCCAGCAGCTACGGCAGTGCGGAGGACGTGAAGTGGAATCGCTCCGTGAAAGTGCGCCTCGTCGCCCATCCAGCCTTGTCAGCGGAACAGATGCAACTGGTCCGGAGGGAGTACTTCGCCGGGACGGCCGCGCGCAGCACGACGTGCCGAGGCCCCCTCGTCCCCTACTTCATCCAGGAGCTTCGAGCGGCTACAGACGTAGAGCGGCAGTTGCCCCCTGACTATCAACTCGCACTCGACAACAGGGAGGAGTGCAAGGAATGGTTGTTCCCGACTTAGCCGAGAAACTCAGACAGGAAGTCGTCGCGGAGCGCTATGCGCCGCTGTTCCGGGTGCTACCCGAGCGGCTGTTCGCGCCGTTGGCGTCGACGAACCGCATGCGGTACTGGACCCTGCTATGCGCGCTGCATGCGCGCAGGTTCGGTCCCGAAGCCCCGCTGCCGCCCAGCAACGGCTTCACGATGACGGACATCGTGCGCGAGATCGCCCAGGAGCTCCAGGACATGGGAGCCTGGGACGACGCTGACGATGGCTTTGGTGCACTCGCCTCGGGCACGCCACTGAACACGCAGGCGCTGGCGATCTTTCACCGCCTGAAGGACTGCGGGTGGATGCGGGTGGACAAGGTCGGCGTGCGCGACATGGTCACCATGGCACCCGCCGTCGCCCAGTTCGCGACGCGACTCATCGAATTTGCGCACACCGGCCCTGTCTTCGTCGCCGGCAAGGTGCGAAGCATCGAGGCCAACATCAAGCTGGTGCTGGAGGAAGGCGCGGACGGCTCCACGCTGCAAGAGGCGGCTCAGCAGACCCGTGCACTGATGGAGCATGTTCGAGTCGCCGGCACCAGCGTCCGGGACCTGATGACGGAGCTGAGCGGCCAGCAGTCCACTGGCGAGTTCGTGCGGCGCTTCTTCGACGACTTCGTCATCAAGATGTTCATCGGCGACTACAAGGAGCTGCGAACCCGCGATCACCCGTTGTCGCGTAAGCAAGAGATCCTGGCGATGGTCGAAACCATCCAGTCCAACGAGTTCGTCCGCAACCGGGTACTCGCCTGGTACTCCAGCAAGCGTGCGCCCGGCGACGAGCTTCGAGCCAAGGCGCTGCTGCAGCGTGACATCCACAAGATCGAGGAGCTGTCGCGCATCGACGAATACCTGGACCGCCTCGATGAAGAAGTGCGCCGAGCAACCCGCATGGCGATGGCCTTCCTGGACTACCGCCTGCGCGCCGCCCGTCCTCTCGAGGAGCTCCTCGACCATGCCATCAAGGCGGTCACTGAATGCGATGCGGAGTACGTTCTAGACACTCCCTTTCCTGCCGAAGAGGCCCTGTGCGGCGAGCGCCTGATGTTGCCGAAGATGCCTGTCGAGCGGGCGCCACCCAAGGCCTTACGCAAACAGGTGATGTCGCCGGCCCAGGAGGCGAGGGCGCGGTTGCAGCTGAAGGCGCGCAATCGTCGCCTCATGTCACCACCCATCCTGGCAGACCTGATCCGCCGGCAGTTGGACGGCCGCGAGCGTATGGCCAGCACAGAGTTCGACGTAGGCTCAATCGAAAACGTCAGGGCCTTCCAGTCGCTGTGCACGGTGTCTGCCGCGGTCGGATCGAACAGCACGCAGCTCAAGGCCAACGCCCGACTGACCGTCAACAAGTTCAGGATCCTGCGCACCGGCGTCGACGACGTGCCGAGTGAGATCAGCCATGTGGCCTTTGATATCGCGACACCCAAGGAGGGAAAGAAGTGAGTTTCTGGACCCATGCTGAGGAGGCGACCAAGGGCGTAGTTCGTGAAGAGGATTTCGAGGCCATTGCCTACCGGCTCATCTCGGAGCAGGTGCTCTATGAGGCCGACCGCAAGAGCCGCACGGCGTACGGCCTCGTCCGCGAGTTCGACGCTGAGTTCAAGCGGGCCCTGGCGCCGCTTGGCATCGTGCTGCGTTTCAACACGAATCTGCGCTACGTCTGCGCGATCCCCTTGCGCATCAAGCAGCCCGCCACGGTCGAGCAGACCCTGCTGGCGTTGGTTCTGCGCAAGATCCATGACGAGGAATCACGTATCGCGAACCACAACGAAGACGGTGAGGTGGAATGCGACCTGGTCACCCTGGGGATCAAGTACAGACAGTCCACGGGTGGCCGCGAACTTCCATCAGGGACACGGCTGCTGACGCTGATCACGAGCATGCGCCGATGGGGCATTGCCCGCTCCGAAACGGATGACCGTGCCGTCGTCGCAGCCAGCGTGGAACAGCCCTATGTGGTCCTCATTCGTCCCGGCATCGTCGAAGTGCTCGGTGAAGCAGCGCTCGAGCGCCTGGCTGCGTGGGCCTCTGCCAAGAACGCCGATCCGCTGACAGAGGCGCATGCCGCAGCAGGCGGAGTGGACACGGAAGAGGATGGGGAGGACTTCGATGTTTAAGCTGATCCAGATCAAGGTCGTCAACTTCTACCTCTACGAGGCGCGCCAGGTCGAGGTCGGTACGATCACCGGCATCTTCGGGGCCAACGGCAGCGGCAAGTCTTCCCTGCTCGACGCCGTGCAGACCGTCATGTTCGGCGGCAACTTCAACCGAGGCAGCGGCGCCGTCTACAACGCCCAGGCCGACGAAGGCAACAGCAACACGCGCACCTTGCGAAGCTACTGCCTCGGCGAACTGGACAAGTCCGGTCAGGGGCGCGCCCGCGACGAGGCTACGACCTACATCACCCTGACTTTCCTAGACGACGAAACCCGGGACATGGTTTCCGCGGGCATGTGCATCGTCGCGAGTGCGACCCGGCCGGATCATGAAATCCTGGGGCGCTACCTCGTCCCGTTCGACCTGACGCTCGACGACCACCTGGAGATGGTCGACGGGGAACCTTACCCGCGCGACTGGCCGACGTTCCGCCAGCAATTGGTGCGACGCCCCTTGCTGTCAGCTGCGCCGGACGAAGAGATCCTCTTCGCGGACGCTGGCAAGTTCCTCAACGCCATCCTGTTCCGGCTGCGTGGCAAGCGCAGCCTGCCGCGCGCGGATGCATTCCGGCAGGCCTTCCGGTTCGCCTTGCGCATGAAGTTTGACCATTCGGTCGACGACATCATTCGACGCCAGGTGCTGGAATCTCGGCCGACGAAGACCAAGGCCTTCCTGGACATGCTGCGGGGCTTCAAAGACCTTGCAGCCAAGGTGGCGGCCATCGAGCACAAGCTGGCCGAAGCCCGGAAGCTGGAAGAACATTTCGAGCGCGCCGCGTCGGAAGAGCGCAAGTCCATCACTTGGAAGGCCGTAGCGCTGCAGGCTGGCCACGAGCTCGCCAACGTCGCGGTGACCCGTGCTGAGGAGGATGAAGGCAAGGCTGCGGTGGCGCTTGAAAACGCCGAGACCGCCAAGTCAGCGGCAATCCGGCGGCGCGACGAGCTCCAGCTGCTGGCAGCATCTGCGGCGACCCAGCGTGACCAGCACCAGGCGCACGGCCAGAGCGTCCACCTCAACGAGTCGATCGCGTCGGCCAGGGCCCGTGCGGCTCAACAGCGGGGCGAGATCCGCGCGACTCTCGAAGGCCTGAAGCGGGCGCTTGGTACGCCCGTCATGGGCAAAGCCGTACCCGACTGTGACGAGAAGCTCAGCATCGCGCGCCAGGGCATCCAGGGATTCCTCGACCGTGGCAGGCTCGAGGATGGCGAAGCCCTGAACGTGGTGGTCAGGCAGGCTTGCCGGGCCGCCAAAGTGCTGAGCAACGAGATGCTCAAAGAGCTGATGGATGTCGCGGCGCAGATCCGGACGCTGGAGGGCGAGCAGAAAGAGGCGCAGGAGAACCAGCGCCGTATCGCAGCCGGCAAGCCGCCGCTGGACTCGTCCGTGTCGTCCTTGCAGCGTCGCCTGTCCGACGTGGGCATCCAGTCCACGCCCATCTGCGATCTCCTAAAAGTGACCGACGCCGACTGGCAACCCGTCATCGAAGCCCAGTTGGGCCGTGTCAATGTCCAGGCACTGCTCGTCGAGCGGCGCGACGAGCGCGAAGCGTTCAACCTCTACCGTTCCACGCAGATCTATGGGGTCAAGATCGTTCGTTCCAGCACTATCCGCGAGCTGGGACCCTTGACACCGGGCTGGGTGGCGGAGCTGGTTACCGGCTCAGATCCGCGCGCGATCTCGTTTGCCCACAAACACCTTCGCTTCATGCGCGCGGACACCGTGGACGACTGCATGCGTCACAGCTTTGCGCTGACCACGGACGGGATGCGCATCGCCGACGGCGACCTCGATCGCATCCAGCCGGTCTCGCCGATCATGTTGAAGATCGGTCCGGACATGAGCAAGATGCGTGAGGCCGTCGCCAAGCGCCTGGACGAACTGACCCGCGACCTTGACACCCGAAAACAGGAGGAGACACAACTCAAAGCGGGCATGGGACTGCTGAGCCTCTACGTCGGTGACGAGAACGAGAATGCCGCGGCACTGCAGCGCTCGGCGTCGAGCCTGGCTGCGGAGCAGGCCAGCCTTGCCGACTTCGAGCAGCGCCTCGCTGCGCTCGACACTACTGAGTACCAACGCCTCGGCGAGGCCGCTGATGCTGCGCTTGCTGCCGTGAACCTCGCCAATGAAGAGGTGGCCGCTGCGAGCACCCGCGTCGGCGGCGCCAAGACCTTCCATGACCAGAAGAAGGAGGCGACCCAGCGCCGTCGCGAAGAGCAGGAGCAGGCGGGCCATCGCGCCGATGCGGCCCGAACACAGCCTGGTTACGACAGCGATTTCGCATCCGTGCAGTGGGATCGCCTGTTGGAGAGGTTCGGCGAGGACTTCGGCGCCATCCAGAACGCTGCCGCAAGCAGTGAGCAGAACGCCCAGAGAAATTTCAACGAAGCCCGCAACAAGGGCCTGCTGGGCTTCGGTGCGTTCACGCTCGAGTTCAATGAACAGCATGTCCAGGAGCAGTCCCAGGATTGGCGCGCCGCCGCTGAATACATCAGCCGACACGTGATCACGCTCAACGAGACGGGCCTGGCCGACCGTAAGCAGGAAATGGCCCAAGCGATGGAGGCGGCCAAGAGCACCTTCCGCAGCAACGTCGCGCTGGATCTCCATGAGCACATCACCTGGCTGGAGACCACCATGACTCGCATGAACACGGCGCTGGCGGCCGCGCCGGCGTTCACCAACGGGGAACGCTATCGGTTCAAGAAGGAGACACGGCCGGCCTACGAGAACCTGCTGAAGTTCATCAAGGACGTGGCGGTCCATGGGCCGATCGACGACTTGTTGGGCGGCGCTGGAGAGATGCCACCGGCATTCGACGAGCTCTTGAAGGACAAGGCAGAAGCCTCGCGCGCCGTGAAGTCGCCGCTGGACGACTACCGCGAATTCTTCGATTTCGATGTTGAAGTGCTCCGTGAATCGCCCGGCAATCCGACCCCGATTCGTGTTGGTCTGCTGAGCCAGCGAGTGCATACCGGCTCGGGCGGGGAACATCGTGCGCCGCTGTATGTCATCGCCGGTGCTGCAGTCGCTTCGGCCTACCAACTGCAGGCCGGAGACGACAGCGGCCTGCGCCTCATCTTGCTGGATGAGGCGTTCATGAAGATGGACACGCGCAACATCACTGCCACCATGCGCTACTTCGAAGAGCTACGGCTGCAGGTCCTGATGGCCAGCACCGGGGAGGCCCTGGGCACCCTCACGGCCTTCCTCACCGACTACTACGACATCATGCGCGACTCGGATTCGAACATCGTCGTGCTCGAAGGCCACCAGATCAGCCAGGAGGTCCGGGACCTCTTCCGTTCGGACCTGCCAGAGTTCAACCCGAACCTGATCGATGAGGAGCTTGCGATCATGTACACGAGCAAGCCCCAAGCGATCACCCATGGCCAGGCACCCGCCGCAGCCTCATGAATGAACTTGCCCGGACCGCCCTCAAGCGGCTCCTGCGCCAGGCGGACAGGAAGGTAGCCGGTGTCGCGAAGAAGATGCCGAGCCTGACGGCCCGCCATCTGCAGGACTACCAGGCGTTGCGGTCCCTGCCCGAAAAAGAGGAGTTCGACGCATCTCTTAAGCATGCACAGGTCATCGGCGCGATTCGCCTTTACTGGCCGCCAGGCAACAGAGACGGCTTCATCGAGCGTGTCGAGCTCGTCGACATCTCCAAACTCGCCGGCTTGCTGGAGGCCCGGCGCTCGCGGGAACCTGAGTCGCGATTAGGCTTGCGGCTTCACAGTCCCAATAGCTCATGTCGCCACCCAAGGCTCCATCTGAAAACCCGACCGCCCTCCAGGCCACGATTCCCCCCCCACGGCGCGCCAAGCTGCCCCGTGGGGCGTCCAGCCTTCCTCGAGAGGATGTCGAGGCTGAACAGCGGAAGCGCCTGATCCTCGCCATGGCGCAGGTGGTCGCCGAGAAGGGATACGCCGAGGTTTCAGTGGCCGACGTCGTTCGCGCCGCCGGAGTATCTCGAGCCACTTTTTATGAGCTGTTCGCGGACAAGGAAGCCTGCTTCCTGTACGGATTCCAGAAACTCTCGGCAGCTCATCAGAAGACCCTGCAAGCAGAGCTGGACCGCGAGCTTCCTCTGCCGGAGCGCTTGCTTGCGGCCATCACGGCCTATATCAAGCGGATCGATGTTGACCGCGTCCTGGCACGCGCTTTCATCGCAGAGGCGGAGGGCGCCACACCTCGGAGCCGGCTAGCGATGCTCGATGCACAGGGACGATTGCATCTGGCCCTACGTCAGTGGCTTCAGGCGGTTTGTGCCCACCATCCCGAAGTTGCCGTAAGAAGCGATGCTGACGTCTCGCTGGTCATGACCGGATTGATAGGTCACGTGATGGGCAAGGTCCGCCGTGACGAAGGCTTTTCGCCGGCTGATGTCCAGAGTGTGCTTCGCTTCGTACTGGCGGGCCTGGGTCTCTATGGCTGGGCGCGCCATGTTGAGCTCGGTATGGCGGCCGATCGTGAATCCATCGCGCACGCCTGTCCCGTTTCGGACGGAGGCTGATAACAAAAAGGGGGCATTGCTGCCCCCCTCGACCTCGGTGCCGCCGCGGCCTGCCGCGTCGTTGTCGTCAGTACTTGTACTTCAGAGTGATGCCGACGGTTCGAGGATCGTTGACAAACGCGGCCAGAGACCCGCCACCAGGGGTGGAGGCCGCCGGCGTCGCGATGCCGGTGACAAATGCGTTCTGGTTCGTCAGGTTGCGCCCCCACAGCTGGGCGCTCAAGCCAAACGGAGTGCCAATTTCAAAGCTGGCATCAACGAAGTTGGTGTCGCCGTTCTTGAAGGATGGCGAGTTACCCAGATCGGTGAAGTACGAGGTCGCGTGACGCACGCTGACCGCGCTGGTGAGCCTGTAGCCGCTGCCCAGGTCCGCGCGATGCTCGGCACCAAGCACCAACGTCAACTTTGGTGCGTTCATCGTCGTCTGACCCGACAGATCCTGCGTAGCGCTGCCGCCGCTACCTGCAAATGCCGGGGCGTTGGCGAAGTTCAGGTACTTGGAATCAAGAACTGTTCCACCGAGCGTCAACCTGAGGGATGGCGCGAGCTGGTAGGCAATATCCGCTTCGAGGCCGCGCGACCGTACCCTGGCGGCGTTCAGTGACACGAAGCTGGCGTCCTTGAAGACCTGCACCTGCTGGTCATCCACGGTCTGCGTGAACAGCGCGAAGTTGGCGCTCAGGCGGTTGTCAAGCAGGACGTACTTGGCACCGAACTCGTAGGCGTCCGTCGTTTCAGGTTTGACGATGGCGTTCGCCAGGCTGGCGGCACTGAGCAGCAGCGAATTGATCGCGCCTGACTTGTACCCTCGCGAGTACCGAACGTAGTAGCCGGTTGACGGCGTGGGCAGGTAGGAAAGCGCAGCCGTTCCCATCACTGCGCTGTCCTTCAGATCGAAGCCACCGGCGGGAGCGGACAGGGCAGAGCCCGTCCCCGTGACGTCAGCGTGCTTGTTCTCCTTCAGGTAGCGCAGACCGCCTGTGATCTTGAGCGACATGGGGAGGCTGTAAGACAACTGGCCGAAGACGGCATTGCTCTTCGTCGTCGTCTTGCTGGTGCCACTGAGAAGGGCGAGCACGGTCGGCAGCTCGGGAACCCTCAGGTTGATCGCGGAAGAGCCTTTGATCGTCTGGTCAAAATGGTAGGCGCCGAGGATGTACTCAACCGCCGAGCCTGAATCGTTCTGCAGGCGGACTTCAAATGACTTCTCGTCGATGGCGTTCGTCGGGATGGACGTCAGCGTGCCATTGTTGGATGCGACGCCCGCGAGATCGGTGTTCGTCAGCGTGTCGTTCTTCCGGGAGGCCGCGACGACGGTCAAGGTTTGATCGTCCATCTGGTGGTTGATCTCGGCCGACACGCCCTTGTCCCTGGAGCGGGTGAAGGTCGGGTTGTTCTGCGATGTTGATCGTGCGAACGGGTCGCCGTAGACGCCCGTGACACTTGAGGCGTTGGGCGAGGTCAGCAGGCTGCCGCCCTGCGCAGCCAGACCCTGGGTGTAGGTGCTGGACGGTGCATGGGGTTGCAGCGCGGCAAAGGGATAGCCGAAGGCCACAAGGAACAGGTTCTTGCCTCCGGAGAACGTGGTGTCCCGCGAGTCCATGAACACCGGCATATAGGTGCAGCACAGATCGTCCATCTTGGAGTAGTCGGCGATCAAGCGCACCGACGTGTCGGCTGTCGGCGTCCAGTACAGCTGAGCCCTGGCCGATTGGCGATCCCTTGAGTTGATCTTGCCTTCGGGCAGGTTCGGGGCATCAATCACACCGTCGCGCTCGCTCTTTGCCACCGACACCTTCAGAGCCAACGTATCCGTGACTAATGGCGCGTTGACGGACGCACGAGCCTGACGATCCCCATAGTTGCCAAACGTGAGATCGCCGTTGAACCCGAACTTGACCAGGTTCGGCCGCGTCGTCGTGATGTTGATCGCACCAGCGGTGTTGTTCCGTCCAAACAGCGTGGACTGTGGACCTCGGAGGACTTCCACCTGCTGGATGTCCATCAGATCTTGGAGCGCTGCTCCGGGCCGGCCGCGATACACGCCATCGATGTAGACGCCGACTGACTGTTCGTACGCGGAATCCGTCACCGACGTTCCGATTCCGCGCATCGTGAAGTTGCCGGTCGACGGCGTGGCGGACTGGGACACGATCAGGCTCGGCGAGATCTCCTGAAGATTGGCGAGGTTGTTGATGTGCAGAATCTCGAGCTTGCTACCGCTCACCACGCCGACAGAGGCAGGAACCGCAGGAAGGCTTTCCACCCGGCGCTGAGACGTCACGATCACCGCCTCAAGCTTCGCGGTGCTGGCCTCGCTTTGGGCAGTGGATGTTTCCTGCGCCAGAGCCGGCATCGTCAGGAACGTTGCTGCGCCCGTCGACAACAGGGCTGCACGTAGCGCAGCATTGAGTCGAGACGGCGCGAACGCCGGCGACTGGGAGGGCGAAGCCTTGGGGAATTTCTGCATGATGTCTCCTATTCGCTATGCACTAGTCGTTGTTCTGAGAACTCTGCGGCGAGCTGGCCGGCCTGTATCCGGGGGGCTTGGCGGGTGTGTTCTGGTAGGGAATTGAACCTTTTGGGGCTAGGCGCTCTCAAGGCGCCCGCGCTTCTCGGGTCTATTAGCTGGGCTAATCGGGCCGCAGGTTGATCTCGCTGGCGAACCTGTGGCCGGCTACTGCGGGCAGGCGACACAACGCCCGAAACCGCGCGTGCTTCTCGCGCCGCGCTCCTGCTAGGGAATCTCCCTGTGTACGCAATCCAGCAAGGCGACCCGAGCAACCAGGGACGTCAGGGTTCCACGCCAACGCACCGGTCGGCGCCACTTGGTCGAGACCCGCGAGTTGTTTAGCGGGGCAGTAGTCGGTCTGGCTCGCGGAAATGTCGCTCGATCTGGTTCGCATAGGCGGCAAGGCCATCGGCCTCCTTGGCCGCAGCGTGAGCCCGAACAGGACGCGCCTACTTGAGTAAAGCGCGTCCGGCCGGGCGAAGTCTCGCTAGCACAGGGCATCGACGCGAATCAACGCAGCATCTCGCGCAGCCAGGCGGCGCAGGCCGTGGCGCCGCTCAGGGGCCAGCGCACTCGAACGTGGACTGACCCGCGTTGCAACGTATGCGTCCGGCCAACTCACCTTGAACCGGCGCGCTGAGGCCGCCAGGATGGTGTCCACCAACGCTATGAACTGACCCCAGAAAGTTGGACTCCACGGAGAACCGTGAGGCACTGCTGATCGAGGTCGGCATCTCTATCCCGTCAGCGCGGCTGATCCGCGCGCTGGACAGGTTGATCGAGTGGTACGGCGCGCCCGACAGCATCCGCATGGACAACGGCCCGGAGATGACGAGTCACGACTTCATCGACTGGGCGAAGCGCAAGGGGATCAGGCTCAACCCCGGCGAGCCCAATCAGAACGCCTACATCGAGCGGTTCAACCGCACGTACCGCCACGAGGTCTTGGACGCCTACGTGTTCAAGAGCATCGAGCAGGTGCAACACATCACCGAGGACTGGCTGCGCGTCTACAACGAGCGGCGCCCTCACGACGCCCTGGGCGGACTGCCTCCCAAGCAGTTCCTTCCCAGGCTAACCACTGCCGCTGATTCCAGTAATCGACTGTCTACTTGACAGGGAAGCTTACGAAGGGACGTAAGGCAGTGGCGTGTGTTCAGGGACGGGCAGCCATGGATGTGCGCCGGTCTTGAGAGAGTGTGGCGGGCCTTGCAGCGCGAGATGAGTCCGGCACTGGGCCGCCGGCATTGGCGGTGACGCCCGACACGGCCGGCGCAGCGCGGAGGCTCCCGCAAAGCAGCCGCTGGTCAACTTCCGCTCATGGACGAGACCAGACCTCTGAGACGACCAACCCGACCGGCAGCAATCGCTGCAAAACAGTCCCCTGAGCCATTGTTTAACCCGGTTGCACATCATCGGCTACGCACGGACACTGGCTGTCCAACTTCTGGGGGTCAGTTCACTTGCTTGGTGGGCACCATCCTGGCTGCCGGCTACCTTGCGTTCAAGGTGAGTTGGCCGGACGCATACAGCGGATAGCCCGCCAGCTTGAACATCAATACGTACAGTGAGGAGCTCGAGGAGGCCAGCCACCCGCCCGGCGTCACAACGCGCGCATGCAGAACCTGCCTAGCTGTGATTGCGAAGACGCTCAGCCAGCTTGTTCCGATCTTCCAGGAGTTGGTCGTACATTGCGTAGACCTGATGCAGATGGGCGACCAACCCAGCGATGACCGCCTCGTACTTAGCCGAGTCCTCAGCGTTGACCTTGGCTTCGAGGGATTTGTTCTTGTCGAGCAGTTTGGTGATCAACGCAGCATCACCCTTCGCATCCGCCTTCGCGCGTTGTACCTTCTTTAGATCCTTGATGCGCTCCTTCAGATCTGGATATCGGTTGTAGATCAATGAATGGGAAATACCACACCGTTCAGCAACCGCATAGATGTTGAGCTTGTCGCCGCGCTCGAGCATCTCATCGATCGTTTTGGAGATCATCTCTCGGGTGCCCATCAAGCACCCTCCAGCTGGCCAGCAGACAATGGCATGGTCAGACGATCAATGACCTTATTCGCCGCAAACAAGTTGTCGCTCAGTGATTGCTCAAATGCCTTGAATTGGCGTTGCTGATCAGAAGGCATCTCGGCGATCTTCTTCAGACGAGACTCACAGTTGACCTTGATGACGCGCCAGTAGGGAAGATGCTTTGGCGTTGCGAAGTAAGTGTCACAGTAGAGGCAATGTGACGGGTCAGCCGCGTTGCGGATCTTGCACCCGCTGCCTTTCGTGCAGTACCCGTTTGCCAAGCCGCGAATAGCGTCACTGTGACGGGTGGCGTAGGCGACCAGCTCCTTCGGATTGGCGAAATGTGGTTGATGGTCTTCGCTGAAGATCGGCGACGCCTCCCCGCTGTTAAGTGATCGGAGCAATCGGGCCAGTCGCTCTCCACCGCCACCGGCGACGCGTCCGCTGACCGCCGACGTGACGATGTCATCGACGGCCTTGGCATTGACAAACTGGTCAAACTCCTCGATCACCACGCGCAACTCGTCAAAGGCCTTGAAACCACGTTCGCTGTAGACCATGGACATGGCCCGATGCAAGTGCTTGAACTGGTACCTGATGTCGTCAAGGTCACCAAGCCTGTTGGCGATGATGAACCACGCAAACGTATGACGGAACTGATGGGCGGTGAAGTTGAAGCAATCGCCGACGACATAAGGGCGCCCTCTATTTCCACTCAGGACACTCACAGATACATAGTTGCACTCCATCTGCTCAAGCTGATCGATGTCCCTCTGGGTGACTTGGTACTGATATCGGTCGAGCGACAAGCATTGGATGCAATCTCCACCAGAGGTCAGTCGCATGAAGTTTGCGCTAGCGATGGTCAAGCGCACGCCGAACAGCCGCCGATCAGCGAGACCGTGCTTCATCTTGTTGAGGGACTCGGGGGCCATGGCTTCACCGTACTGCTTCAGCATCACTTCAGCTCGCTCGTAGTAGAGCTCGTTGACCCTTGACAACAGCTGAACGGCGCTGTGCGCCAAGTCATTCGCGACCCAATCCAAGCTGATGGCGTTGTCGTCTGTCTTGGACAACATGCTGCGCACGAAATAGATCTCTTCACCTGATTCAGTGCGGTGGCCACTGCATCCGGTCTCAAGCGACCCTGCTTCGTCGTCGCGCATCCCGGTGAAAGCTAAGACCAGAGCGTAGACGTGTCGCTGCAAATGACGGAAGTGCCTTTCCAGCAACTCGCCAAGCCTGGCGGCATCACTACGCGCATTGGACCGAATCGCAGTCTCCGCTCGACTACTCCGGCTTCCTCGGATTGCAGCGTTCGTCCGGCGAAACGCTTCTTCGAAATCCGGCAGAGCCTCCCATCCTTGAGCTACATAGGCCACAGCCTCGGCAATGACTTGCTTCATCAGTCCCATCGGAATGATGGAATGCTTCAACCGATGATGTGTCTCGTGAGCGCTGGCCGCAGAGGACAGCGTATCGAGCATTTCCATGAAGTCCTGCCGGTCGACGAGACCATAGTCGGCGAGATGCTTCAGCGCGTCGCGCGCGCTCTTGAATACGCTTGTGAACTCGCTTCCTTTCAACCCTCCGGCTTCTACGTCATCGTTAATGAAGCCAAGCAGTAGCGTGCGCAGATGTATTCCTGGCAGCGAGTTCAGATTTCGGAACGACGGCTGTGATCGCGCAGTGCAATACCTGGCAAAGCGCACTAGGCAGCGGATACGCTGGCTAACGGTGCGCCACTTGTAAACGTCACCGCCCTCGAGTCTGCCGGCGTGAAGCAGAAGGACGAGGATTGCCTTGATCTCAAAATCGTGGAGGACGGAGCCTGTATCGATCACAACACCCGTCGCCTGGCCTCGAGGCCGAAAGTCACGATCACCAAATCGAACGACAGCCTGGTGATCCCACTTGTCGTTGTAGCGCCAGACCACTTTGCGACCCAATGAGGCAATCTTCTCCTCAGAGTGGGGCTTGATGGAGATGGCGCTATCAACATGCGCGATCCGATCAATGATGGAGACAAGGTCTGTATGCATGCTTAATATGCTCCAACATCGGCAAGTGCGAACGCCCAGTCTGGATGCATACCATGCTGCGTCTGGAGCATTTCGGCTTTGCCAGTGATCCCAGGCGATCGCTGCTCCAGTCGCTCTAGCATCTCAGCAACCCGTCCCTTCAAGACATCCACGTTTGTCTGCTGGTCCTCGTCAGGGCCTCCAACCACAGATGACTGCATAGACTGCAAGACGAAGTCGCGGTAGCTCAGCAGGCGCCACACATGCTCTGGGTCCACAACCAAGCGAAAGTACTTACACCAGATGCATCCAAGAAAGTCGGCACAGAACTTCGCTGTCGTGCCGCGCTCCGCAAGTAGCTTCTTGTGCTCCAGGGTGTAGACCTTTGCCTCCTGATCGCCACCAGCCGATGCACACTCACCGAGAGGCGTTTGCTGCGATTCAGGATTTGTCTCAGCGACGAGGATGATCTCGTCGGAAACTTCCTTGCCTGAAAAATACCTTCCCATTACGGCTACAGCATTTCCCAAGGTGTAGCGAGCTTGGTTCTCGTCTACTCTGAGGTAGTGCGTATCGAAGGTTTGCATCTCCTGCTTGGCGGTCGCCTCGTAGGTCCTCATGTCCTTCTGCACCTTGCGGTACAGATGATTCATGCCACCCTTCCTTATCCTCTTAGAGTCAAACTTCAGGGAACAACCTCGTCGCAGCAGCAGCGCGCTGATGACCTTGATTGCGGAGGCCGGAAGCCGTTGAACTACCCCATCCTTTTCGTAGACAAAGATGAACGTCTTGTAAGGATTGGAGTCAGGCAGGCCGGCGCGTACGGCAGCGGTGAGTTCATCTCGGATCTCCAACAAGTCGGCCACCGCACTTCTCATGGTGGTGACACTCGTCTGCGGATCGCTGAATGTGTATTCGTCGGCGCGATAGCCCGCCCGCTTCTTCTGCAAGATCACCGATGTCGGCCCATGTGGATTCAGCGGTGACGTCGTCGTCACGATGTCGTCGCATTCGATGTCAAGAGTGGGCGCGAGGTTCCATCCGGTTTTCAACAGCACTCGGGCAAGCATCAGCGCCAGTCGCAACTCGCCAGTGGCTATCGGGTCTGAAAGAAGTCCCTCGGTGTGAAGAGCGAGTTCACGGCATTGCTCAGCGGAGTAGTAGTCGTCTGTGTTTAATCGCTGTAGATGCTTCGTGGTCCTCGCTCGGGAAACTGGGAATGCCTGCACAACCGTGATGCCAGCGATGTTCAGCCACCATTCGACGCTTTTCTTGTATCCATAAGCCGTTACTGTGGACACGTCCCCGTTCTTTGCAACCTGTTGAAACACGGCATACATCGCCTTCTGCAACGCGGAGCCATCCTTGTCGAAAGACTCCAGACCGTGCAGCTCGATCGACCGTAGAAGCCGAGGTGATAGATGAGACTTGCAGAGCGAAACCGCCGCGCGGAACTGTTGGGCTTGTTGATAGACAGTTGCTTCGGCGAAGGATCGATGCACCAGCGTCGCCTTGATGTGGTCGACGAGTCGAACAAGGTCGTCGTAAAGCCGCACTGACAGTTCACGGAAGGGCCCAAAGTCGGTATAGAGCGGCCGCTCGGCGTACGGATTGGTGAACGTGACTTGGAATGGAGCAAGCTGCTTTGCTTCCCGACGAGACTTGGGAAACAAAAGGAACGCGATGTCCATCGCGATGGGAAACAGCCCTGGAGCAACATGCCGACGGGTATACATGGCTGTCAGGCAACGGCAGTCGTTTTCTA
This sequence comes from uncultured Comamonadaceae bacterium, assembly GCA_963992225.1. Classification (GTDB taxonomy): domain Bacteria; phylum Pseudomonadota; class Gammaproteobacteria; order Burkholderiales; family Burkholderiaceae_C; genus Pelomonas. Next base: position 12,335 of record CAXDTK010000021.1, on the reverse strand, counting down.
CCAGTGCCACAAAACCTCGTTCACGCAGCGCCTGCAGATCTGGACGATCCAACAGTTCCCCGAGGCGGGGCAAGGAGCGCTGCAGCTTCGTGAGACGGTCTTTACTGCTTCCACCTTTCAGACCATCTGGTGCCGCCGGTCCAAGCAACGATGCGTAGGTTCTGATGTCATCGAACATTGCCTGCGAATAGAGACAGAGTTCTGCCAGATCCGCCCGATAGCCGTATACGGAAACGGTTCTGGACCAAACGTCGCTGTCATGCTCGCCAAGCAGAGAGAACAATGTCGACGCCGGCTGCCAGGTCCTCGATGCTTCAACCCTCTCGCCAAGCCAGGCGTGCTTCTCGAAAGCCGCGAAACCATATCGCCCTAACTGAGCGGCAGCTTCGACGTCCTGCATCAAAGACATCAGGATGGAGTAGGTCCGATGCTTGAAAAGCATGCCTGACGAGTCCTTCTCCGCTCGACTGTCAAATCGTTCAACAGCTTCCTTGTAATCGAGCAGAAATTGAGCCGAGGCGCCATAGAGATCTGAAATGCTGGAGCGCCCACCGCGGAGAATCAAAGTACTGGGCGACCTCAACCCAGGTTCGTCACGATGAATCGAGTTGAAGAGGTTCAAGGCGCCGGGCACGCAAGCGTTAGCGCGGTACTGATGGCAAACAGCCTCAATATGCGCCCAAACCTCGTCTGATTCGAGAGCATCAAGGCCTTGCGCCAGAAACAGATCACGATGCTCTGCGGTCAACATCGCAGCGATGCGGGGGATTCCCGGCACCAAGTGAGCCAGCGCAGATCGCACAGTGGCCTGGGCCTGTGGCCATCGCACTGTGTCGGAGGCATGCGTCGCTACGACGCGAACCAACTGCGTCGCTAGCTTTGGTGATATCAAGTCAACCCGGTCAAGAGAGACGCCCTGGCCAGCCGGCTCGGGACGAACCAGGATGCGCGCCTTAGGAACCCGTTTTGTCTTCAAGGTCGAGAGCCGCACCAAGGCCACCAAAGATCTGTTCGACCCAATCGTTCATCTGCTGTTCGAAGGTCACACTACGAGCAAAGTTGATGTACTTCTGTGTGGTGGAGAAATTCTCGTGACCGAGAAGTGCCATCAACTTGTACTGGATGAATCCAATCTTCATTTGCCTGTCGAGCATGAACTTGGCCAGCGTGGTCGCGAACGTCGCTCGAAGGTCATGAAACGAGCGTTGAAAGTTCACCCCTGAAGCCGATAGTTCGCGTTTGACACAAGAGGTCAGGTTGGTCAGTGAGGCGCTCTTGATGGGCTGACCTGACCGGTTCAGAAACAGGGGGCGTGCGGCAGATCCGTGCTCAAGATCCCACTTCGCTGCCCGATACAGGCGCTGTTCAGCATTTTTGTAGTCGTTCAGTTTCTCCATCAGAAACTTGGGGACAAGGACAGTTCGTTCCTTGTTGCCCTTACCAAGCACCCGCACATGAAACGCCGCCGCACCAGCTCGATTCGGCTGGACCACCGCATCCTCCGGCAGCGCTGCGACCTCGTGGGCGCGAAGACCGCACACAAGCGCAAGGTGTGCCCACAAGCGTCGGCTTTCCAACTGCATATGTTTGCTACCCAACAGCCACTTGAGTTCTTCTGAGCTGAAGGGCGCAAGTGAATCGTCCAGCGCTTCAGACTTGGCTTTGAACTTCTTGGGAATGGTCAGATCACTGGTCTGGGCCATCAAGCTCTTGCCGGCGCCCCAAGCGGCGGAACTGAAGAGAAGGTCAAAGCTGCCGTCCTTGCGCTGCTTCTTGATCGGGACGAATTTGTAGGTGAAAGGAACGCGGCGGATGCGCTCCGTCCTTACCGCCCACTCGTAGAACTGACGGACATGATTGATATACAGAGTCGCTGAGTTGTGCGATAGAGCTCGGCTTTCCACCCTAGAAATCAGGTGTGCCCGATACCTGTAGACCGGCAACCACGCTTTCGCCCGATCGCTGTCTGCCACCGCGGAGGTCTCTCGCCAGTCGGTGTCCGTGTCTGCCAGCCACGCAAGGAAGCCGCGCAGGGAATTCGCAATGCTACGAAGCGTCTTGACAGTGACGCCACCGCGAAAATTCCTGCCGCCGCCTCGCTTCGGACGCTCCATGTTGCCTCGATACCGATGCTCCATGAACAGGTTCATTTCCAAAGCGTCGATTGGTCGAGCCGGGCACCATAAAAGCGGGAAGTCGTCGACAAGTTGATCGCGATGAAAACCCAGCTCGCGGACCTCAATCGGTGAATTCGGTCCTGAGAGCTTCTGCATTGCACTGCCAAAGAAAGGCAGTTCACCGCAGTTGATGGTGACGAATCGCAGCTGCACGTCCTTCCAAGACTCGATTTCAGGACGGTGGGAGTTTGCGAGCGTCATCAGCTATCGGTGCGACGACGGTTGGGAGCAGCCGGCAGCCGCGACAGGAGTAAACGAGCCGCCGGCGCCGGATGCGGGCAGCTTTCTCGACTGTCCAGAACCTTCAACTGACATCCCTCGAAATCTCCGCACTGCAAACTTTCTAGACCGTCTAAGACGTAGCGATCAGTGAGCCTACTGTAACGGATTTATAGAAATTTGTTTATGCGCTTATGTCGCAACTTTTGTAGATGGCATTGACGAGCGCCGCCCGATCAGCTCGCGCGCCAGCAGCCCCGGGTAGGCCTCCAACGCCACGCGGTCCGGGTCGCCGTCCAGCTGCCCGGGCAGGTGCACACCGGCCGCGATGAGCCGCGGCACGCCGGCATGCATCATCCAGGCCACCGGCGGGTTGACCCATTTCATGCTGGGGCTGGAGCCGGCCGGGCCGTCGCAGGCACGGTGGGCGAACTTGCCGCCCGCCGGCCGCGCGTCGCAGAAGGCCGCGAAGCGCGCACGGATTTCGTCGCGGCCCAGCGCGGCGTAATGCGCCATCAGCGCGGCATAGTCGGTGGGCCAGCCCAGCTGCTCGACCAGCTCGCGCGGCAGGCCGAACGGCAGGTCGAAGCCGCCCACCCAGGGCCCCGGCCGCGCCAGCCAGGCCGAGAAGGCCTCCAGGCTGTCCAGCGTGTCAACCCGCGCCAGCCGCACGACGGCGCCCTGCCGGTGCCCCTCGGCGATGCAGATGGGCTTGGCGCGGCGCGGCGCACTCGTGAAGTCGATCCCGAAAACGACGCTCATTGTCATGGCCGGGATTCTCCGGGTAGGCAGAATCGGCCGCTTCCATGCCAGAACAGTTCTCCATCGCTCCCCTGACCGCCGAAGGCGGCTTCGACGCCGCCGCGTTCGACGCCGCCGTCGCCGCACAGCGCCAGCGGGCCGCGGTGGGGGCCTACAAGGCCTGCACGGAGACGCTGGAGGAGCTGCTGCAGACCTGCCCGGCCACCGAACTGCGGCGCCGCGGCGAGGCGCTGGCGCTGCTGGCCCACCAGTACCCGCGGCTGGGCCGGCTGACGGCCAGCGCGCGCTGCGCCACCGAGGCGCTGGCGCTGGCCGAGCGGCTGGGCGACGACGGCCTGCTGGCCGACACGCTGACCAGCCAGTGCTATGTCTACGGCCAGCTGCTGATGGGCCGCGAGGCGCTGGAGTCGGGCATGCGCGCGCTGGCCGCGGCCCGGCGTGCCGGCGAGCCGGTGCGCGAGGCCTGGGCGCTCAACCGCGTCGGCGTCGCCTATTCCAGCCTGGAGAACCCGGCGCTGGCCTGCGCGTCGACCGACCAGGCCCTGGAGATCGCCACGCGCACCGGCGCGGATGAGGTGCTGTTCTCCTGCCACAACAACCTGGCCTATTTCTGGCTGCGGCGCGTCGAGGACGCGCGCACCGGCGGCGACCGCGCTGCGCTGGCCGAAGCGCTGACCCAGGCCCGGCATACCGCCGAGCAGGCGACCGCGCTGGCGCGCCGCTCGGGCAGCCCCTTCCAGGTGGCGGTGGCGGTGTCCAACCTTGTCAACGCGCTGCTGGCCGGCGGCCTGCTCGACGAGGCGCTGCCGCTGCTCAACGAGTTCGGCCACCTGGCCCACGACCATGGCTACCGCACGCTGGCGCTGGAGGCCGATGCGCAGCGCGCGATCTTCCTGCGCATGAAGGGCGAGCCGGTGCAGGCCGCCCGGCTGCTGGACGCGCTGCTGCATGCCGCCACCGAGCCGCCGCCCAAGCTGCGCCGGCTGCTGGTCCAGGCGCTGTACGAGACGCACAAGGCCTGCGGCCAGTACCGCGAGGCGCTGACCTGGCTGGAAGAACTGGTCGGCCTGGACCGCCGCATCCGCCGCGACAACCTGGTGCTGCAGACCGAGGTCATCCTGATCCGAGACCAGGTGGAGCAGGCCCAGGCGCGCGCCGACAGCGCCGCCGCCGACGCCCGCCGCGAACGCGCCCGCGCGACTCATCTGGAGAACGAGCAGCAACGCCTGCGCGAGCATGCGATGGCGCTGGACCGTGCCGCCCACGAGGACGTGCTGACCGGCCTGCACAACCGCCGCCATGCCGAGTTCGCGTTGCCGCTGCTGGTGGAAGGGGCCCGCATGGCCGGCCAGGTCATCAGCGTCGCGACGCTGGACGTGGACCATTTCAAGCGCATCAACGACAGCCATGGCCATGCCGTCGGCGACGCGGTGCTGCAGCAGCTGGCCCAGCTGCTGCGCCACCGCCTGCGCAGCGCCGACCTGCTGGCCCGCGTGGGCGGCGAGGAGTTCCTGGCCGTGCTGGTGGGCATCGCGCCGCAGCAGGCGGCCGAGATCTGCGAGCGGCTGCGCCTGGCCGTGGCCGAGCACCATTGGGCGGCCATCACGCCGGGCCTGATGGTGCGGGTCAGCGTGGGCATTGCCGGCGGCCCGCCGCCGCTGCAGGCCGACAGCCTGGTCGGCCGTGCCGACGACGCCCTCTACGCCGCCAAGCGCAGCGGCCGCAACCGCGTGCACGTCAACTGAGCCGCGACGCTCCTAGACTGCGGGGATGAACCCCCTGCTCATCGAAGTGCTGCGCGGCACCACCGTCGAGTCGCGCCATGCCGGCGCGCTGGCCATCGTCGACGCCGCCGGCGGCGTCCACACCGCGCTGGGCGACATCGACCGTCCCATCTTCCCGCGCTCGGCCGTCAAGCTGCTGCAGGCGCTGCCGCTGGTGGCCAGCGGCGCCGCCGAGGCCTTCGCGCTGACCGACGCCGAGCTGGCGCTGGCCTGCGCCTCGCACAGCGGCGAGCCCGCGCATGTGGCCACCGCGGCCGGCCTGCTGGCCCGGCTGGGCCTGGACGCCGACGCGCTGGAGTGCGGCACGCAATGGCCCGGCCGCGAGCCCGTGCTGCGTGCCATGGCGGCGCGCGGCGAGGCCGCCACGCCGCTGCACAACAACTGCTCCGGCAAGCACGGCGGCTTCCTCTGCGTGGCCTGCCTGATGGCCCGGCAGGCGGGCGCCGAGCCCGCCGCCTTCGCGCGCGGCTACGTGGCCGCCGAGCACCCGGTCATGCGCGAGGTGTCGGCGGCGCTGTCGGCCGCCACCGGCGTGGACGTCGAGCGGGCGCCGCGCGGCATCGACGGCTGCTCCATCCCCACCTTCGCGCTGCCGCTGCGCGCGCTGGCGCTGGCCTTCGCCCGCTGCGGCACCGGCCAGGGCCTGTCCGACGCCCACGCCCGCGCGGCGCGGCGGCTGCGCCGGGCGGTCGCGGCGGCACCCTTCATGGTGGGCGGCACCGACCGCTTCGACACCCGGGTGATGCAGGCGTTGGGCGAGCGCCTGTTCTGCAAGATCGGCGCCGAGGGCGTGTACTGCGCCGCGCTGCCCGAGCTGGGCCTGGGCGTGGCGCTGAAGATCGACGACGGCGCCGCCCGCGCCGCCGAGGCCGCCATGGCCGCCGTCGCCCAGGCGCTGCTGAAGGCCGAGGACGAGCTACTGCGCGGCTACAGCCACGGGGTGCTGCGCAACTGGCGTGGCACCGAGGTGGGCGCGCTGCGGCCGGCCGCGGCGCTGGACGCCGCCCTCAACCCAGCCTGAAGACGGCCACCGAGCGGGCCAGCTCGTCGGCCTGCTGCTGCAGGCTGGTCGCCGCGGCGGCCGACTCCTCCACCAGCGCGGCGTTCTGCTGCGTCATGCGGTCCAGGCCGGCGATGGCCTGGCCGATCTGGCCGATGCCGGTGCTCTGCTCGCCGGTGGCATGGCTGATCTCCGAGACGATGCTGCTGACCCGGGCGATGGCCGAGATGATCTCGTGCATGGTCTGCCCGGCCTGCGCGACCAGCGCGGCGCCGCTGTCGACGTTCTCGCCGCTCTGCGTGATCAGCGCCTTGATCTCCTTGGCCGCCTCGGCCGAGCGTTGCGCCAGCGTGCGCACCTCGCCGGCCACGACCGCGAACCCGCGGCCCTGCTCGCCGGCCCGCGCCGCCTCGACGGCCGCGTTGAGCGCCAGGATGTTGGTCTGGAAGGCGATGCCGTCGATGACGGCAATGATGTCGCCGATGCGCGCCGAGGACGCGCTGATGCGGCCCATGGTCTGCACCACCTCGTCGACCACCGCGCCGCCGCGGCGCGCCACCTCGGCGGCGTCGCCCGCCAGCCGGTTGGCCTGGCGGGCCGACTCGGCGTTGTGCGTGACGCTGGCCGTCAGCTGCTCCATCGCCGAGGCCGTCTGCTGCAGGTTGGCGGCGGCCTGCTCGGTGCGGGTGCTGAGGTCGTGGCTGCCCACGGCCACCTCGCGCGACGCGTTGGCGATGCTGTCGGTGCTGTGCCGCACGCCCGACACCACCTCGGCCAGCGAGTCCTGCATGCCCTGCACGCCGCGCATCAACGCCGCGGTCTCGTCGCGCCCCTCGACGCGCACCGGCCGGCTGAGGTCGTGGCCGGCGATGCGCTCGGCCGTCTTCACCGCGGCCGCCAGCGGCGCCAGGATGGAGCGGATGTTGACGGCCGTGTAGCCGGCCAGCAGCAGCACCGCGCCGACCACCACGGCCACCAGGCGGCGGCGGATGTCGCGCTCGCGCTCGTCCAGCAGCGCCACCTGGCGCGCCGAATGCTCGTCGACCTTCCCGGTCATCTCGGCCAGCGCCTTGTCCAGCGCCCGCACCGGCCCCTTGACCGGCTCCATCGCCTGGTTGGCCGCGGCGGTGTCGGCGAACTCGCCCCGGGCCATGCGGTCCTGGATGGCCACGAAGCCGCTGCGGTAGGCCTGCAGCGCCGCCTGCAGCTCGGCCGGCATGCGCTTCATGTCGGCCGGCAGGTCCAGCGCGCCGATCTTGTCCAGGCTGGTGGAGACCTTGTCGAAGGTCGCGGTCCAGTCCTTGCGGTAGCGCTCGACGGCCTTGGCGTCGGCCAGGTTGATCAGCAGGTCTTTCTCGTAACGCCGCAGGTTGCCGACCCCGGCGCGCACGCCGGCCAGCTGCGACAGCGACTCGACGTCGTTGTCGACGTAGTGCACCAGCTCTTCCTTGGCCTGGGCGAGGCTGCGCAGCCCCTGCAAGCCGACGACCGCCATGCCCAGCACGGCCAGCGCCGCGAGTGCGAGCAGCCGGGCCTTGATCGTGAAATCGCTCAGCTTCATCGCCGCCCCCTCCGCCATTGGAATTGGGCCCGAGACTAGCCGGTTGCCACCCCGGCGCCAAGCGTCAGTCTTGCGGCCCGCCTTCCGTGCACCACAGCGCGCGCATGGCCGCCTCGAAGGCGTCACCCACCCGCTGCGGCGCGCGCCAGGGCCGGGCCCGGCCGGCCACCCAGACCGACTGCCAGGGCGAGCCGTTGCTGCCGAACACCACCGCGTCCAGCAGCGCCTCGTCGGGCAGGCCGCGCAGCGCGTCGGCCTCGCGGTTGAGCACCAGCGCGTCGGCGCGGGCGCCGGGCGTCAGGCCCCAGGCGGCGAAGCCGGCCGCGCGCGCGCCGCCGGTCACGGCGGCATCGAACAGCCGGGCCGCGCTGGACGGCTGTGAGCCGGGCGCCGCCGCGACATTGCGCTGGCGCAGCACCAGGCGCTGGCCATATTCCAGCCAGCGCAGTTCCTCCACCCAGCCGCGCGACACCTGGCTGTCGGAGCCCACGGTCAACGGCACGCCCTGCGCCAGCCAGGCCGGCAGGTCGGCCACGCCGTCGCCCAGGTTGGCCTCGGTGCTGGGGCAGATCACGAGGCCGGCGCCGCTGCGCGCCACGGCCTCGATCTCCGCGGCCTGGGCGTGGGTGGCATGCACCAGCTGCCAGCGCGGGTCCAGGTGGCCGTGCTCGGCCAGCCACTGCAGCGGGCGCAGGCCGGTGGCGGCCAGGCAATCGGCCACCTCGGCCGTCTGCTCGGCGACATGGATGTGCACCGGCAGGTCGGCACCGCCGATCAGCTCGCGCAGCCGCGTGATGTCGCCCGGCGTCGCGCCGCGCAGCGAATGCAGCGCCACGCCGGCATTGACGCGCGGCAGGCCCGCGGCCATCACGCGCTGGCAGGCCCGCCAGGCCCAGTCGGCATCGGCGGCGAAGCGGTGCTGGTCGGGGCGCAGCCCGCCTGCGCCGAAGCCGCTGCGCGTATAGACCACCGGCAGCAGCGTCAGGCCGATGCCGGCGTCCTCGGCCGCGGCCGCCAGGGCCCAGGCCATGTCCAGCTCGTCGTCCAGCACCTGGCCGGTGGCGGCATGGTGCAGGTAGTGGAACTCGCAGACCTGGGTGTAGCCGCCGCGCAGCAGCTCGGCGTAGAGCTGGCTGGCCACGGCGCGCAGCTGCTCGGGCGAGATGCGCAGCGCCAGCGCGTACATGCGGTCGCGCCAGCTCCAGAAATCGTCCTGGCCGGCCTCGCGGCGCTCGGCCAGGCCCACGAAGGCGCGCTGGAAGGCATGGCTGTGGGCGTTGACGAGGCTGGGGATCAGCGGCCCGGCCAGCCGCTCGGCGTCGGGCGGCAGCTCGGCATTGACGGCGATCTCGGCCCAGTGGCCGCTGGCGTTCACGGTCAGCAGCACGTCGCGCTGCCAGCGGCCGTCCACCCAGGCCAGCGGCGCGTGCAGGCGTTTCATGGACGGCATGCCAGCATCCCTTCCAGCAGCTGTGCGAGCAGCGGCGCCACCACGGCGGCCGCGGCCTCGTCGTAGGCCCGGCGCGGGTCCAGCGCCTCGTCCATGTAGCAGCGCTGCGCCATCTCCAGCTGCACCGCCTGCACTCCTGCGGCCGGGCGGCCGTAGTGGCGCGTGATGTAGCCGCCCTTGAAGCGGCCGTTCACCACATGGCTGAAGCGCTGCTGGCCGGCCAGCAGCTCGCCCAGCCGCGCGGTCAGCGCCGGCGCGCAGGCCGCGCCGTCGGCGGTGCCCAGGTTGAGCGCGGGCAGCTCGCCCTCGAACAGCCAGGGCAACTCGGAGCGGATGCTGTGACCGTCGAACAGCAGCGCATGGCCGTGCGCGGCGCGCAGCCGCGCCAGCTCGGCCGCGAGCGCCTCGTGGTAGGGCCGCCAGTAGGCTTCGCGGCGCGCGGCGATGGCCGCGGCGTCGGGCTCCGCGCCGTCGCGGTAGAGCGGGTCGTCGGTGAAGAAGCGCGTGGGCACCAGGCCGGTGCCGCCGGACGCGCCGGGGTACAGCGGCTGGTCGTCCGGCGGCCGGTTCAGGTCCACCACGTAGCGGCTGTAGCGCGGCACGATGAGGCTGGCGCCGAGCTGCTCGGCCAGCGGCCGGTACAGCCGCTCGAGGTGCCAGTCGCTGTCCTCGCTGATAAGGGCGCGCGGCACCAGGCGCTCGGCCAGCTCGGGTGGAATTTCGGTGCCGACATGCGGCAGGCTGATGAGCAGGGGCACGCGGCCCTGCTGCAGGCTGAAAACACTCATGCGCCTCCCTGGCGTCCGTGGTGTACCCGCGCGATCAGCGGGTCATGACCGAAGCATGCTGCCAGCTCGCGCGGGTGCGCGCCATCCCAGAGGCAGAAGTCCGCCCGCTGGCCGGCCACCAGCTGGCCGCGGTCGTGCAGGCCCAGCGCGCGGGCGCCGTGCACGGTCATGCCGCGCAGCGCCTCCTCGGGCGTCAGACCGAACAAGACGCAGGCCATGTTCAGCATCAGCAGCGGCGACAGCGTGGGCGAGCTGCCGGGGTTGTGGTCGGTGGCCAGCGCGATGGGCACGCCGGCCTCGCGCAACGCCGCGACGGGCGGCAGCCGCGTCTCGCGCAGCGCGTAGAAGGCGCCGGGCAGCAGCACCGCGACGGTGCCGGCCTCGGCCAGCGCCTGCACGCCGGCCGGGCCGAGGTATTCGAGGTGGTCGCAGGACAGCGCCCGGTGGCGCGCCGCGAGCTGGGCGCCGCCCTGGTCGCTGAGCTGCTCGGCATGCAGCTTGACCGGCAGGCCCAGCCGGCCTGCGGCCTCGAAGACCCGTTCGACCTGGGCCAGGCTGAAGGCGATGTGCTCGCAGAAGGCGTCCACCGCGTCGACCAGGCCGGCCTTCACCAGGTCGGGCAGCCACAGGCAGACGGCGGCGATGTAGTCGTCGGCGTCGGCGAACTCGGGCGGCAGCGCATGGGCGCCCAGGTAGGTGGTGCGCACCGTGAGGCCCAGGCCGGCCAGCTGCCGCGCGACGCGCAGCATGCGGGCCTCGGTGGCGGCGTCCAGCCCGTAGCCGGACTTCACCTCCAGCGTCGTCACGCCCCCGCGCATCAGCGCCAGGGCGCGCCGGGTGGCGCTGGCCAGCAGCTCGGCCTCGCTGGCGGCGCGCGTGGCGGCGACGGTGGAGCGGATGCCGCCGCCGGCCCTGGCGATGTCGGCATAGCTGGCGCCCAGCAGGCGCTGCTCGAACTCCAGCGCGCGGTTGCCGCCGTACACCAGGTGGGTGTGGCAGTCGACCAGCCCGGGCGTGACCAGGGCGCCCCCCAGCTCGATGACCTCCGCCCCGGCAGCCTCGGCCGGCAGCTCGGCCACCGGGCCGACCCAGCGCAACCGGTCGCGCTCGACCAGCAAGGCGCCGTCGTCGATCAGGCCCCAGCCCCGTTCACCCGCCAACGTGGCCAGGCGGCCACCGCGCCAGAGCTGCATCACTCCGCGCTCCAGGTCAGCCACCAGGCGTGGCCGCCAGTGGCGTCGGGACCGGTGAACACGCAGCTCTGCGGCGCCGGCGCCTCGCACCAGGCCAGCGTCAGCGGCGCCAGCGGCATCGCGCGGTGGCCATGCTCCAGCAGCCCGCCTTCCACGGTGAACAGCCCCACCCAGGGCGTGCGCGGCAGCAGCACATGGCTGGCCGGCTCGACCTCCAGGTTGCCGCGGCGCTCCATCACGTTGAACACCTCGGTCTCGCCCTGAATGAGCTCCGCCTCGGGCGCCAGGCCGCCATCGAAACGCAGCGGCTCGTCGCCCATGCTTTGCGGCCAGTCGAACAGGCGCAGGCCGGCACCGCGCACCACGGCCAGCCAGCGGTGCACGCCGGGGAAGGCCGAGAACGGCCCGTCCCGCTGGATGCGCGCCACGCTGACGCGCAGCGCCCAGTCATGTGCATGCGGCCAGGCGAGCAGCTCGCGCGTCGTCCCACCCTTGTTCTTCCAGGCCTGCGGCTCGACGTCGGCCGCGCTGACCCTGCTCCAACTCATGTTCTTACCCTTGATTCGGGCCCACTCTGCGAGGAACTGCGCATTCTTTCGCAGCTCCGGGCGGTGGATCTCATGCAGAGAAGCTCCCTTGCAATTGGTAACGTGCGCCGGGGTGGGTGAGTTTCACGGCGGTGACCGCCACACCGCGGCTGTAGGTGATGCGTTTGACGACCAGGCAGGGGTCGCGCCGGTGGATGCCCAGCAGCTTGGCCTCGACCTCGCCGGGCAGCGCGGCCTCGATCATGTAGCGCGCCTCCGACAGCGGCGCCACCTCCAGCAGGTAATGCGTCGGCGTGATGCGCGTGAAATCCTGTGAAAGATAGTCGGGCGCGCAGGCCGGGTTGACGGCCCGCTCCTCGCACTGGATGGCCACGCCGTTCTCCAGGTGCGTGATGAGGCTGAGGAACACCGGCGCGCCGCGCTTGAGGCCCAGCTCGGCGGCCTGCTGCGGCGTGGCCTTGCCGCGGGTCAGCGCATGCACGCGGGCCTCGTGCTGGCCGCCACGCTCCAGGATCTCCTCGTGCACGTCGCGCACGTTCAGCGTCGACGAGATGCGGTGCAGCTGCGCGACGAAGCTGCCCACCCCCTGCACGCGCTCGATCAGCCCCTCCTGCACCAGCTCGCGCAGCGCCCGGTTCACGGTCATGCGGCTGACCTCGAACTGCGCCACCAGCGCGCCTTCGCTGGGCAGCAGGTCGCCCGCCACCCAGTGGCCGCCGGCGATGCCCTCGCGCAGGTGGTTCTTGACCTTGAGGTACTGGGGCTCGGGGCTGGTGGCGTTGCGGGGCATGCGGCCATCCTAGTTGACCTGTCTCTTATACACATCTCCGAGCCCACGAGACGGACTCCTATC
>CAXDTK010000020.1:0-33079 GCA_963992225.1 uncultured Comamonadaceae bacterium | reverse complement strand
CGCTGCACCAGCGGCGCCGGAGACGCCGGCAAAGTCGGTGCCGCCGGCGGCGGTCGGCCACAAGGCCGAAGGCACGGTCGACAGCGTCGACGCAAAGAACGGCACGCTGAGCCTCAACCACGGTCCGGTCGCCACGCTGAAGTGGCCGGCCATGACGATGGAGTTCAAGGCCGCCAACGCGTCGCTGCTGAGTGGCCTCAAGCCGGGTCAGGCCGTGCGATTCGAGTTCGTCGAACGGCAGCCGGGTGACTTCGTCGTGACGTCCATCGCCCCGACCGGAGCAGTCCCCAACGTAGCGCCGCAGGCCAAGCCGGCCGCACCGGCGGCAAATGCGGGCAAATCCACCCACTCCGGCCACTGAGCAGGGGGCGCCATGCTGTCCAAGATCATCCAGTGGTCCGGAAGGAATCCCTTCCTGGTCCTGCTCGCAACACTGTTCATCATCATCGGTGGCATCCTGGCCGTTCTGAAGACGCCGCTGGACGCCTTGCCCGACCTGTCCGACGTGCAGGTCATCGTCTACACCGAGTACCCGGGCCAGGCACCCCAGGTGGTCGAGGACCAGGTGACCTACCCGCTGACCACCGCAATGCTGGCGGTGCCGAAGTCGAAGGTGGTGCGCGGCTTCTCGTTCTTCGGGGCCTCGTTCGTCTACGTCATCTTCGAAGACGGGACCGACATCTACTGGGCGCGCAGCCGGGTGCTGGAGTACCTGAACTTTGCGTCCGGGCGACTGCCCAAGGGCGTGTCGCCTTCGCTCGGGCCTGATGCCACCGGCGTCGGCTGGGTGTACCAGTACGCGCTGCTGGCCAAGGACCGCACGCTCGCGGAACTGCGCACCATCCAGGACTGGTATGTGCGCTACCAGCTCACCAAGGCGCCCGGTGTGGCCGAGGTCGCTTCGCTGGGCGGCTTCGTGCAGACCTACCAGGTCACGGTCGATCCGCTCAAGCTGCGCAGCTACGGCATTCCGCTGATGAAGGTGTCTCAGGTCATCCGCGACTCCAACCGCGACGTGGGCGGCCGCGTGGTCGAGATGGCCGAGACCGAGTTCATGGTCCGCGGCAAGGGCTATCTGCGCGGCAAGAACGACATCGAAACCCTGGTGCTCAAGAGCGAGGGCGGCACGCCGGTGCTGATCCGGGACGTCGCACGCGTCGAGATGGCACCCGACGAGCGGCGCGGCCTGTCGGAGCTGAACGGCGAAGGCGAGGTCGTCTCCGGCATCGCGATGTCACGCTTCGGGCAGAACGCGCTGGAGGTGATCCACAACCTCAAGACAAAGGTGGCCGAGATCTCCGCGGGGCTGCCTGACGGTGTGTCGATCCATGCCGTCTACGACCGCTCGGACCTGATCCACCGGGCCATCGACACGCTCAAGCGCACGCTGATCGAGGAGAGCCTGATCGTTGCCGTGGTCTGCGTCGTGTTCCTGATGCACGTGCGCTCGGCGCTGGTTGCCATCCTCATGCTGCCGGTGGGTGTGCTCATCTCGTTCATCGCGATGAAGTTGTTGGGCATGAACTCCAACCTCATGAGCCTGGGTGGCATCGCGATCGCCATCGGCGCGATGGTCGACGCGGCGATCGTGATGATCGAGAACGCGCACAAGCACCTCGAGCGGCTGCCGGCCGTCCACACGGTCAGGCAGCGCGCGGATGCCATGCTCGACGCCTGCAAGGAGGTGGGACCGGCGCTGTTCTTCTCGCTGCTGATCATCACGGTGTCGTTCCTGCCGGTCTTCACGCTCGAGTCGCAGGAAGGGCGGCTCTTCGCGCCGCTGGCCTACACCAAGACGTTCTCGATGGCCGGTGCGGCTCTGCTGTCGGTGACGCTGGTGCCCGTGCTGATGATGTTGTTCATCCGCGGCAAGATCATGCCGGAAGCGAAGAATCCGCTGAACCGCTTCATGATCTGGGTGTACCGCCCGATCATCGCCGGCGTGATGCGCTGGAAGAAGTTGACCATCGCGCTGGCCGTCATCGCCATGGCATTGACCTACTTCCCCGCCTCGAAGCTCGGCAGCGAGTTCATGCCGACGCTCAACGAAGGCACGCTGCTGTACATGCCGGCCTCGCTGCCGGGTATGTCCATCACCAAGGCAGCCGAGGTGCTGCAAACCCAGGACAAGATCATCAAGAGCTTCCCGGAGGTGAGTTCGGTCTACGGCAAGGCAGGCCGTGCGAACACCGCGACAGACCCAGCGCCGATCGAGATGTTCGAAACCGTGATCAACCTGAAGCCGCAGGAAGAGTGGCGGCCCGGCATGACCACCGACAAGCTGATCGCCGAGATGGACAAGGCGCTGCAGTTCCCGGGTGTGTCGAATGCCTGGACGATGCCGATCAAGGCACGCATCGACATGCTGTCCACCGGCATTCGCACGCCGATCGGCATCAAGGTCTTCGGCAAGGATCTCGGCGAGATGGAGAAGCTCGCCAAGCAGATCGAAGCGGTGGTCAAGGCGGTGCCCGGCACGACTTCGGCCTTCGCGGAGCGCCTAACGGGGGGCAGCTACCTGAACATCGAACCCAACCGCGAGGCACTGGCCCGCTATGGCCTTTCGGTCGGTGAACTGCAGGACATCATCGGGACTGCGCTCGGTGGCGAGATGGTCACGACGACGGTCGAGGGGCGCGAACGCTTCGGCGTGACGGTGCGGTACCCGCGCGAGCTGCGCACGCACCCGGAGCAGATCGAGCGCGAGGTGCTGGTGCCCACGATGGGCGGTGCGATGGTGCCGCTCGGCCAGGTCGCGAAGGTGACGGTCGCGCGGGGGACCCCTGGCATCCGCACCGAGAACGCGCTGCTGTCGGCCTACATCTTCGTCGACATCCGCGACCGCGACATCGGCTCGTACGTGGCCGACGCGCGCAAGGCGGTGGCCGACCAGGTGAAGTTCCCGCCGGGCTACTACATCACATGGAGCGGCCAGTTCGAGTACATGGAACGCGCCGTCCAGAAGATGAAGATCGTCATTCCGGTCACCCTGCTGACGATCTTCCTGCTGCTGTACCTGAACTTCAGGCGACTGACCGAGACGCTGATCGTCATGCTGTCGGTGCCCTTTGCGCTGGTGGGCGGCGTGTGGCTGATGTGGTGGCTGGGCTACAACCTGTCGGTGGCCGTCGCCGTGGGCTTCATCGCGCTGGCCGGCGTCGCGGCCGAGACCGGCGTCGTGATGCTGATCTACCTCGACCATGCCTGGGAACAGGCACGCGAGCGCTGCCGAGCCGAGGGGCGTGTTCCGGGCCCGTCCGACCTCTACGGCGCGGTCATGGAAGGCGCGGTCGAGCGCGTGCGGCCGAAGATGATGACGGTGGTGGCCATCATGGCCGGCCTGCTGCCGATCATGTGGGGCAGTGGCACCGGCTCCGAAGTCATGAGCCGCATCGCCGCACCGATGGTCGGCGGCATGATTTCGTCCACGATCCTCACGCTGGGCGTGATCCCGGCGCTGTATGCCCTGGTCAAGCAGTGGCAGCTGAAGCGGGAGGCGCGCCGGTGCGCCTCGGCGGACTCGTCCGTCGGGGATGCCACGCGCACCGAGTTGGTCGAGCCCGCCCCGATTACCTGAGGAGGAAATCATGAAACGTCGCGAGATCCTGCAATGGACCGGCACCCTGGTCGCACTTGCGCCGTGGGCCGCGCGCTCGAAAACGACCGCTGACGAGATCCAGGTGTTCAAGGGCCGATCCTGCGGATGCTGCGCGGTGTGGGTCAGACATTTGCGAGAGGCCGGTTTCGGCGTCGCCGTGGTGGATGTTCACAGCGCGGTTGTCGAGCGCAGGCGGCTTGGCATGCCCGATCGCTACGGCAGCTGCCATACGGCAACGGTCGGGGGCTACGTCCTCGAGGGACATGTGCCGGCAGCGGACATCAGGCGACTGCTGGACACGCGGCCGAAGGCCCTGGGTCTGGCCGTGCCGGGCATGCCCGCTTCAGCGCCGGGCATGGAAGTACCTGGTCGGCACGAGCCCTATCAGGTTCTGCTGGTCGATGCGGCGGAACAGGCCACGGTCTTCGCGAGTCATCGGGGCTGATGGCTCAGGTGCCGCTCACGGGAGGAGCCAGCGCGCTCCGGGCGATCGCGCCCGAGGCGAGCATCGCGCTGTTTGCCCTGCTGGTGAACTTCCCCTGGGAGATGCTGCAAGCGCCCTTGTTCGCGGGTCACGCGCAGGCGCCACATCTCATCGTCGTCCTGAGCTGTCTCCAGGCGACGGTCGGGGATGCGGCGATCATGCTCGTCGCGCACGGGCTCGCCAGTTGGTTCGCCGGCGATCGACGCTGGCTTCTCGCGCCGACCGCCGCCGACCTGGCACGATTGAGCACGACCGGCATCGTCGTGACGGTCGGCATCGAGTGGTTCGCGACGCGGGGCTGGTGGGTGCAGGCGTGGTCGTACTCGGCATTGATGCCGGTCGTGCCCGGACTTGGGGTCGGGCTCGCGCCCTTGGTCCAGTGGTTCATCCTCCCTCCGCTGGTGGCGTGGCTCGCGAGACGCCATCTGCATGGAACGCTTTCCATCGGACGGACACTGCCCGGCCGGGGCTGAAGCAGCATGACAACGGCATCGATCGAAACCTGGACGACGGCAGAAGGTCTCGTCGCAGCGCTTGCAGTGGGTCTCTTGATCGGCGTCGAGCGCGGTTGGCGAGATCGCGATCTGGCCGAAGGCGGCCGCGTGGCAGGGCTTCGCACCTTCGCGCTGGTCGGTCTCCTGGGTGGTGTGCTGGGATCTCTCGCCGCGGACCTGGGTGCCTGGATCCTGCCCGGCGGATTCGTCGGACTGTCGCTGCTGCTGGCCGTGTCGTACCGTGAGGCCGCCCGGAAGACGGGCAATCTGAGCGTGACGACGGCAGTCGCCACCCTGCTGGCTTTCATGCTGGGCGTGCTGGCGGCACGCGGCGCGCCGGCCTTGGCGCTGGCGGCCGCGGTGGTCACGACGGTGCTGCTGAACCTGAAGCCGACGCTGCACGCATGGCTGCAACGCGTCGAGTCTCGTGAGCTCAGCGCGGCTCTGCAATTGCTCGTCCTGTCGGTGGTCATCCTGCCCAACCTGCCGGACGCCGGATACGGGCCCTATCAAGCGCTGAATCCGTACCGACTCTGGTGGGCGGTGGTTCTGATTGCAGGGCTTTCGCTGGCAGGTCACTTCGCGATGAGGCTAACCGGCGCGCAACGCGGCATCTTCCTGACGGGCCTGCTCGGCGGGCTGGCGTCGTCGACTGCGGCGACGCTCGCGCTCGCTCGGCAGGCGCGCCGTCAGCCTGCCCTGGCGGATGCCGCGGCCGCGGGAGCCCTGGCCGCCTGCGGCGTGATGTTCCTGCGCATGGCGGTGCTGGTCGCGTTGATTCAGCCATCGCTGCTGCAACGCCTGGGCGTCCCGATGTTGGTCACGGGCTCGGCCCTGATTCTGTTGGCCAGCTGGCATTGGCGTCGACAACTGAAGTCCGCAGGCCCTGTCGAGGAGGTCGAGCCCGTCGCGACCTTCGACCTGGGCACCGCGCTGGCGTTCGGCGGTTTCCTCGCTGCCATGGCGGTGCTGGTGCCGGCGGCAAGGCAATGGCTGGGAGATGCCGGCATCTACGCCTTGGCGGCAGTCTCCGGGCTGGCCGACGTCGATGCGACGGTGATCTCGATGTCGCGCGCACAGGCAAACGGTGCTTTGAGCGTGGGAACCACCGTCGTGGCGATCGGGCTGACCACGCTGGTCAACATGGGCACGAAGGCCGGCATCGCCTGGACCACCGGTGGCGCCGCGGTGGGGCGGCCCGTGCTGCGCGGGTACGCGATCGGCATGGGGATCGGCGCGCTCGCCGCGTTTGCCGTCATGTTCCTGTGAGCATGGCCGCGCCGGGCGATACGGCGTCGGCGACTAGGAGTGAAGTGCAGCGTTCAACTGGTCGGCGAGCTCCGCCCAATCGGCGTCCTGCCCGATGAGGTCGCGCAGCAGCTGGCGTTGCGACTGCGTCCAGAACTCGGCGTCCTCGATGCGGGTGCCGCCGGGAAGTGGCCGGTGCGTCGATATGAATTGACGGATTCCGTCCTCGCTGGTGGGCAGTCCGAGTTGGGCAAACAACTCCGTGAAGCGGTGAAACGGCTTTTCCATGTCCTGAACCTCGTCGTCAGCGAATTGTCGTTCGTTTGCGTTCGCCAGAGGTCGCCGCGACTGCCGGTTTCAGAGACGATCCACTGGCGCCGTGGGACTGTGGTGGTGATCGGCGCGTCGCTGCCGGGTTTCGCGCTGGCGGCTGCCCCGAGGGCCGAAGTACAGGTGTTCAAGAGCCGCAGCTGCAGTTGTTGCGCGGTTTGGGTTGGGTACCTTCGCGAGGCCGGGTTCACTGTTGCGGCGCTGGACGTGCACAACGCGTCAGTCGAACGCCGGCGCCTGGGCATGCCCGACCGTTCTCATGTTTCATTGCCACATCCTCGAGCACGAGGACACTGGCATGATGGGGCAGTTCACCACGGTGTAGTTTGAGTCTCCACGCTCGGACGACAAGTCGGCGCCTCGTCAGTACAGGGTTCCCTCTCAGCGAGGTGGACGGGTCAGCGATCGTCGTGGGCGCGATGTAGTGACCGGGGAGGCCAACTATGATTCCGGCCGCATGCTCACGAACAAGAACGAGGTGCTGGCCGCTGCGCTGGACCAGACCAACACCTGGTTGGCCCAGACGCTCGGTAGGCCGGATCTTCAACTGCAGTTGATCAGCCAGCCGATCGCCAGAGCAGCCGCGATGCAGTTTGAGCGAGGCGGCGGGCCAAGGCGGAAGGTGCACTGGAACTGGGAAGAAATCTTCTTCTCGCGAGTGCGGCACCAGGACGCCTGGATGTACGCGATGGTGCGTGCGGGCCGCCCGCGCGCGATGTGCTACGGGCGCATCCAGGTCAAGGGCGGCCATGTGTCGCTTGAATACCTTGAGCGCACGCCTTACGCACGTGGAATCCGCGGCGTCACCGCGCCGACAGCTTTCCAGTTCGCCCGTGCAGTTGCCCTGCTGCTCGACCTCAGGGAAGTTCGACTCAATGAGCCGTTCCCGTGCCTTGTGCGGTATTACGAACGGGTGCTGGAGGGGGCCATTCGACACCCTGCGGTGGGTCCGGTAAAGTACCTGTCTGTGAAGGTTGCACTATGAAGCGCGTACGAGTTGCTCCCGGAAAGTTTGTCGTCGTCTCCCAGGGGATGGCGGACAAAGCCGCGCGTGTGTTTGCCTCAGGCGCGTTCACCCGGGATCAGGTCCGCGAAATGGCCGCGGCCGAGCCTAAGAGTGCGAGCGGAGTGTTCCTGGGCAAGTCCACGGCCAAGCGAGCGGGAGCCTTGTCGGGTAAGAACGGTACTCTTGTGCGCCAGAGCACCGGCCACGTTGTGGTGGCGGGCGCTGACAGAGCGCCGACCAAGCGCAAGGCTGCGTAGGGCTGTAGCTGCACCGTACGGAGCGCATCTGTTCGGCTATGCACGCCCCGAGTTGACATAAACATTAAAGTCGCTCATTCGGCTTGCTTGCGACTACTGTGCCGAGGCGGCGCATGGTGGCGGCTGCGCCATTGGCTCGCCCTGGCCAAAGTCCTCGACGCAACGCTGTCGTGGGCCGCACCGCGTCCCTGGCGGAGACCGCGAATCGCTGGACCACGAGTTCGGTGGACGACTGGCGATCCGCGCCATCATTCTTACTGAGTCTCGCTCCCGCCGCACATGGCCGTTGCGCCGGGGCAGTCAAATGCGCATGATGCTTCCATCTTAAATGCGATAGAACCGTCGCCAAGACAAGACCACCCACGTGAACGGAATGAGCCCCAGCGACGCCAGCCGAGCCAAACTGATGCGAACCGTTCATCGGACAGCAGCCCACAGCCGATGGCTCGCCACCGAGATCCAGGACGCGCTGAACGATCCGCGGCTAAGCCTCCCTCTCGAAGAGGCCATGGCCGCCATGGAGGCTGAGATCGACGCGGTCGATCGCGTGTCCGCCATCGATTGCGCTCCCGCTCAAAAGCCTTACCCTTCCAGAGCCCCGCGTCGACAGTGAACTGTCAGCATGTTCTTCGCCCGGTGAGTTCCTTGCAGGAGTTTTGCGCGTGAAGTTGCCCGGCGATATCGAGGATCAGGGGTCGACACGTGGCGGCCTGGTAGCTGCTCAGGCCCGCGGCGCAGCGGCTCGGGCCCGGTGGATCGAGGAAGGACTCGTCGTGCCCGGTCCGAAGCTGGCACAGGCGTGGGGCATCCCTCAGGAGACCCTGGCGACGGCCGCCGCAAGTGGCGAGGTGGTCAGCATCGCCATCGACGGTGGCGAGTACTTCCCCGAGGCGTTGCTGAGCCTGGATCGTTTGACCGCAGGTGCGATCTGCCGCGCACTGCCGCAGATCCATGACACCGAGAGGCTGATGTTCTGGCTGCGCGACCATGGGGCCCTCGGCGGCAAGCATCCGGCCGCGGCCCTGAAGGCCGGAACCCCGATTGACCAGGTGATCGCACTTGCACGAGCCTGGGCGCGCGAGAGGACGGAGGGCGGCAGCCCGATGGATGCGAAGCCCGACTCTATGTGCGCTTGACCGGCTTGACGCTCTGCAGAGGCGTAGGCTCCACGTCCTTTCGCAGCAGTTCGTCGATCACCGCCGCATGCCGCGCCAGATGCTCCGGCGCCAGGTGCGCGTACCGCTCCACCATCGAGTCCGACTTCCACCCGCCCATCTCCTTGATCATGCCCTTGGGCACGCCGTTCTGGATCAGCAGGCTGGCCCAGGTGTGGCGGGTGTCGTGGAAGCGGAAGTTCTCGATGCCCGATTTCTTCAGCGCGTTGCGCCAGGCGGTGTTCACCGTGGCGTTCAGCCGCTTGCCCTTGTAGACGAAGACGTATTCGTCGTGCTTGCCGATCTGCGCGCGCAGGATCTCCATGGCCGTGGCGTTGAGCGGTATGCCTAGGGTCTTGCGGCTCTTGATGTCGCTGGCCGCCACGGTCATCACCTGGCGCTGCATGTCTATCTGGCTCCACTTCAGGCCCAGCACGTTGGCGCGCCGCAGGCCGGTGGCGATGGTGAAGCGCGTCAGTGAACCCAGGTGCTCGGGCAGGTTGCGCAGGAAGGTGTCGATCTCGGTGGGCGTGAGGTAGCGCACCCGGCCCTCGGGCTCGCGGTGCAGCCGGATGGTGGGCACGCTGTCGATCCAGTTCCACTCGCGCATGGCCCGCCGCAGGATGGACCGCAGCAACTGGTAGTAGCGGTTGCGCGTGGCCGGTGCCTTGTCGCCCTTCTGGCCCTCCACCACGGCCTGCATGCGGTCCCAGGTCAGCTCGGTCAGCGGCAGGCGCTTGAAGAACGGAGTGAGGAACTCGATCTTCTTCGCGTCGTCGCGGATCGACGCCTTGTGGCCCTGCTCGTTCAGCCAGCGCAGGGCCGCGTCTTCCCAGGTGTAGCGTGGCTTGTCGCCCAGCTTGGCCTGGCGCCACAGGTCGTGCTTCAGCCGGTCGTGGAGTTCCTTCGCGGCCTTGCGGTCAGTTGTCTCAGCCGACTGTCTAACGCGCTGGCCACCTGGCGCGGTGATGTCGATCCACCAGGTTGTGCCTCGTTTGAGGATGCCCATTTCCTGCCTCCAATGCGTTCACATGCGTCGCGATGGCCCTGCGCCCGTAGCTGCACGGCCTCGGTGCCTTGCTGCACGAAGGCATCGATGGCGGCCTGGGTCACTTTCCAGCGCCGGCCGATCTGCATCGCTTTCAGCTGGCCGGTGTTCACCAGGTTCCAGGCGGTGGAGTAGTCCACGCGCAGCATCGTCGCCGTCTCGCGCAGGTCGTAGAAGAGAGGTGTCACTGCAGTCATGTCCGTGCCTTCCTGGCTGCGCGCAGCCGGGTCAGTTGGATCTGCTGCTTCGCGGCCGGCGTCAGATCAAAGATCGCACGGTCGCTAGAGGCGTCAAGTTCACAGTCGTCCCCGCGGGCGCCTCGCGCACGGGGTGTAGGGTGGGATGGGTTCGCTTCGCGGTGGATCAGGCGCGCAGGGCGTCGAGGTCGGCCATCAGACGGCGCTTGCCGTACAGGCACATGCCGCGCACGCACGCGTGCATCGGCTCGGCGGCCACGTGCACGGACTGCCGATGGAACAGGCCTTCCGCGGCCTGCAGGAAGTAGGCAGCGCCGCCGCCAGCCACCCACACGCTCTGCGGGGTCGGCAGTTCGGTCAGTGCTTGCGTGATGCCGCCCAGCATCCGGCGGGCCCGGCCATGGATCCACGGCCAGTGAAGCTGCAGGTCATGCAGTTGTCCGCTCGCCCGCACGGGCTTGCCATGGCGTAGCGCTTGATCAATGGCATCGAGCCGGCCGTCGCCGCTGGGGGAACCCTGGCCGATCTGGTCGTCCACGGTGCGCAGCAGGTTGGCAACGCCGTGGTATTCGGTGCCGCCGGCCAGTGGCTCCAGGTCACGGCCGCGGTACAGCGCCCATTCCAGGCTGCCGAAGCCCGCCACCAGCACCAACGACACCTGCGTCTCGTCGAGCTCGGGCGAGTCAAGCCATTCGATGGCGCTGGCCGCGGTCTGGGCCAATATTTCCACGCGTGCCACGGTGACGCTGGCGTTGGCCGCGGTGCGCACCGGTCGACTCAGCCAGTCGCGGATCTGCGGCTCCAGGGCATCGCGTTCCCGCATGGGCACGGTCAGCACCAGCAAGTCGATGAAGGGCTCCTCGATGAAGGCCAGCGCGCCGGCGACGCAGGCGCGGTAGTCGTCGGTGGCCGCAAAGCCTTCTGATTGCAAGTGAAAGATCGCATCGCCCAGTGCCGCTTCGATGTCCGGGCCCACCTCGACCAGGTGGGCACCGAAGGGGATCAGGGCATTGCGCCGCGGGGACCTGAGCCTGCTGCAGCGGCTGTCGTGAAAGACGATGTCCGTGAGCGACGGGAAGACTTCGATGTCCGCATGCTGGCCTGGGCGCAGCTTGCTGAACTTCGTGAAGCCGCAACCGGCGTCGATGGCGGCGATGACAGGGCTCTTCGTCATGGTGGTGCTCCGCTTCGGCCTTGCAGGCCAAGGTTCAAAGGTTTGGCCGTCGATGGGCCACAGGCCAGCCACACGCCGAGTCCAGAAATTCGCCTGGCGCGCGATTCAAGCCGGATGGGGGGATGCGCCCCGGGCGGGGCGATTCGATTGAAGTGCGGGTCACGACCGCTAACGCCGCCCTATGCGGTGGATAGGGCGGAGGGCATGGCAAGGTGCGCATGCCCGTGCGCAGTGAATCTACGCCCGTCTTCGGCGCCTGCCAAGCAGGCTCGCTGGTCGGGCCACAACCCGACCCTACACGGGCTGCAGGTGGTTTCAGCGGCGCGGCTTGAAGGGCTTGACGACGTCTTCCACCTGAATCGGGTCCAGCATCTCTTCGACCTGGTTGGCCAGGCTGACCTGGTAGTGGCGGCGGCTCAGCATCGCCACCGGGCCGTACAGCGCCAGCAGCGGCAAGCCGATCAGCAGGACCATCGGATGCCAGTAGGCGCCGAGCATCAGCGCGCCGAACGATCCGAACACGATGACCACGACATCGATGCTCCGAAGCAGCGCGATCGGATTCTCCAGCACGAAGTTCACGCGCATGCCGATGCTCAGGTTGTACAGGCCCACGCCACGCCCGCCGTAGTGGATGACTGTGACGGCATGGCCCGCACGCGCCGGCATGCAACGGCTGTAGACGACGATCTTGTGCTCGCGATTGCTGGCGTCGGCCAGCCACAGCTCCCAGCGCTCGCGCGAGGGATCGTCGTCGCGCAGGCCGGGGATGCGGTTGAGGTAGCGGCGCGCCTCGATGAGACGACCGGTCAGCGTTTCCAGGACGTACATGGGGACTCCCAGGCGAAGGTTCACCTGAAAGTCCCATGGGTTTGGCTGCGGTCAAGGCTTGCACCGTCGGCTACTCCGGCAGTGGATCGTCGAAGATGCCGCCGGCCGACGGGCTGGCAGGTGGCGATGCCGGCCTGAGCAGTGCGCCATGCTTGGCCTCTCCACCGCGCCTTTCCTGTTCGACCAGGACGCCCAGGTAGGCCAGCGTGCGGAAGCGCTCGGCACGGCGCCGGCCCTTCGGCAGCCTTGCCAGGTCTTCATACAGCGGGCCGTGCTGCCAGGCGCCCACCTGGGCGTAGAACTCCAGCATCGGCTCGTCGCGGCCCGCACTCGCCGGGCCAGGCGCTTCATCGTCAACTTCACTGCGCTTCATGGTGTGCTCCTTGGCTGGCATCGGTGGGGGCCTGGGCGCGCAGTCGGTCGACGCCGGCACGCTGGAAGCCGCGCACGTTGGCGTAGAACGGGTCGGCCAGTTCCAGCACCGGCTGCTTCTTGAAGGCGTCCCGCAGCGCCTTTCGGAAGAGATGCGCGCCGCCACCGCTCAGCACGATGTTGGCGAAGCGGTACTTGCCGCCAATGGAATTGGTCAAGGCCTGGATGCCTTCGACGGCAATGCGCTCGGCGATGGGCATGTAGCGCTGGATCTCGCGAGCCTTGCCGTAGGTCGTCAGGCTCCTGCCGGTGCGCAAGGCCTCGTCCACGGTGTGCGGTTCGTCGTAGCGCTCGCCGATCTCGCGCGAGATGGCGTCGCAGATCGCCGACACCACATCGTGCACGCCGTACTGCGCCGAGTAGCTGCGGTTGGCCACCAGGCGCAGGCCGCGTGCCGTCAACCAGTCCAGCGTGCGTGTGCCGCAATCGATGATCAGGTTTTCCTGCTGACCGATCTGGTCCAGCAGGCCATGCTCCTCGGCATAGGCCACCAGCGCACCTTGCGGCTGCGCCACCACCAGCGCCTTGTGCACCCGCACCTTGCGGCCCTTGCCCACGTCATGCTCACCCACGCACAGGCGTTCCAGCGCCGATTTGCGAGCAGTGAACTCGGAGACCGGCAGACCCACTACCAGCACGTCGATCTCGTCGGCCTGCATGTAGTTCAGTGCGCCGAGCATCAAGGCCTTGTAATCGGCCGATTGCGTGTAGCCCTCGACCGACAGGATGGGTTTGCTGCGCGCGCCGACCGACAACACATCCGGCCCCACCTCGTAGAAAAACTGGCCCACCCGCACCGACACCGTCCGCCGCGGCGCCAGCAGCGGGCGTGCGGTGTGCGGATCGACGCTGGCCAGGGCCAGCGAAGGAAAGCTGGCGTATCGGAGCTCGCCGCTCGCGTTGACGGTGGTGAACTTCGTGTGGCCGAAGCCGAGATCAATGGCCCTGACTGTGCTACCCATGGGACCTCCAGCAGCCGTGGTGCCGACATGGCTCTACTGTTGCCAACGCGGCCAATCACGTCCACTCGAAAGGCGGGTCGAAGTCCCCCCGGAAATCGGCCGTCGATTCCCGGGGCCACGCTCAGCGGCACGATTTGCTTCAGCGAAGTGGGGCTGCAGCCCGAGTGATACGGCTGTCCGATCGCTTGTTTCGGCCCTCAGGTTCGTTTCCGGTGCGTCTGCGACCCGACCAGCAAGTCCGGCACGATCAGGCTTCGGAGAGAGAGGTATGGAATCCATTCGTCAACCCCAGGGGGCTTGCAGGTCTCACGCAGGTATTGGCGCCGTAACGGCACTTTTCGCGCTTGCAAGGGCGGCGACCTTCGCGCATGCTTGCATCGCCTTTGGCACCGGGCAGCTGGCCCACCGGGCGCATCGAGCGCGAATGGCAAGCCCTCCAGAGCACCTTCGGGTGCACGAGCCTTCGGGCTCTGATCCCCGGCCTGTCAACCCGACAGCCGATGACGACGGCGGCAGCGACCTTGGTCGATGCTGACCTGCAAGCCCCCGGCCCCCGAGCCACGCGGGCTTGATGCGCGCGACCCTGATCGCGCAACTGCAGCGGGCACGCGATGCCTGCTGGAAGACTCCCCAACGACTGCTGCGTGCGCGCCTACAAGGCGCCGACGAACACCGACACGATCGGGTTCGCCGGTGTGCACGCACGCATGGCGCGCCAGGTGGCACTGGCGCACTCAGGCCATGCGGCAGATCGTGAAGCCCTGAAGCGCCCCGAGCGCTTCAGCATGGGTGACGCCCATGCACCTGCTGCGCAGCGTGGCCACCAACGTGGCCATTCCCCTGCGCCCCGCCTTGAGCGGGCTGCCACGGCGCCAGACGCCGTGTTTGGGCGATCACTTTTACGACTGGCCTGCGCCCATGCCGATGACGGCAAGCGCGAACCCTGAGAACCCTGAATGCGCCTGGCACCGGCGGGACGGTGCCGCACGAACCCACCCGCCCACTGGCCGCGCCAGCGGCCTGAACGGAGCACCACCATGCGTGACCTCGACCCGCGCACCGTCAACCTGCGCACCCTGCCGATTCAGATCGGCAGGCGAGGCTTCGTCCTGAACGCGCTGTTCGTCCAGAACAACTTCCGCCACGCGGTCAAGGACAAAGGTGTCTCCCACGACACCATGGAAGACCGACGGCAGTACATCTACCGCGCCTTCCACTACCTGGAGCACAACGACATCAAGAGCTTCAAGCTCGACCCGCGCTCGCTCGGCGACCGGCATGTGCGCTTCTTGTTCGCCGACATGGAACGGCGCGCCAAGGCCGGCGAGCTCGGGCCTTCCGCCATCCAGAAGGCGCACAGCTACCTTCACACGTTTTCGGGTTGGATCGACAAGCCGTGGCTGGTGCTGCCGATCGGCGCCTACATCAGCGACGAGACCCTCTACCGCCGCAGCTACGTGACCAAGCACAGCAAGGCCTGGGACGACAACGGCGTGGTGCCCGACGAGGTGATCGCGGCCGTTGCCGAGTTCGACGAGCGCGTGGCCGTGCAGATCGAGCTGATGAAGGAGTTCGGCCTGCGCTGCAAGGAAGCGGTGATGTTCCGCCCCCACCAGGACATCGTGACTGCGGCCCAGGCCGGCAAGGCGGCTGCCGGCGCGGCGGAATACCTGCAGCTGCGGCGCGGCACCAAGGGCGGCCGGCTGCGCTACGTGCCCGTGGTCACGCCGACCCAGCTTGCCGCGATCGAGCACGCCCGCCGCGTGGCGCCCGGCGAGAACGACAGCCTCAGCGATCCACGCTACCAGCTCGTCCGGGCCATCCGGCACCAGCGCTACGTGATGGAGCTGTTCGGCCTGACCAAGGCCATGCTCGGCGTGACGGCGCATGGCCTGCGGCATGGGTATGCGGCCGAGCGATACGAAGCTGAAGCCGGTGTGGCACCGCCGGTGGCCACCGACGAGCGCGCCGATGCGGCCGTGGATCTGGCGGCGCGGCGCCTGGTCTCGGAGTCACTCGGGCATTCGAGGGGCCAGATCACATCGGTGTACCTGGGTTCGAGCCGCGCTCGGCGCTGAGTTACGCTTGTTCGCCCATGTCGACGCCTGCTGCCACTGTCTGCCCGTTCTGTACCTTGCCACTCGCCAGGATCGTGCATGCCAACCAATTCGCTGTGGTCATCCGGGATGCCTACCCTGTGTCACCCGGCCACACGCTGGTGCTGCCGCGCCGGCACAAAGGGAGCTTCTTCGAGCTTGAACCACCCGAGCGCGACGCCGTCTTCGAGTTGCTCGACGTGGCACGACGCGACCTGGACCAGTCGCTGCACCCCGATGGCTACAGCATTGGCATCAACGATGGCCCGGCCGCCGGGCAGACCGTGCCACACCTGCATGTGCACCTGATCCCGCGCTACAACGGCGACCTGGCCGATCCGCGTGGTGGTGTGCGGTGGATCTTTCCGGAGCGTGCTGACTACTGGTCTGCCCGTGGCGGTGAGCCGGTTTGAGATGAAGACAGCCGCGCAGGTGCTGGAGGCCTTCGACAACATCCGTCGCGCACAACGGGCCGGTGTGTACGCCCCGCACAAGCCGCTGCTGATCCTGCTGGCGCTGGCACGGGTGCAGCGCAACGAGCCAAGGCTGGTGGAGTTCACCACCATCGACACATCGCTGCAGGCACTGCTCACCGAGTTCGGCCCCAGCGGCGCCGCGAAGTCGCGCCACTATCCTTTCTGGCACCTTGCCACTGATGGCCAGGGGGCGCTGTGGTCGCTGAATGGCCCTCGAGAGTTGCTCGGGCGACCAGCCGGCGCCACGCCCAACCTCGGCGAGCTGAGGACGCACCATGTGCAGGGCGGCTTCCCGCCGGAGGTGGACGAAGCCTTGCGCAAGGTGCCGGGTCTGCTGGAGGCTGTGGCGGCGCGTGTGCTGGAGACTTACTTCCCCGCAACGCTGCATGCTGACATCCCAGCCGCCGTCGGTCTGGACCTAGACCGCCAGGTCGCACACCTGGCCAGCGAGCCGGACGTGCCGACTTACGGCCAGGCAGAACGCCGCAGGCGCGACCCCGGCTTCCGCGAACGTGTGCTGCGCGCTTACGAGTACCGGTGCTGCGTCTGCGGCTTCGACCTGCGCATCGGCCAGGTGAGTGCGGGCCTGGAGGCCGCCCACATCCAGTGGCATCACGTCGGCGGGCCCGATATCGAACCCAACGGCCTGGCCCTGTGCGCGCTGCACCACAAGCTGTTCGACCTGGGGGCGTTCACGGTCGAGCCCACCGAGCACCGCGTCATCTTCAGCCAGCACGCGATGGCCGGAGACCGCAGCCAGCAGGGCGAGTTGCGACATCACGGGCAGCGCCTGCTGGCACCGCAGCAGGTGGACATGCGGCCGGCGCCGCCCTTCCTAGCGTGGAACCAGAAGAACGTGTTCAAAGCACCGGCACGTAAGGTCGCCGATGCTGGCCGTCACTCGCATTCGACCTGATCGAATTTTTGGCAGTAGGCGGAGCGCTTCGGCCCGTTCAACTGCCGAAGGACACCCCGACACTGAGGCGGCTGAGGATGTCCAGCTACAACTCCGGGGTTGCACTGATTGAGCGCTTAACTGGACAAAGCGTCTTATTTTGACTAGTATTCTGAACAAATGAACGTACCCGACAGCACCGTGATCCTCGAACGCCAGTTGCTGCTTCAACTCGGCGATCGGCTCAAGCGCCTGCGCAAGGCCCAGGGCCTGGGCACGGTAGAGATGGCCAAGCGTGCGGGCATCTCCCGCACCACGCTGAGCTCGGTCGAATCGGGCGATCCGGGCCCGGCCATCGGAACCTACCTGCGCGTGATGTCGGTACTCGGCATTGGCGGTGAACTGGCCTTGTTGGCCGGCGACGCATTGCAGCCCGGGCCACCGGGGACGGCAGCGGCCAGGTCCAAGCGCGCCCGCCCGGTCGTGCAGGTGACCGTCTCCACCGACGACACCCGACATCAAGTCCAGGATCTTCAAAGCCTGGCGCTGCACGAGGAGGCCATTCGACTCGCCCGCTTGGAGCCCGAGTTCCTGCACCAGGCCCAGAGCACGCTGGATCGCTGGCTGGCATCGGGCAACTCACGCTCGATGGGCTTGTGGCAGGAGTGGCAGGAGATTCTTCGCGGCGCGAAGTGGCGCAAGGTGCTGGGGCGAACGCGAAGGGCGCAGGAGCTTCGCCAGGCATCGCCACTGACGGCAGTGCTCCCGGCGCAGGTGCGTCAAGGCGTGCTGGACCAAGTCGGCAAGCTGCGAAAGGGTGTCGTGCTCGGTGACTCCGGAGCACAGACACCGACATGACCCGCGACGAACTCGAACACATCATCCGCGCCAGCGCGGACGTGACGGACCAGTACGAGTTCATCATCGTCGGCAGCCAGTCGATCCTGGGTCCGGTCCCGAATCCGCCCGATGTCTTCACGATGTCGGCCGAGGCGGACATCTACCCGCTTCAGGCACCCGAATTGGCCGACAGGATCGATGGCGCCATCGGTGAAGGCTCGCAGTTTCACCAGACCTACGGCTACTACGCACAAGGCGTGGGTCCCGAAACCGCAGTACTGCCGCGAGGCTGGATTGACCGCGTCCACAGGGTGCAGAGCGCCGCGACCAACCAACGCGTGGGCTACTGCCTCGACCTGCCGGACCTGTTCATGTCGAAGGCAGCAGCCGGGCGCGACAAGGACCGCGAGTTCTGCATGGCGATGCTCGCGCATCGCTACGTCAGGCCAGAAGTCGTGCTGGATCTCGTGGCGGCGATGCCGCTGGACGATTCCGCGAAGCGTCGTCTGAAGGCCGCCATCCGCCGGTGGGCCAGAGCCGTCGAAGCGTAAGGCGACGACCTGCCTCAAGCGTGAACTCGAGGGGCCTCCTAGACCTTGTGAGAATGCCCTGATCCGCACCGAATCGCTGTGACAGATTTGTGCCGCAACTTCGAGAAAACAGCCTGAAATCGGCCCGCTTGAGGCACAAAACGCGTGGCGCAGAAACACCAAATTTATCAACGGTGACAACGACTTGCGACAAGCCACTCGGGGTGGCAGGTGGGACTCTTAATCCGTTGGTCGAAGGTTCGAATCCTTCAGGGCCCACCAAATTTTGTTTTGCAGCAAGCACTTACGGCGTCAAGCGGTAAGTGCTTTTTGCTTTGGGCCGTTAGGCCCCGGCTTGGCCCGGTGGGACGGCCGGCCTTGGGCGCGCCGGCCGCGGCGGCGAGCCTCCGATGGTGTCAGGTGCCACCACCCGCTGCGCCGCCATGCGCACGGCGCCACCGGCCGGTCGTGCGGCGCTCCAGCAGGTCGAAGACCAGTTGCACCACGACGGCCAGCAGTGCTGCCGGCAGGGCGCCGGCCAGCATCAGGCGGCTGTCGTTGACCGCCAGGCCCGCGACGATGCGCTCGCCCAGGCCGCCGGCGCCGACGAAGGCCGCGACGGTGGCCGTGCCGACATTGGTCACGGCCGCCGTCTTGACCCCTGCCATCAACGTGGGCAGCGCCAGCGGCAGTTCGATGGCGCGCAGCGTTTGCGCCGGCGTCAGCCCCAAGGCCAGCGCCGCCTGCGGCAGGCCCGCGGGCACCGCCTGCAGGCCGGCATGGGTGTTGCGCACGATGGGCAGCAGCGCATAGACGAACAGCGCCAGCAGCGCCGGCAGGAAGCCGATGCGGCCCACCATCACGATGAGGAAGGCCAGCAGCGCCAGGGACGGCAGCGTCTGCAGCAGGCCCACGCCGGCCATCACCGGGCCGGCCAGCCGGGGCAAGCGGTGCGCCGCGATGCCTAGCGGCACGGCCACCGCAACGGCCAGCGCCAGCGAGCCCAGCACCAGCGCCAGGTGCTGGGCCAGCAGCCGGGGCAGGTCGGGCGCCAGCAGCCGCGCCGTGAAGCCCTGCGGCGTCGCTGGCACCTCCTGCTTCGCCTGCAGGGGCCGGGCCGCCGACGCCCCGCCGGCCGGCGCGGCCTGCAGAAACTCCCGCGCCACCTCCGCGAACGGCCGGCCGGCCAGCTCGGCCGCGGCGTTGAGCTGGATCATGCGGGCCTCGGGCAGCCGGCCGGCCAGCGCCCGCAGCGGCCGCTCGTCCACGGTGGCGCGCATCAGCAGCACGGCGTCGTAGCGCGGGAAGAACTGCCGGTCGTCGCGCAGCACGCGCACGGGCTGGCGAGCCAGTTGCGCATCGGTGGTGTAGACATCGATCAGGTCCACCTGTCCGCCGGCGAGCGCCTGGTAGGCCAGACCATGGTCCAGGCCGCTGCCGGGCTCGAAGCGCAGCCCGTAGGCCCGGCGCAGCGCCGGCCAGCCGTCGACGCGGGCGATGAACTCGTGCGACAGGCCCGGCTTGAGCACCGCGGCGCCCGCTGCGGTCCGGCTGGCCAGCTCGGAAAGGGTCGTGATGCCCAGCCGCGCGGCGTCCGCCTCGCGCAGCGCCAGGGCGTAGCTGTTGTTGAACCCCAGCGGCACGGCGGCCTTCAGGCCCAGCGGCGCCAGCCAGACGTTGAGCTGCGCCAGCGGCGCCTGCGCGTCGGCGGGCGATTCGCGCTTGAGCAGCTCGCGCACGATGGTGCCGGTGTACTCGGGGTAGAGGTCCACCTGCCCCTGCTGCAGCGCCGCGGCGAGGATGGCGGTGTTGCCCAGGCCCTGGCGGTGCTCGGCCGGCACGCCCTGGGCGACCAGCGTCTGCCGCACGATCTCGCCCAGCAGATAGCTTTCGGTGAAGCGCTTGGAGCCGACCTTCAACGGCGCCGGGGGCTCGGCGGCGGCGGCGCCGGCCCAGGAGGTGGCCAGGCACAGCAGCAGCGCGCGCAGCAGTCGGACGGGAGGGGTCATGCGGCGATGGTGCCTGAGCCGGCGCGAGGCCGCGCATAGGACCCGTCCTACGCCGGTCGGGGTCAATCTCCGAATGCAACGGCGCGTATCCAGGTCTAAAGTCAATGTCACCCCAAGAACCAAGGAGTTGCCGATGACCCGAGCCACCGATCTTCTGTTGCGAGAACACCTCGACAGCCTTGGGGCGCACCTGCGCCAGTGCCGCCATTTGTCCGACCGCAGCCTGCGCGCGCTGTGTTCCCTGGAAGCCGTGGACGCGGTGGTGGGCCACCGCCTGTTCACCACCGTGCTGGTCGGCGGCATCGTCATGGCGGTGGCGCTGAGCCTCACGGCCTGACGAGCCCGTCCCGATCACATCGAGCGGCCCGCGGGGCCGCTTTTTTGTGGGCGACGGGCGCCGGCGGGTTCGACCGCCTCACACCAGCGCCGGCTCCTGTGGAACGGCCGTGCTGCGCTCCACCGCCGGCACCCACAGCCGCAGGTCGCCCGGCACGTCGGCCAGCACCAGCGCCACGCCGGGCGCCTGGCGCTGGTAGCCCGCCGGCGGCCGGGCCTGCGGCCCGGCGCGCTGCACCAGCACGTCGACCTGGCGGCCGTCCAGCTGCAGCCGGACGCGGGCCTGCGACCAGTGGGGCGGCAGGCAGGGCTGCACGGTCAGCAGGCCGCCGCTCAGCCGCACGCCGCAGATCGACTCCACCGCCGCGCGCAGCAGCCAGCCGGCCGCGCCGGTGTACCAGCTCCAGCCGCCGCGGCCGGCATGCGGCTGGGCCGTCTCGATGTCGCCGGCCACCGCGAACGGCTCCAGGCCGTAGGTGGCGCCATGCGCGCCGCGGTGCGCGGGGCTGATGGCGGTGAAGGCCGCCCAGGCCCGCTCGGCCTGGCCCAGCCGGGCGCTGGCCATCAGCGCCCAGACGGCGGCGTGGTTGTACTGGCCGCCGTTCTCGCGCACGCCGCCGGGGTAGGCCTGGATGTAGCCGGCCTCGGGCTGGTGGGTCTTCAGCGGCGGCCACAGCAGCCGCAGCAGGTGGGCGTCGCGGTCGTGCAGCTCCTGCCAGGCGCTGTCCAGCGCCTGCGCCGCGCGCTCCGGCTGCGCGGCGCCGGTCAGCACCGCCCAGGCCTGCACGATCAGGTCGATGCGGCATTCGTGCGCACTGTGCGTGCCCAGCACGGTGCCGTCGTCGAACCAGCCGCGGCGGTACCAGTCGCCGTCCCAGGCATGGGTGTCCAGCGCGCGCGACAGCGCCTGGCGGGCCTGGCGCCAGCGCTCGGCGCGGGCCACCTCGCCGCGCCCCACGGCCAGCGGGTGCAGCGCGTCGATGACCGCGCACAGGAAGAAGCCCATCCACACCGACTCGCCGCGGCCGCCGGCGCCGACGCGGTTCATGCCGTCGTTCCAGTCGCCGGTGCCGAACAGCGGCAGGCCATGCGTGCCCACCGGCAGGCTGACCTCGATGGCACGCGCCGCATGCTCGTAGACCGAGGCGGTCTCGGCGCTGACGGCCGGCGTCTCGTAGATGTCCTCGGCGCCCTCGGGCACCGGCCGGCCCTCGATGAAGGGCAGGGGCTCGTCGGCCAGCGTGGTGTCGCCGGTGCGCTCGGTGTAGAGCGCCAGCGCCAGCGCCAGCCACAGCCGGTCGTCGGCGAAATGCGTGCGCACGCCGGCGCCCGCGGGCTCGTGCCACCAGTGCTGCACGTCGCCCGGCGTGAACTGCCGCGTCGCGTGCAGCCGGATCTGCGCGGCCAGCCGCTCGGGCGCGTGCTGCACCAGGGCCATCGCGTCCTGCAGCTGGTCGCGGAAGCCGAACGCGCCGCCGGCCTGGTAGAAGCCTGCGCGTGCCCAGATGCGGCAGCCCAGCACCTGCGCCGGCAGCCAGTGGTTGACCAGCGCGTCGAAGCCGGCGTCGGGCGTGGCCACCTGCACCGGCGCGCTCAAGCGCCGCCACACCTGGCGCTGCGCGGCCAGGCGGTGCAGCGGATCGACGCCCCAGGCCTGGCGGGCCTGCTCGCGCGCGGCCACGAGGCTGGGCGCATGGCCCAGCAGCACGGTGCAATGCCAGGCATGGCCGGCCTCCAGCCGCAGCGGCACGGCCAGCAGCGCGGCCGGGTCGGTGCCCGGGCCGGCCTGGCCGTCCAGCGCATGCGGCATGACCAGGCGGCCGTCGTCGTCGAACAGCAGCCGGCGGTCGCCGCTGGCCTCGACATTGGCGTTCCAGATGCGCGGCGGGTTGTGGTCGGCCGCGAAGCCGGCCGCTATCGGCCAGGGCCACAGCGCATGGTCTTCCGCCAGCTCGGGCACCAGGTCGGCCGTCACGTCGCCGCCGCGCGTCGGGCGCAGCGCCATCCAGGCGGTCTGGCCGCCAAAGCCGTTGAGGCCGTCGGCCTGCGTCGCCAGCGCCAGCAGCGGTGCGTCGGCCGCTGCGGCCAGCGGCGCCTCCAGCCGGGTCACGACGCTGCGCCGCGCGCTGCTGTCCATGCCCAGCTGCCATTGCGCCGCGGCCAGCAGGCGCAGCCGGCGCGGCGCGCTGCCGGGCGCGGCATGCAGCTCCACCTGGCACTGGCGCACGGCGGCCTGGGCGTCCACCGTCCAGCGCAGGCGTACCACCAGCCCGGGCAGCGTGAAGGCCATCGCCGTGGCGCCGGGCAGGTGGGCCACCGGCTGCTGCGCGCTGGCGCGGCCCAGCAGCCAGGCGCTGCCGCTGTCCAGGCAATGCAGGATCAGCCATTCGCCGGGTGAGTCCAGCAGCGCGTCGTTGGACCAGGGCGTGATCTGGTGCAGCCGGCTGTTGCCGGCCCAGGCCATGCCGGCGCCGCGCTCCGAGACCTGGCAGCCGAAGCCCGCGTTGGCGATCACGTTGACCCAGGGCCGCGGCGGCTGCTGGCGCGGCGTCAGTTCGAACCGGCAGGCGCCGCTGGCGGTGTCGAAATCGTGCACCGGCTGCACCGCACCCGGCTCGGCCGCGCACCACAGCACCGGGCTGGCGCCGGCGCTGCGGCGCGCCTTGGCGGCCAGTTCGTGCGGCATGCCGATGCGGTCGAGCTGCTGGGCCAGCGGGCGGCCGTCGGCGAACCAGCGCACCCGCGCCAGCAGGTTGAGCGCGAAGCGCGTGTCGTCCTGCACCGCGGCGTCGGACAGCACGTGCAGCCGGGCGCGGCCGCGCTGCTGCTGCTCGGCCAGCGAGCGCAGCGCGCGCGACACCGGCGCCAGGTAGGAGGCCGGCTCGGCGTCCAGCACCACGATGTCCACCGGCAGCGGGCTGCCCTGCGCCTGCAGCAGCGCGCACAGCTCGCGCACCATGAAGACGCCGGTGGTGTCGGCCACGCGCACCAGCAGGATGGGGGCGTCGCCCGAGATGCCGTGCCGCCACAGCGCATCGCGCTGGAAGCTGCCCTCCAGCGCCGCCACGCCCTCGCGCGCGGCCTGCGACGTCAGCAGCGTCTGCAGCGCCAGCCCGGCCCGCCAGGCGCCCGGCGCCAGGCCCGCGCCCTGGGTGCGCACGCCGGCCATGGTGTGGGCCAGCATCAGGGTGCGCTCGCACAGCGCCGGCTGGTCCAGCTTGTCGAGCAGGTGGTTGAGCGTCTGGCGCTCCGGCGCGGCCGCGGTGGCCAGCGTCAGCGTGATGCTGGCGCCCGGCGGCAGCGTCAGCGCCAGGTGCAGCAGCGAGACCGGGTCGTTGCCGGTGTCCATGGGCCCGGCCACGTCGGCCAGGCCGGGCGGCTGGCCGCGCAGCAGGCTGGCGGTATCGGCACGGGCGATCACGCCGCCCGGCTGGCCGGCGCGGCCGCCGCGGCCCAGCCAGTGGGCGCGGTCGGCTCCGGCGTGCAGGCGCTCCAGCCGCGCGCCGCCTTCCGCCTCCAGCCCCACCAGCGCATGCACGGCATGCAGGCCGGCCTCCTTGTGGCCGCGCGGCAGCCGCTCCCAGTGCAGCGCGCGCTGCTCAGGCGCCCAGCGTGCCTGCAGGAACAGCTTGCCGAAGGCCGGGTGGGCCAGGTCGGCCCGCGCCGGCGCCAGCACCGGCTCGAAGCTGGACACCAGCGCCAGCCGCCGCTCGCGCTCGGACAGGTTGCGCAGCGTGACGCGGCGCAGCTCGACGTCGTCCTCCACCGCCACCCACACCTCGGTGCGGGCCTGCAGCTCGTCGCCCTCGGCGGTGAACTGGGCGCTGGCCGGGTGCAGCCGCGCGGCGTAGCGCCACTGCGGCCCCGGCGTGGGCCGCAGCGTCAGCGAGCGCCAGGGTGACGCGTCGGCGCCGCCGCGCCCGCCCGCCTCGGCCGACCAGGGCAGGTCCAGGTCGCGCAGGTGCAGGTGGTGGCCCAGCAGGTCCTGCGCGAGGTCGTCATGCCAGCGGCTGACCAGCACCTCCGCGCCCGGCTCGCCGAACATCAGCGTGCCCGCGCCATGCTCGCGCACCATCGCATGCAGGCGGCCATGGCCCAGCCAGGCGGTGGCCGGCAGCGCGCGGCCGCGGGCGTCGGGCACCACCAGCGAGATGTGGGCGCGGCGCGGCGCGGCACGGGTGGGCGTGGCGGGCGGCTCCTGCAGCGGCGGCACCTCGTGTGGCGCGCGCTCGTGCAGCAGCCAGCGCACCGCCGACAGCCGCGGCTCGGCATCGGCCCAGCGCTGCGGCGCGCCGCCGCACAGCACCTCGGTCAGCGCCACCAGCGCCATGCCCTGGTGGTGGCTCATGGCCGTGCCGATGCGCTGGAAGCGCGGGCCAGGCCGGTCGCCGTCGTCGCCACCGCCGGCGGCCTCCGGCTGGCGGCTGGCGGTGTAGTCCAGCGCCTCGATGAAGCCGCCCTCGTGGCGGGCCCCCAGCGACTGCAGCAGGCGCAGGTTGGCCACCGCCGCGCGCGGCATCACCATGGTGGCCATCAGGCTGGCGTAGGGCGCGATGACGATCTCCTCGGGCGGCGTGTCGCGCAGCGCCAGCGCGGCGTT
The DNA here is from genome assembly GCA_963992225.1 of uncultured Comamonadaceae bacterium. Taxonomy (GTDB): domain Bacteria; phylum Pseudomonadota; class Gammaproteobacteria; order Burkholderiales; family Burkholderiaceae_C; genus Pelomonas. The sequence goes on along the minus strand of CAXDTK010000020.1, from coordinate 8,082 downwards.
GCCCTGCGGGCCGTACTGGTAGGCCAGCGTCTCGTCGCGCTTGGCATAGGCGCTCTCGGACACGCCCCAGGGCAGGCCCTTGGCGCGCGCCGTGCGGATCTGCTCCAGCACCGCCGCGCGTGCCGCCTCGGCCAGTGCGCTGCCGGTGGGCTCGTCCAGCACCAGCGACGGCATCAGCATCTCGAACATCGAGCCCGACCAGCTCTTCAGCCCGGTGACCTGGCCGCGCGAGAAGAACGGCCGGCCCAGAGCGCCCCAGTGCGAGGCCGGCACGTCGCCCTTGGCGATGGCCACCAGGCTGGCCAGCCGCGCCTCCGACGCCAGCAGGTCGTAGTGGTTCTGGTCCAGCCGCTCGGTGCCGGGCTCGGCGCCGGGCGGCGTGATCGCGCCGATGTGCAGCAGGCGGCGCTGCGGGTCGTAGAGCCAGCTGAAGTCGTGCGCCAGCGCCATCGCCCGGGCACGGGCGGCCACCCGCTGCAAGGCCTCGGCCACGTCGGGCGGCGGCGGCACGCCGCCGTCACCGCGCGCGAAGCCCTCGCAGGCCGCGGCCACCACCAGCAGGTGGGCGCAGAGGTTGCCGCTGTCCACGGTGGAGACGTAATGCGGCTCCAGCACCGCCAGGCGCTGCGTGTCCACCCAGTTGTAGAGGTGGCCGCGGTGCTTGGGGCAGCGGTCCAGCGTGTCCAGCGTGCGGCCCACGCGCTCGGCCAGGCCCACGTTGTGCAGCCAGCCGAACTCGCGCGCGCAGCAGGCCGACAGCAGGTACAGGCCGATGTTGGTGGGCGAGGTGCGGTGGGCCACCACCACGTCGGGGTCGAACTGCACGTTGTCGGGCGGCAGGTCGTGGTCGTCGGCCGTCACCCAGCGTTCGAACCAGCGCCAGGTGTCGCGGCCCACGCCCAGCAGGTAGTGGCGCTCGTCGTCGGCGATGGCCTCGCGACGCGGCCTGGCGCGGGGCCGGCTGGCCAGCGCGATCCACAGCGGGCTCAGCACCCAGGCCGCCAGCAGCGGCAGCGCGATCGGCCAGGCCACCGAGAGACCCACGAAATCGACGTTGACCAGCAGCGTGGCCAGCACGCCGCTGGCCAGCGTCAGCTTGCGGTGCTGCCGCCACAGCGGGCGCCAGTCGGTGCGGGCCGCGGCCTCGGCGGCGTCGGCGGTGGTCCATTCCAGCAGGCCGCGGCGCGTGACCCGCTGCCGCCACAGCGCCCGCACGATGGCGTCCAGCTGCAGCCAGCTGGCGGCCGGCAGCATGGCCAGGTGCCACAGCGTGCCGCCCACGGCGCGGCCCAGCTCGATGGCGGCCTGGCGGTAGAAGCGCGGCAGCGAGATGCGGTCGCGCGCCGGTGCGCAGGCGGCCAGCGCCCCCATCAGCGGCCCGGCGCCGAAGGCCGCGCTGACAACCGCCAGCGCCCAGCCCGGCGTCAGCCCCACGCCCAGCCACGACAGCACCAGCAGCAGCAGCGAGGCCGGTGCCACCAGCGAGCGGCGCAGGTTGTCCAGCATCTTCCAGACATGCACGCTGCGCAGACCCCAGCGCTCGGGGTGGTTGATGAAGGGCAGCAGCTGCCAGTCGCCGCGCGTCCAGCGGTGGATGCGCGAGGCCGCCACGTCCGCATGCATGGGTGCGGCCTCCACCAGCACCACGTCGCTGACGCCGGCGCAGCGCATCAGCGAACCCTCCAGCAGGTCGTGGCTGAGGATCTGGCCCTGCGGCAGCCGGTGCGCCAGCACCTGTGCGGCGGCATGCACGTCGATCAGCCCCTTGCCGGCGGCGCTGCCCTCGTCGAACAAGTCCTGGTAGACCTCCGAGCTGGCCGTGCTGTACGGGTCCAGCCCGGGCTGGCCGGCGAACAGGCTGTGGAACCAGGTGCCGTGCACCGTGGAGCTGCCGGCGGCCGTGGCCAGCGGCGTGGCGATGCGCGGCTGCAGCATGCCGTGGCCGTGCACCACCGTGACGGCGCCGCGGGCCGAGGTCTGCACCCGCGGCCGGTTCAGCGGGTGGGCGGCGATGGCCACCAGCTCGCGCAGCGCGCCGGGCGGCAGCGCGGTGTCGGCGTCCAGCGTGACCAGGTGGCGCATCTGCGGCGCCGGCGTGGACAGCGCGCCCAGGTCGACGAAGCGGTCCGGCAGCGTGTCCGGCGGGTGGCCGGCCAGCAGCGCCACCAGCGCCTCGGTCTTGCCGCGCTTGCGCTCCCAGCCTATCCAGCGCTGCTCGGTCTCGCTCCAGCGCCGCTCGCGGTGCAGCAGCAGGAAGCGCGGCAGCGCGCCGCAGCTGGGCGCGTGAAGCGCGTTGAGCGCCTCGACGCCGGCGCGCGCCTGCGCCAGCAGCGCCGCGTCCTGCGGCAGCTGCTGCGCGTCGGCATCGGCGAAGTCGCTGAGCAGCGCGAACTGCGCCTCGGCCTCCAGGTTGGCCAGGTGGTGGCGCTCCAGCTGGGCCAGCAGCGCCGCGATGCCCTGCGGCTGCGTCAGCATGCAGGGGATCACCACCAGCGTGCGCGAGGTCGGCGGGATGCCCGTGGGCCAGGCCAGTCGCGGCAGCCGCAGCGGCGGCGCCGATTCGCTGATCAGCCGGTTGGCCAGCGCGACGATGGCCTCGCTGGCCGGCAGCAGCGCCAGCAGCACCGTGACCGTCACCATCAGCCAGTGCGTCTGCGGCGGCAGCCCCAGCGCCAGCAGCAGCACCATGGCCGCGCTGCCCAGCAGCAGCAGGCTGCCGAGGTAGATGAAGCTGCGGTGGCGCAGCAGCGCCGCGGTGGCGCGCTCGGCGGCGCGCTCCTGCACCTTCAGCGCCGCCAGCAGCGCCGGGCGGCCGCGGCCGGTCAGCCAGTGCAGCGGCGCGCGCTCGGCGGCGTCCGGCGGCTGCGCCGGGTCGCCGCACAGGCGCTGCACGGCCTGCGCCACATCGCCTTCGGTCAGGCGATGGCGGGCGGCCAGCGCCTCGATCGCGTGCACCGCACGGTCCTGGGTGCTTTCATGCTCTTGCCGGTACACCTCGATGCCGTCCAGCGCCCGCAGCGCCGGATGCACGGCCTCGAACACGCCGGCCCAGTCGGCCGCGCCCAGGTTGCGCAGGCTGCCGATGGCGTTGCGGATGCTCTGATGGTCGGCCGCGCCCTCGTTCTGCTCGGCATCCTGCGCGGCGGCGGGGTCGGGCAGCAGCCCTGCGATCCAGGCCTGCGCGGCGGCCCAGGACGAGCCGGGCTCGTCGGGCGCCTCGGGCTGGCCTAGCGAGCGGTCCACCAGGCGCTCGTGCAGCCGCAGCGCCAGCGCCTGCACGGCGGGGTCGCGCGGCCAGCGCTCCTGCCAGTCGGCCAGCTGCTGCTGCACGGCCTCGGCGCTGAGCTGCGGCAGGGCCTCGAACAGCTGCTGGGCCGCGCGACGCGCCAGATGACGCCAGGCCGAGCGCTCCGCCAGCCGGCGCAGGTTCTCCACCAGCACCACCCGCAGCGTGGACGGCAGCGCCCACAGCTCGCGCAGCGTCAGCGCCTGCGCCTCGTGGTGGCCGCTCAGGTAATGCCGCAGCAGCGTCATGTCCAGCGAGCTGTCGGCATGCGCCACCCAGGCCCAGGCCACGCCGTAGACCCGCGGCAGGCCCAGCAGCGGCTCGTCCGCCAGCCGCGGCAGGCGCTGGAAGTAGCTGCGCGGCAGGTCGTGCAGCACCTCGTCGAGCTGCTGCTGCACCAGGCGGCCGTTGTCCAGCAGCCAGGCATGCGCCGGGTCGATGTCCGCCTGCACGCCATGCTCGGACAGCACCGCCAGCGCGGCGCTCCAGACCTTGAGGTTGCTCTTCAGGCGCGGGAAGAAGGGCCGCGGCTTGCGGCTGTCGTCGTCCACCCGCTGGGCTGCGGCCAGGCTGCGGCCATGCTCGGCAAAGCGCTCGGCGCCGAACTGCACGGCCCGCACCGGCGCCGCGGCCGCCTCCGGCCCGATGGCCACGCGCAGGAAGGCGGAGGCGGCGCCGGAGGGCGTCAGGTCCGGTGGCGGTGGCGCGGGCGCAGCGGCGGTCTCGGGGGCGATCTCGGGCATTCCCGCACTGTCCCTGCGTGCAGGCAGGGGCGACAGCGGCTTTCGTGCCGTGCCGGTGTCAGTGCAGTCCTACAGTTCGGAGGCCTGCGCAAGAAGGGTGCGCCGCCGGCGCTGGCGGCACCGGCGCGGTGCGGCTCAGCCCCGCGCTGCCAGGCGCCGGGCCAGCTCGGTGTAGGCCGGGTCCACCCTGGCGGCTGCAGCGTCGTCCAGGTGGGCGCGCAGCACGCGCCGCAGCGTCTCGGGCTGGGGCGTCAGCGGCCCGGCGAAGCGCACCTGCCCGCCCTCGGCGATCAGCAGCGTCGGGAAGGTCTCGATGTCCAGGTCGCCGACCAGCTCCGCCTGGTCCTCGATGTCGATCCAGTGCACCCGCAGCCCCGCCTGTGGCAGCTCCGCACAGGCGGCTTCGAAGACGGCCTGGTAGGACTCGCAGGTGCGGCACCAGGCGGCGCAGAGGCAGGCGACATGGAGGGTCATGGCCGGAATGGTGCCATGAGGCGCCGGGGTGGCGCGGCCCCTGCGGCCCCGACGCTGGCGTATCCGCGGCTAGCTGCCCTGGCGGGCCTGCACCACGACATGCAGCAGGTAGAGCAGCGCCAGCAAGACGCCGACCCAGCTGAGGGGCCCGAGCAGCCGCGCCCGGGGTGGCCGGCGCAGGGCTGCGACCACCACCAGGGTCATCGCGGCGGCGAGCAACGCGGTGACAGTGTGGCCTGCCGACAGGTGCTGATAGATGGGCCCGCCGCGGTAGGCGAGGTCATCGAGCGCGACGATCAGCAGGTCAAACAGGTTGCTGCCCAGCAGGTTGCCCAGCGCCAGGTCAACGGCACCGATACGCAGCGAAGCCACGGTGGTGACCAGCTCCGGCATCGAGGTCGCCAGCGCGATCAGCAGCGTTCCAACGAACGAGTCGGACCAGCCCATCACACGGGCCAGCTCCACGCCCGCGATCGGCAGCCTGATCCCCGCCAGCACGATGCAGACGGCCGCGCTGCCGTAGCCGGTCAGCGCCCTGCGCAGCGACATGGCGCCCTGCGCCTGGGGCATTGCCCGCGCGCTGCGCTGCTCGGCGCGGTAGACGGCCCGCATGGAGATGCCGTAGACGGCCACCAGCAGGATGCTGAACGGGCTGACGTGGCCGATTGCCAAGGCCGACCCTTGCTGTCCGAGCATCAGGGCCAGCGTCACCAGCCCCAACATTGCGAGGGCCGCGCCGGCGCTCAGCACAGCGGCCGGGCCGACGCCGACATACAGGCCGTCGCGCCGCCAGATCAGCTCGGCCAGGGCCAGCAACGCGAGGTTGAAGACCGTGCTGCCGAGCGCATCGCCGATCGCCATGTTGGGGGCCGACGCGACGGTGACGGCGCTCAGGCCGGTGACCAGTTCCGGCAGCGAGGTGACCACCGCCATCAGGATCATGCCGACCCAGCCACGCGACAGCCCCGTGGCCGCAGCCAGCGCGTCGCCGTAGCGCACCAGCTGCGCCCCGGCCACGCCGATCACCAGCCCACAGCCGATGAACTCCAGCCAGATGGCCGCAGGGCCGTTCACAGCAGCAGGAACGCCGCGATGGCCACCAGCGTGGGCAGCAGGGCGCCCGCCAGCAGGCCGCCGGCGCCGATGGACTCATCGGCAAAGCCGTCCTTGAGCAGCGCCACCCCCGCCGGGTTGGGCGCGTTGGCGATGACCGTCAGCCCGCCGCCGGCCACCGCGCCGGCCACCAGCATGTACTTGGCCGGGTCGCTGATGCCCTCGACGAGCGAGCCGAGGTAGGTCAGCGCGGCGTTGTCGGTGATCGCCGTCAGCGCCGTGGCGCCGAAGAAGAGCGCCAGCGGCTCCAGGCCGGACACGATGGGCTGGAGCCACCATTGCTGCATGCCGCCCAGCAGCACCAGCCCGGCCAGGAAGAAGGCCACCAGAAGCGCCTCCTTGATGAGCAGGGTGTCCTGATGTCGTTCATAGGCCTGGGCAAATCCGAGGAACATCAAGAACAGGCCCAGGAAGCCGACCGGGTGGTGGGCCAGTGCCACCACGCCGGCCAGCAGCGCGATGTGAACCAGCGTCACGGCGAGGGGAACCGCCCCGCTGGCCCGCGTCGGCGCAGGCGCGTCGTTGGCAAGGTGGGCGCGCAGCATCCAGGTCGCCACGGTGGCGTTGAGGACCACCGCGATGGCGGCCTTCCAGCCGAACTGGCTCAGCATGTGCGCGCTGTCCCAGCCCCAGGTGCTCGCCACCATCAGCACCGGCGGGGCCGCGTAGGAGGTCAGCGTGCCGCCGATGGAGATGTTGACGAACAGCGTGCCGAGCGCGAAGTACTTCGGCGCCTCGGGCACGCCCGGGCGGAACACCCGTGGCGCCAGCAGCAGCGCCGCGATGGTCATCGCCGCGGGTTCCGTGACGAGCGAACCCAGCAGTGGTACCGCGGCCAGGCCCAGCCAGCAGGCGGCCAGCGGCGTCGGCAGCGGCACCAGGCTGGCGGTGCGCGACACCAGTACCGAGACGGTCTCCACGATGGGGCGCGAGCCGGCGATCACCATGACGACGAAGACGAACAACGGCTCGCCGTAGTTGCGTGACTCGGCATAGTCCAGCGCCTGCTGGCCGTCGGTGACCAGGGCCATGGTCAGCACCAGCACGATGGCCCAGAAGCCGAAGATCACTTCCACCTCGCCCAGCAGGTGAAACAGCCCGGCGTGACGCGGGTAGCGGTGGGCCAGGCGTTCGAACTGCTTGGCGGCGAAGGTGTGGGCGAGGGCGACGGCGAAGAGGGCGGTCGCGATGATCTGCAGGGTGTCGGGAGTCACGGCCAGGGTCGAAGTGATGCCCACGAGGCGGCCCGACCTTCGTGCATGACCTGTTGCGCCCGGGCGGCGGCAACACCCGGCGCGCAGTGTAGGCGACGGGCGGCTAAGGCCCTGCCGCCGCCACCCCTGCCGCCTGCGCCGCCAGCGTGCCCAGCTCGCCGTACAGCGGCAGCACGTTGGTGCCCAGGGCCGGGTGCACGCGGTTGGACAGCAGCGCGAAGAAGCTGCGGCTGCCGGGGTCCAGCCACAGCACGCAGCCGGTGAAACCGGTGTGGCCGAAGCTGGTGGCCGGGTACAGGCGGCCGCGCGGGCGGGCGTAGGGCGAGGCGATGTCCCAGCCCATGCTGCGCTGCTCGACCATGCCTGCGGGCGTCTGCACCGTGGTCAGCAGCGCCACGCTGTCGGCCGACAGCAGGCGCTGGCCGTCCTCGGTCAGGCCGCCGGCCAGCAGCAGGCGGGCAAAGCGCGCCAGGTCGGCCGTGGTGGTGAACAGCCCCGCATGGCCGGCCACGCCGCCCATCTTGCGGGCGGTGGGGTCGTGCACCTCGCCGCGCAGCAGGTGGCCGTCGGGCAGGCGCTCGGTCGGCGCGATGCGGTCCGCGGCCATGCGGCGCAGCGGCAGGAAGCCGCTGTCGCGCATGCCCAGCGGCTGGAACAGCTCGGCCTCGGCCAGCTGGTCGAGCGGCCGGCCGCCCTGGCGCTCGACGATGCGGCCCAGCAGGATGAAGTTGACGTCGGAGTAGCGGAACTGCGTGCCCGGCGCCGCGGCCGGCGGCAGGCCGCAGGCGATGCGCTCGGCCTCGGCCGGGCCGGCCCAGTCGCCGGCGCCGTTGCCGGGCAGGCTGGCGGGCAGGCCGGAGGTGTGGGTGAGCAGCTGGCGCAGCGTGATGCCGGCCTTGTCGGCCCCGCCGCAATCGGGCAGGTAGCGCTGCAGCGGCGCCTCGACGTCGAGCCGGCCGCGTTCGCGCAGCAGCTGCACCAGCGTGGCCGTGACGACCGGCTTGGTCAGCGATGCGGCATCGAACACGGTGGCCTCGTCCAGCGGCTCGGGGGCCGGGTCCACGGCACGCCGGCCCAGCGCGCCGTGGTGGCTGCCGTGGCCCAGGCGCTCCATCCACAACGCCGCGCCGGGCAGCTGGCCATCGGCGATGAAGCGGGCGATGGCGCGGTCCGCCTCGGCCAGCGGCGCCGGGGCCAGGCCCTGTCTCTTATACACATCTGACGCTGCCGACGAAGGCGTAGGTGTAGCTCT
>CAXDTK010000019.1:0-34471 GCA_963992225.1 uncultured Comamonadaceae bacterium | reverse complement strand
AGGGCGTGCTGGGCTACACGGAAGACAAGGTGGTGGCCACCGACTTCCGTGGCGATGCCCGCACCTCCATCTTCGACGCCGACGCCGGCATCGCGCTGGACGGCACCTTCGTCAAGCTGGTGGCCTGGTACGACAACGAGTGGGGCTACTCCAACAAGGTGCTGGAGATGGCCCGCGTCGTCGCCGGCTGACCTCCCCGCCTCCGGGCCTGAAGGCCGTGGCCGCTTCCAAGCGGGGCCACGGCTTTTTTCATGGCTCTTTACGCGTTTGCTTGTGATGCTTGTCGGGCCCCTGCCGAGACCGGGCAGGGCCGGGACGCGGGGGCACGCCATGACTCCGTGTCCCACGGGCCGCTGCGCGCCCCTCCTCCTTTACCTGCGTCATGGCGCGCCCCCGCATCCCAGCTCTGTCCATCAGCGGGTTTGCGCCGCGATGACCGAACGCAACGACAAGCAGGAGGACGGCACCAGGTAGGGCCGCATCCACAGATCACGCGCAAAGTGCCTTTTTGATGGACTCAGCTGGACAGCTTGAGCCCCACGATGCCGGCCACGATGAGGCCGATGCTGACCAGCCGCGCCGCGTGCGAGGGTTCGTCGAACAGCAGCATGCCCAGGATGGCCGTGCCCACCGCGCCGATGCCCACCCACACGCCGTAGGCCGTGCCGACCGGCAGCGACTTCATCGCCACGCCCAGCAGCAGCACGCTGGCGCCCATGGCGGCCAGCGTCAGCACGCTGGGCAGCGGCCGGGTGAAGCCCTCGGTGTATTTCAGGCCGATGGCCCAGCCGACCTCCAGCAGGCCGGCAATGATGAGAATGATCCAGGCCATGCGCCTCGTCTCCGTGCTGAGCAAGGCCCGGATTCTGGTCGCACCGGCGTGCCCGGCGCTCAGGCCGTGTGGCGGCCCGGCGCGGCCGCGCCCACGGCACCCAGCTCGCCGCTCTCGCGCGCCTTGCGGCCGTACACCACCTCGAACAGCGGGCTGGCCATCATGGTCGTCACCACCGCCATCAGCACCAGCATCGAGAACAGCGCCGGGCCGATGATGCCCTTCTGCAGGCCGATGTTGATGATGATGAGCTCCATCAGCCCGCGCGAGTTCATCAGCGCGCCGATGCCCAGCGCCGTGCGGTTGTCCTCGCCGGCCAGCCGCGCCGCCAGGTAGCAGGCGCCGAACTTGGCCAGCACCGAGGCCGCCAGCACGCCCGCCGCGATCAGCAGCAGCTCCAGCGAATTGATCATGTCCAGCCGCGTGTTCAGGCCCGAGTAGGTGAAGAACATCGGCAGCAGCAGCACCACCGCCAGCGGCTCGACCTTCTTCTTCAGCTCGGCCGCGAACAGGCCGCGCGGCATGACGGCGCCGAGGATGAAGCCGCCGAAGATGGCATGGATGCCGACCGCGTCCATGATGAAGGCCGACAGGCAGAACAGCGCCATCGTGACGCCCAGCACCGTGGTGCTCATGTGGCCCTCGCGCTCGACGATGCGGCCCAGCGGCGCCAGCAGCCGGCGCCCGAACAGCATGATGAACGCCGCATAGAGCACGCCGCCGCCGATGGCCAGCACCGCCACGCCGGGGCCGGCGCCGAAGGCCGCCAGCACCAGCGCCAGCACGCACCAGGACACCGCGTCGTCGAAGGCGCCGGCCGTCAGCGACAGCGTGCCCAGCGAGGTGTCGGCCAGGCCGCGCTCGTTGATGATGCGGGCCAACATCGGGAAGGCCGTCAGCGCGATGCAGGCGCCCATGAACAGCGTCGCGTTGGCCATCGAGATGCCCTCGGCGAACAGGCCCGGCACGGCCACCAGCAGCGGCGTGATCAGGAAGGCGATGAAGAACGGCGCCGCGATGCCGGCGACCGACACGCCGATGGCGCTCCGGGCCTTGGTGGCGAAATGGTCCAGCCGCAGCGTCGTGCCCACCAGGAACATGTACAGCCCCACGCCCAGCTGCGCGCCGCAGTACAGCACGTTCTTCATCTCCGCCGGGAACACGGTCGCCTGCAGGCCGGGCGCCAGCAGGCCCAGCAGCGACGGCCCCAGCAGCACGCCCGCGATCATCTCGCCCACCACCTGCGGCTGGCCCAGGAAGCGGCGCCCCGCCCAGCCGACGATGCGGCAGGCCAGCAGGATGACGGCCAGCTGCAGGAAGAAGCGCACGCTGAAGTCGGTGGGCGAATAGGTCTGCGCTGCGGCGGCGGCCGGCGGGCCGTGCCTGGCGAACACGTCGGCCAGGATGGCGATCGGGTCGAAGCTGAGTTCCATGGTGTCCCTTGATGCTGGCGTCGACGGGCCGCTGCGGGGCGGCTGTACAACGTTGTCTCCGTCTATTTCTGAAAGCGCTGCCAGAGCCAGAGGCACTTTGCCAGCAAGGCTCGTGCTGTCCATCCGGGCCGACAGAAATGAACCGACGTACCTACATTTTTCGTTGCACCACCCCAGCCGGGCCGCTACATTGGCCGGCGCCATGAAGCTCATCAGCAGCCGCGAGTTCAACCGCGACGTCAGCCACGCCAAGCGCGCCGCGCTGGCCGAGCCGGTGCTGATCACCGACCGCGGCCAGCCCACCCATGTGCTGCTGAGCATGGCCGAGTACCGCCGCCTGACCGGCGAGGCCGAGAACATCCTGGACCTGCTGGCCCTGCCCGACACCGTCGCGCTGGACGCCGCCGACGCCTCGCCCGAAGGCGCCTGGGACCACCGCGAGCCGCTGGACCCCTGATGTACCTGCTGGACACCGGCATCGTGCTGGAGCTGCGCAAGGCGCGGGCCGGCCCCGCCGACGCCGGCCTGGCGGCCTGGGCCGCCGGCATCGCGCGGCCGCAGCTGTTCATCTCGGCGCTGACGCTGCTGGAGATCGAGAACGCCGCCGCGCGGCTGGCGCGCAAGGACCGCGCCGCCGGCCTGCTGGTGCGCGACTGGATAGACCAGCGCGTGATGCCCGCCTTCGAGGGCCGCATCCTGCCGGTGGACGCCGCCGTCGTGCGCCGCCGCGCCCAGCTGCCCTATGCCAACACGCGCGACGGCCTGCTGGCCGCCACCGCGCTGACGCAGGGCCTGACCTTCGTGACCCACCGCGTGTCGGCCTTCCGCGCCGGCCGCGTGAAGCTGCTCAACCCCTCGGGCTACATTGCACCGCCCACCGAGGACGACGAGGACTGGAGCCATGGCACCCAGACCGGCAGCCAGTGGCTGAAGAACCTCTACGTGCGCGCATGACCTCGGCCGCACGCCCCGCGGTGAAAGAACGGACATGGCACCACAGCGACGCATCCTGATCGTCGGCGGCGGCACCGCTGCCTGGCTGACCGCCGCCTACCTGGCCAAGGCCCTGCGCCTGGCCGAGCGCCCCCACCTGACGCTGACGGTGCTGGAGTCGCCCGACGTCAGCACCATCGGCGTCGGCGAGGGCACCTTCCCCACCATCCGCACGACGCTGCAGTTCCTGGGCATAGCCGAGGCGCAGTTCGTCCGCGCGACGGCGGCCACGTTCAAGCAGGGCATCCGCTTCGTCGACTGGGCCGAGGCGCCGGCGGGCGGGCGGCGGCACAGCTTCTTCCATCCCTTCGAGGCGCCGTTCTACGCCGAGGACCTGAACCTGGTGCCCTACTGGCTGCTGCAGGACGAGGCCACACGCCCGCCCTTTGCCGCGGCCGTGACGCTGCAGAGCCGCGTGGCCGAGGCCCGCCGTGCGCCCAAGCGCGCCGGCGAGGCGCCCTATGCCGCACCGCTGAACTACGCCTACCACTTCGACGCCGCCAGGCTCGCCCGCCTGCTGGCCGACCACGCCCGCCAGCTGGGCGTGCACCATGTCGAAGGCACGGTCACCGACGTGGGCCTGGACGAGGCCGGCGCCATCGCCCACCTCGACACCGTGCAGCAGGGCCAGCCGCACCGCATGCAGGCCGACCTCTACATCGACTGCACCGGCTTCCGCGCCGAACTGATCGGCCGCGCGCTGGGCAGCCGGCTGCGCCCGGTGCGCCACCAGCTGTTCGCCGACCGCGCGCTGGCCTGCAAGGTGCCGATGGACGGGCCGGACGCGCCGATGGAGAGCTGCACCATCGCCACCGCGCACGAGGCCGGCTGGACCTGGGAGATCGGCCTGAACGGCGCGCGCGGCCTGGGCTGTGTCTACTCCAGCGACCACCTCGGCGACGAGCGCGCCGCGGACATCCTGCGCCGCCATGCCGGCCCGGGGCATGCCGACCTCGCGATGCGCAGCATCCCGTTCACGCCCGGCTACCGCGAGCGGCAGTGGGTGGGCAACTGCGTGGCCGTGGGCCTGGCCGCCGGCTTCCTGGAGCCGCTGGAATCCACCGGCCTGGTACTGATCGAGGCGGCCGTGGGCATGATCGCCGAGATGCTGCCGCCCAGCGGCCCCATGGCCGCGCCGGCGCGGCGCTTCAACGAGCTGATGGCGGCGCGCTACGAGAACATCATCACCTTCCTGAAGCTGCACTACGCGCTGAGCCGCCGCCCCGAGCCCTTCTGGCGCGACAACGCCGACCCGGCCACCCTGCCCGAGCGGCTGACCGAGCTGCTGGCGCAGTGGCGGCTGCGCCCGCCGGGGCGGTTCGACTTCCTACTCGACACCGAGACGTTCGCGTTCTTCAACTACCAGTACATCCTCTACGGCATGGGCTTCCGCACCGACCTTGGCGCCGCGCGCGACGACTTCGCGCAGGTCGCGGACGCGCAGCGGCTGTTCGCCAAGATCCAGCGCTTTGGCGACCGCGCGCTGGCCGACCTGCCCGACCACCGGGCGCTGATCGAGCAGATGAATCGTTAGCCCCTCGCCCCGGCGCGCGCCGCTGAACGCGGGCGGGCCGGGTCGGTCCCCCGGGGGACGCCGCTGCGTGCGGCCTGGCGCCGCCCGAAGCGGCCGAGGCGGGCCGGCTTGGGGCGGCCCGGCGCCCGGCCCGCGCGGTCAGGCAGGATCGCGGCCGAACTGCCTGGCGGCGAAGCGCCACACCATGCGCGAGGCGTCCGGACCCTGCGCGTCGCTGAAGCGCTGGCGCGCGGCGCCGCCGCTCCAGGCATGGCCCAGCCCGCCCACCTGCACCAGCGTGGCCACCACGCGCCGCGCGCGCTTGAACTGCGTCACCGTCATCGGGTAGCGCCGGCCGCGCTGCTGCGACTGCGGCGCGCTCGCGCGGGCCCCCGCCGCCTGCGACCACAGCCGCACCGCGGCGCCGGCGTTGCTGGCCGACACCACGCCGTCGGCCTCGCCATGGATGACCAGCAGCGGCGGCCAGTCCTGCCCCGCCTCGGCCACCGCCGCGGGCAGGCGCCGGCCGCGCATCGCGCCCACTGCGGTCGCCGGCGACTGCGCCGCACCGGGCGGCACGCCCGAATGCATCACCAGCGCCTTGAAGCGCTGCGGGTGGCGCGTGGCCAGCAGCGCCGCCATGCTGGCGCCGGCCGACAGCCCCGCCACGGCCACGCGCTCGCGGTCGGCGGCGTACAGCATGGCGACCTGGTCGATGGCCCGCAGGATCCAGGCCGCCTCGGCCTGCGCCCGGCCGGACTGCAGCTCGAACCAGTTCCAGCAGCCCTGCGCATTGGCCAGCCGCGGCTGTTCGGGGTAGAGCACCAGGAAGCGCTCGCGCGCCGCGACGGCGTTCATGCGCGTGCTGGCGGCAAAGCTCCTGGCGTCCTGGTGGCAGCCATGCAGCATCACCAGCAGCGGCAGCCGCTCGCCGAAGCGCACGCCCTCGGGCCGGAACAGCCCGTAGCGCCGCGGCCCGGCCTCGGTCAGCACCGCGCCCGTCAGCCAGCTGCCCGCGCCGGGCGGCGGCCGGTGCCGCTCGCGCAGCGGCCGGGCGGCGCGCTGCAGCAGCCTGGCCTGGCGGCCCAGCAGCGCCGCCCAGGAGGGCTGCTTCATCGCGCGGCTGTGCCGGGCGGGTCGCCCGCCTGCGCCAGTTCTTCGGGGGCCGGGTGCTCGCGCAGCGCCGCGTTGAGCTGGTCGATCTGCCCCACCCAGTCGCCATCGTCCTGGTGCCACTGCTCGCGCAGGAAGGCCACCTGGCTGGCGTTCCAGAACGGCGCCTCCGACAGGTTCAGCGTCTGCGGCAGCGGCCGGTGGCGCTGGATGAACTGGCGGATCTCGGCCGGCGAATCCGGCAGGCCCAGCTGGGTGAACAGGGCGGTGAAGTCGTGGTGGGTGGTGGTGTCCATGGCGCCTCCTCTGGCAGCCGGGCGCAGACGCTGCGCCCGAGCCGCCCCACCTTAGGGGCCCGCGGCAGCGGCCGGTGTCAGCGGAGGCCTCATCCCGGCCTCATCCCGGCGTCATCCGCTCACCGAGCCGGCCCGGCCGGCGCACCGTCGTGGGTCACCGGCGCATCGCGCTCGATGTGGCCGTCCACCAGTTCCACGATGCGGTCGCAGCGCTCGGCCAGGCGAGGGTCGTGGGTGACGATGAGGAAGCTGGTGCCCAGCTCCGCATGCATGCGCCGCATCAGCGCGAACACCTCGTCGGAGCTGTGCCGGTCCAGGTTGCCGGTGGGCTCGTCGGCCAGCACCAGCGGCGGCCGCATCACCAGCGCCCGCGCGATGGCCACGCGCTGCTGCATGCCGCCCGACAGCTCGCCCGGGCGCTTGTCCATCGCGGCCGCCAGCCCCATCGCGGCCAGCACCTCGCGCGCATGCTCGCGCTGCGCGCGGCTGACCCGGCCGTCGCGCATCAGCGCCGGCAGCGTCACGTTCTCCAGCGCCGTGAAGGCGGGCAGCAGGTGGTGGAACTGGAACACGAAGCCCAGCGCCGCGCGGCGCTTCAGGGTCAGGCCGGCATCGTCCAGCCCGCCGACCTCCTCGCCCTGCAGCCGGTAGCTGCCGGCGGTCATGGTCTCCAGCAGGCCGATGATGTTCAGCAGCGTGCTCTTGCCCGAGCCCGAGGGGCCGATGAGGGCCACGAACTCGCGCTCGTGCAGCCGCAGCGACAGGCCGTGCAGCACCTCGGCCTCGTTGGGCCGGCCGACGTTGTAGCGCTTGCGCACGCCGTCCAGCTCGATCAGCGGGGCAGGCGCGTTCACAGCCGGATCGCCTGGGCGGGGTCGAGCGCGGCCGCGCGCCGGGCCGGGGCCACGGCGGCCAGCACGCCGCAGACGGTGGCGATCCCCGCGATGCGCAGCGCCAGCCCCGGGGCCAGCGTGATGGCGAACAGCGGCAGGCCGTCCGAGCCGCGCACGAAGCTGGTGAAGGCCCAGATCAGCAGCACCGCCAGCAGCACGCCCAGCGCCGAGCCGATGGCGCCCACCAGCGCCCCCTGCAGCAGGAAGATGCGCAACACCTGGCCGCGCGTGGCGCCCATCGCGCGCAGGATGCCGATCTCGCGGCGCTTCTGCACCACCGACACCACCAGCACGCTGGCGATGCCCAGCACCACCACCACCATCACCACGCCGCGGATCAGCGTCGTGCTGATGGACTGCGCGTTCAGCGCCGACACCAGCTGCGCATTGAGCTGCTGCCAGCTCTCCACCTTGTACGGATGGCGGCGCGCCAGCGCGGCGGCCAGCTCGCTGGCGGACCACACGTCGGTCAGCGTCAGGTCCACATGGGTGGCGCCGCCCGGCAGCCCGACCAGGCTCTGCGCGGCCCGCAGCGGCACATAGACCGTGCGGCGGTTCAGCTCGCGCACGCCCAGGTCCACCAGCGCCGTGACGCGCGCGGTGTCCGCCACATTGCCTGCGGGCCCGACCACCACCACCGACACCCGGTCGCCCACGCGCACGCCCAGGTCGCGGGCCAGGTCACGGCCCAGCATGGCCTCTCCGGGGCCCAGCCGCGCCTGCCCGTCCACCACCTTGCCGCTCAGGCCCACGATGCGGTCGTAGCGCGCCAGCTCCACGCCCACCAGCGCGATCGAGCGCGACGCCTCGCCGCGCAGCGCCAGCCCCGCGCCCGACACCATGGGCGACACCGCGGCCACGCCGGGCAGCGCCTCCAGCACCGGCAGCAGCGCCTGCCAGTTGACGATGGAGCGCGGCCGCTGCGAGCGCGGCTGCGTCTGCGGCAGCGCCTCGGTGCCGGAGGCCGGCGGCGCGGCCGGCAGCGCGGCATCGTCCGGCGCGGAGACGGTCACATGCGCCTGCGCGCCCAGCGTCTTCTCCAGCGTGTTGCGTTGCAGCCCGCTGATCAGCGCCGAGATGTAGGCCACCACCGCGACGCCGGCGGCCACGCCGACGACGATCAGCAGCGTCTGCATGCGCCCCTCGCGCAGGAAGCGCAGCGCGACGCGCCACTCGAAGCCCAGGCGCCGCAGCATCGCGCCGGGCTCAGCGGCCGATGGCGCTGCTCATCGCGCCCCCGGCGTTGTCCTGCGAGGCCCGCGCACCGTTCGCGGCACGCGGGGTGGCGCCGTCGCGCAGATCGGCCCGCACCCGCGCGCCCTCCGCCGGCGCGGTGCCGGTCAGCACCACGTCGCCCGCCGCCAAGCCCTCGACCACCTCGGCCGCGTCCAGCGTGGCCAGCCCCAGCCGCACCGCGCGTGTCTCCACGCGGCCGTCGCGCAGCAGCCGCACCGTGGCACGGCCATCGCCGGCCTGCGCGCCGTCCAGGGCCGCCATCGGCAGCACCAGCGCGCGCTCGCGCCGGCCGGTGACCACCTCGATGGACAGCGTCATGTCCTCGCGCAGGAAGGCGGGGGCCGCCTGCGCCAACGCCAGCTTCACCTCCACGGCGCCGCGCTGCGCGTCCACCACCGGCGCCACCTGGCGCACCGTCGCCGCGAACGGCGCCGCCGGAAAGGCATCGGCCCGCACGCTGGCGGCCTGGCCCGCCTGCAGCTGCGCCAGGTAGCGCTCGTCCACCTGGCCCACCAGCTCCACGGGGCTGGCCAGCGCCAGCGTCAGCAGCGCCCGGCCGGGCTGCACGATCTGCCCGGGCTCCACGCCGCGCAGCAGCACGCGGGCATCGGCCGGCGCGGTGATCGTGGCCTGCCCCAGCCGCGCCTGCGCAGCCGCCGCCGCGGCGCGCGCCAGCGCCAGTTGGGCGCCGGCCTGCGCGATGTCGGTGCCGCCCTCGGCGTTCGCGGCCGCCTGCGCCACCGCGTTGTCGCGCTGCGCCTGCGCCACGGCCGCGGCGCGCTGCGCCTCGTCCAGCCGCGCCGCGCTCAGGAAGCCGCGCGCCACCAGGTCCTGCGTGCGCTGCAGGTCGGCCTGCGCCGCGCGCAGCACCGACTCGGCCTGCGCCACGCCCGCCCGTGCCGCGCTGCGGCCGGTGGTCTGCAGCCCGGACAGCCGCGCGGCCGCCTGCCGCTCGCTGGCCTGCGACTGCGCCAGCGCGGCGCGCAGCTCCTCGGCCTCCAGCCGCAGCAGCGGGTCACCCCGTCGCACCGTGTCGCCCTCGCGCACGGCCACGGCCTCGACCCGGCCGGTCAGCGTGCTCCCCACCTCCACCCGCGACACGCTGGCCATGCGGGCCGAGAACACCAGCGTGCGCTGCAACGGCCGGGCCTGCACCTGCACGGCCGGCAGCAGCGGCGGCCGCAGCGCCAGCCAGGCGGCACCGGCGGCCAACGCGGCGGCCACGAGGAGGAGCGCGGCAAGGGTTCGGGGGGTCATGGCGACATTGTTCCACCCGCGCAGCGGCGGCCCGGGCATCGCCGGCTTGAACCACCCGGCATCGCGACGAGGGCTGCGGATCCAGAACCGATGTCGGTTCTCACTCATGGCAAAACTGGCTGCCCTAGCGTCGCACGGGCTTAGCCACGATCACCTCACGTCACGTTGAACCGCCGTCTCACTGAAGATTGAATTTTCCGGAATCCGTTTCACTGAACATGAAACTTCCCGGAGCGAGCCGGGCTGCCGTTGGCGCGCGACGGCTTTCGGTCAACCTAGCTGCAGCGGACGTTATACGCTTGGCAGATGTTCGCTCTAGACCTTCCTTCCCGTGTCTTTGTTGAAGAGGGTGCTCGCATCGAGGCCGCATTCGCTGCGGCCTGTGAGTGGCTCAAATCTCTCGGCGTTTTCCCGGCATCTAATAGATTCACCGAGTATCTGAAGCTCCTCAATGACTTCCGGAGGGGGCATGACGGACTGATGAATGCTCCGGACGGATTGGAGCGCTATATCAACGCTCTCGCCGAAGCTTCGGAGCTGATCCGAATCCGCAAGTCACTTCAAGAAATCGACGCTTCGGAATACTTGCAGCAGTTGGGAAGGATTACCTCCGGCAAGGCATTCAAAACCGCTGTCGGTGCCGATCCTGCCCGGGATTTCGCGTTCGAGCTGGCCGTCGCCGCACGCTTCTTGGCTGCGGGACACGCCGTCGACCTTACCAGCGTAGCGGACACAGTCGCTCACGTTGGAAGGTACAAGGTGTTCGTCGAGTGCAAGAGAGTCCAGTCCAAATCTAAGGTTCTGGCGCGGATCTCCGAAGCGCGCAACCAACTTTCTAAGCGGCTGGCTTCCAGCCCATCTTCGAAATCTCGCGGCTTAGTCGCGTGCAAAATCACCGAAGTCCTTAATCCTGAAGTGCAGCATGCAGTTTTTGCGCATGCGGAAAACTTTAGGGATGCAAGTAAGGCATTGCTCCACGGCTATGTGCTGGAGCACGAAGTTGAGTTGAAGCAGCGCATTACCAAGAAGCAATTGGGCATCCTCTTCGAAAACAATCTATATGGCGTCGTTCACGACAACGAAGATCCCAAGTCAGTACCCGCATTCATCAACTGCCGTGGCGCGACTATTTATCAAGCCAAACTTGGCGCTGAGGATGTCGCGCTCGTCGGCACGCTGGCACGCGGGCTGGCGAATCAGCATATCGTTTGACGCACATAGCAGGTCGTCGGCGTCGATGGGGAAGTAAGCAGTCGGCACGCCGAGCGTTTCAAGATAGCCCTGCGCGTAGTATCAGGGGAACAATATCCAGATTCCGGCGAACACGCCAGCTACCGCAGCCATGAACTTGACGGAGCCGAACCACCCCAGCAGCGATGCTTCCTTCGGTGGCGTGGAAACAGCGGTCGAGCCGAATCTCGGCTTTGCCGCGCTCGAACTGATGGTCGTGTCGCACATCTTGTCCTCGCTGATCGCCGAAGCTGGCACGACCAGGATAGACGGGCGATGGATCATGGGATGAGCCAGCTAGCCGCGCGACTCGACCGCCCACGGCTTCAGGTCTTTCCCACTTTGGAGGGACATCTGAGCCGTTGATGGCGCGTGCACTGGTCGTTGTGCAGTAGGCTCGTTGGCACAGGGAGAAGCGATGCACTACGAGAACTTCGAAGACGTCATGACGAAGCTGTCCAAGAGTGGGCGCAAGGCGCACTTGTTGCTTGGAAACGGCTTCAGCATGTCGTACGACAGCTCCATTTTTTCGTACAACGCGCTGTTCGACTTTGTCGCCAGCCTAAAAGACCCGTTGCTGGCCGGCGTTCTGGGAGCGATGAAGACCAAGAACTTCGAGTTGATGATGGAGCAGCTCGACGCGTTCTCCGTCCTCTTGGACGTCTTCGGTGGCGATGACGACTTGAAGGCCAAAGTCGAAGCCGCGCACAACGGGCTACGCAAAAGTCTCATCGATGCCATCAAGGCGCTGCATCCAGAACACGTTTTCAAGGTCTCGGACGCCAAAAGCGCTGCATGCGCGGCATTCGTAAATCGTTTTCTCGAAACTGGTGGATCGATCTTCACATCGAACTACGACCTGCTCCTCTACTGGGTGCTAATGCGGCAGAACATTCCGAACGCTTGTGATGGCTTCGGGCGCGAGCTGCTCAACCCTTCGGAAGTCGAAGCAGGTGCGGCTCAAGAATGGTCTGACCTCCGCTGGGGGCCGAACCGCTCGAAGCAGAACATCTTTTATTTGCATGGATCGCTACCTCTTTTCGATACAGGCACTGACGTCGAAAAAGAGCAGTACGACGAAGCGGGCTACCTGCTTGAGAACATCAGGGCGCGCATTGAAGACGACGACTACCCAGTATTCGTCACCGCAGGCAACGGCGGGGAAAAACTCGCTCAGATTCGCGCGAACCCTTACCTAGCCGATTGCTATGACCATTTGGGCGGCGTGGACGGCTCCCTGGTCAGCTTCGGTTTTGCCTTCGGCGATAGCGATATGCACATCGTCGACGCATTGAACCGTGCCACACACCTGGGGTCCAAGAGTCCACCCAAACTGTGGAGCATTTACATCGGTGTCTTTTCCGAAGCCGACATGGCTCGGGCAACGGAGCTGGAAAAGCACATGCACGCAAAGATCCACACCTACAACGCCGGGACGGCCGGCGTCTGGGGCTAAGAGCCAGCATTCCACGCTGCCGCTTCGTGCCGGATTGTGGCCGCCGCTGCGGGAGTTCCCTTGTGCCAAAGCGGATCGCTAGCCGCCCCGCTACCCACCGTGTCGCCTGATCTCAGGCCATTTGACTGACGGGTACCCGCCCGCAGTGGAGGGCGCGTCGACTGCGTCGCTAGGCAACGGTCTGGTCGGCCCACCGCAATCGAACCCTTTTCGCCTGAGCCGGGCGAGTTCCGAACATGCTGTCTACAACGGCGCCACAGTCGGTGTCGACGAGCCAGCACACTTCGTCGCCATCTGGCTCCCGGCACTCCCACACCGACAGGCATTGGGCCGTGGATGCACCTTCTTCTGTGGGCGAGCTGGGCGGCAGCAGGACATAGAGCCGCACCCGATGCCATTCCCTGCTGGCCATCACACTGAGCGCGTATGGGAGGCTGGTGGTCATCAGCCGCCGCCAGCGAGGCACGCCATCGGGCGCGGCAGCGCCTGGCAGAACGTGTATCAACCAGGTAGGCAGATTGGCGATTGGTTCGATGAGCTCGTAGTACACCGCGCTCTTATCGAGCCCAGCGACCGCGGGCGGCATTCGCACTCGGTGTACGGCGTCAGCCCTGAACATCCATGCCCTCCTTGGCTGCGCTCAGCCGAGCGGCACCAAAGCGCCACACATGTGGAAGATCGGCCGTGGTGTGATCGTCATCATATGCGGACGATCGTTGGATGCCAATTGCCTCGCCACGCCACGCACAGCACCCCGTGCTCGTTGCCCTGGGGCAGGCCATTCGTCAGGCACGGATAGATCGGCAGATTTCCCAGGAAGAGCTGGCCCATCGCAGCGAGATTGATCGCGCTTACATGAGCAGCATCGAACGTGGTCAGCAGAATCCGGGGTTCGTGTCCGTCGCGCGCGTTGCCAACGCGTTGGACATGACACTCGTGGAGTTGATGACGGAGGCGGGTCTTTAAGGGAGGCGGACGTTGCCCTGTGGAGCCGTTGCTAAAGTCGATGCAACCTTCAAGGAGCTGACCATGGCAGAGACCTTTGCCGGCTATGTTCGCAGCGGTCGCCTGCAGAAGAACTTCGACGACGCCGTAGAAAAGGCCGCCGAGGAAGCCAAGAAGCTAGGGTTGCGTCGGTCTGCTCACGAGTTGGAAGGCGGGACCGACGCGACGAAGTCTGCGGCGTCGGCTGAAAAGCCTGGTGCGCCCAGGAAGCCCGCGGAACGATAAGCAGGGCTCTGGCTCTGGTCGCCTCACCTGCCGTTGGACGCGGCGCCTTCGGCCGCCTTGTCCTTGGCCAG
Source organism: uncultured Comamonadaceae bacterium (assembly GCA_963992225.1). Taxonomy (GTDB): domain Bacteria; phylum Pseudomonadota; class Gammaproteobacteria; order Burkholderiales; family Burkholderiaceae_C; genus Pelomonas. The sequence goes on along the minus strand of CAXDTK010000019.1, from coordinate 20,918 downwards.
CGCTCGCGCCAAACTCCTAGCGCGCGCTTCTTCAGATGTCATCGTTCCTTCGATGACGGCCTCGCAGTCAGCCAGAAATTCGCGACTCGGTAGGTGCCCTTCGATGCGAGTGCTGGCGAGCGCTTGCTCGTGAGCCAACCGGCGCTCGGCTTTCGTCGTCATGGTCATTTCTCTCGGCAAGACAACACAAAGTTCGACGTGCTTTCAGTGACTCTACCGTCGCGCCGGCCACGGCCATTCGCGGATGGCTTTCGCGTGGGCACGAACGTCCATTGGAACCTCCGCCGGCACCAGTTCCTCGTTTGCGAGCAGCCGAAGCTCAAATTTGGAGAACAACGGCAGGCGCGGATCGTGCGGCCGAGCAGGCGCGCACGCGAGATCGCAACAGCATCTCTGGCAACGGCGCTGGGAGGCAAAACCCTCGCGGCCGGCCTGAGAGGTGAAAACGTTCGTTGGGGCGCTGAGGGACGCGCGACATTGAGGGCAACGACCTTCCAAGTAACAGCCGTGAATCAGGCAACGGCCCACATCGTAGAAGCGCCAGTGGATGTCGAGGTATGCGGTCTGGCGCTCTGCGAGGCAAAGCGGGCAGTACTGGAAACGCGGCCAGCCGCTGGCGCGTAGCCACCTTGGGTCCATCAGGTCAACCGCCGTCTCGGTGCGCTGGAAGGCCGTCTCTCCCAAACCGGACCTGCGTCGCACAGACGCTGCTATCGCCCCTCGAAAAAGGCTGTCAACGTCACGGCCGTCTTCCGCAGGGAAGCCTAGGAAGCGCTTCACTTCATGCACCCCACAACCTTGCGCCAGCGACAGGCGCCCAAGCCAGCTGCTCGGTGCCTCCCATTCGAAGGGCATCGGCACACCATGTCGCAGTACGTCGCTCATGCGATGAACAGCGGCAACTGCCCTCGTGGCCGGCTGCCAGCCCGGGTGGTGCCGGCGTCGATGCCGCTGCGCATGCTCTGGATCAGCCACCACGCCAGCGCGCGGTCTTCGTCCGCAGCAGCATCCGCCGCGATCTGGGCCAGAGCCGGCTGGTTAGCCACCAGCGAAAGACGCATGAGAACTCCCGGATCGGCCTCGATGTCCCTCAGGCGTTCCAACCCTCGCTGAAGTGCGGCGCCGAGCGCACGAGGCGTTTTGCAACCAGCCAGTGCCGACCGGACCGAGGTGCCAGGGCTCTCACACAGACCAAGCGCCTCGACGAACCGAGGCGAATCTCCAAACCATCCGTCGCCTTGCCAGAGAAGGCGGAGCAACGCCAGCGTTTGAAGTCACCCAGCTCGTGAACTCCATGCTGGGCCTGCTTGTTTTTCCACAGCAGCGTTACCTCGAGCGCATCCCGGAGACGCCCATGCAGCTCATCCCCCGAAATCTGCGTCTGGTCGCGTCTGCGTTGGTCCGCCCCGGGGGGGCAGATATGGTGTGCTACATCAGCAACACACCCCGGAGCACCCATGACTCCCACCTGGACTGACCAGGCGCCGATCTACCAGCAGCTGGCCGACCGACTGGCCGTGCAGCTGCTCGACGGCAGCCCCCCGGAAGGCGAGGCCCTGCCTTCGGTGCGCCAGCTCGCCAGCACCTATGTCATCAACCCGCTGACGGTGACACGGGCGCTGCAGGCGCTCAGCGACCACGGGCTGATCGAGTCGCGGCGCGGCCTGGGCATGTATGTGCGGGCCGGGGCCCGCGAGCGGCTGCTGCGCCAGGAACGCGAGCAGTTCCTGCAGAAGGACTGGCCGGCGCTGCGCGCCAAGCTCAAGCGGCTGGGTCTGGCCGCCAAGGATCTGAACTGGGAGTCGACATGAACAACACCAACCTCATCGAAGCCAGGAACCTGACGCTGCGCTACGGCAAGAAGACCGCGCTGAACGATGTCAGCGTCAGTGTGCCGCAGGGCCGCGTGGTGGGCCTGCTGGGCCACAACGGCGCGGGCAAGACGTCGCTGATGAAGGCGCTGGTGGGCCTGCTGCCGGTGCAGGGCCAGCTGAGCGTGCTGGGGCTGGAGCCGACGAGGCACCGCCAGCAGCTGCTGACCGAGCTGAGCTACATCCCCGACGTGGCGGTGCTGCCGCGCTGGGCGCGGGTGCACGAGCTGATCACGCTGATGAGCCGGCTGCAGCCCAAGTTCTCGGCCGAGCGGGCGCGCGCGCTGCTCAAGCGCACCAGCGTCAGCGAGACGGACAAGATCAAGAGCCTGTCCAAGGGCATGGTGGCGCAGACCCACCTGGCGCTGATCGCCGCCATCGACGCCAAGCTGATGATCCTGGACGAGCCGACGCTGGGCCTGGACGTGGTGTCGCGCAAGAGCTTCTACGAGATGCTGATCGACGAGTGGTGCGACGGCGAGCGCAGCGTGCTGATCTCCACCCACCAGGTGGAGGAGGTGGAGGCGCTGCTGTCGGACGTGATCATGCTGGACGAGGGCCGGGTGGCGCTGGCCATCAGCCTGGAGGACATCGACAGCCGCTTCGTGGCGCTGAATCATGACCCGGCCGCCGCCGACGCGATGGCCGCCGCCCACCCGCTGCTGCGCTACCGCGAGCAGGGCCGCACGACCTCGCTGTTCGACGGCGCGCCGCCCGAGCACATCAGCAGCCTGGGCCAGCGCGTGCGGCCCAGCCTGGTGGACCTTTTCATGGCGCTGACCCGCAACCCGGCGCTCAACAGCAAGCAGGCCTGAGGCCTACGACCAAGGACAGCCATGAACAACCATATCCCCACCCTGCTGCTGCGCGAATGGATGCAGCACAAGCGCGGCTGGCTGATTGCCGCCTTCGCACCGCCGCTGCTGTTCCTGGCCATGCTGCCGTTCGGCCAGATCCAGGGCATGCCCACCGAGCAACCCGAGCTGATCGCACTGGCCATCGTCGTGATCAGCACCTGCGCGATCTACGCCATCTGCCTGCTGGTGGGCCTGTTCCAGCTGCCCGGCCTGGCGCGGCGCGACACGCAGGACCGCTCCATCGAGTTCTGGCTGTCGCTGCCTGGGCGGCCGAGCGAGAGCGTGGCCGCCACGGTGCTGGCCCATGCGGGGCTGGCGCCGCTGGGCGGCGCGGTGGTGGGCGCGCTGCTGGGTGTGCCCATCGCGATGAGCGTGCTGACGGCCAAGGCCGGCTTCGGCGCCGCGCTGGGCGTCAACTGGGCCGAAGTGCTGAGCGCGGCGGCGCCCATCCTGCTGCGCGGCATGGCCGGCATGGTGCCGCTGCTGCTGTGGCTGTCCCCGGTCATCTTCACGCTGATGGCGGCCTCGGCCTGGCTCAAGCGCCTGGGCGTGCCGCTGGTGCTGATCGGCGGCGGCGTGGGCGTGGCGGTGCTGCACAAGGCCTACGACATCGACTGGCCGCTGCAGGCGCTGGCACTGCTGAACGCCCGCATCAACGGGTCGCTGGTGCATGACCCGCAGGCGCTGACCGATGCGCTCAAGAGCGACGTCAACCTGTGGGCCTGGGTGGCGCAGGACCTGGGCGGCACGCTGGCGGACCTGGCCACGCCGGCCTTCCTGGGCTGGGCGGCGGTGGCGGTGGCGGGCTTTGCGCTGGTGGTGCACAAGCGCGCCCGCGGCGGCTGACAGCGACCACGCCAACGACAAGGGGCCCCGCGGGGCCCCTTTTCTTGCGCGTGGTGCTCAGGCCGGCTTGGCGACCAGCGGCTCGGCGGCGGGCGGCACGATGCGGGCCGCCATCTCCTTGCGGAAGCGGTTGAGCTCCTGCACGGTGGCGAAGCTGCGGTCCATCAGCAGGCTCATGTTGTGCAGGATGCGCTCGACGACCTTGCTTTCCCAGACGGCGTCGAACTGGATCTGCGTGTCCAGCCAGCGCTCCAGCCACTCGGGGTCGGGCAGCCGGCTCTGGATGGTGTCGCGCGGGAACAGCTTGGCGTTGACGTGCAGGTTGGTGGGGTGCAGCGCCTGGGCCGTGCGGCGGGCGCTGGCCATCAGCACGCCCACCTTGGCGAAGGCGGCGCGGGCCTCGTCGCCGAACTTGGCCATCGCGCGCTTCATGTAGCGCAGGTAGGCGCCGCCGTGGCGGGCCTCGTCGCGCGACAGGGTCTCGTAGATGGCCTTGATGACCGGCTCGGTGTGCCACTCGGAGGCGCGGCGGTACCAGTGGTTCAGGCGGATCTCGCCGCAGAAATGCAGCATCAGCGTTTCCAGCGCCGGGGCGGGGTCGAAGTCGAAGCGCACCTCGTGCAGCTCGGCCTCGGTGGGCACCAGGTCCGGGCGGAAGCGCCGCAGGTACTCCATCAGCACCAGGCTGTGCTTCTGCTCCTCGAAGAACCACACGCTCATGAACGCCGAGAAATCGCTGTCCTCGCGGTTGTCGCGCAGGAACATCTCGGTGGCCGGCAGCGCCGACCACTCGGTGATCGCGTTCATCTTGATCGTCTGCGCCTGCTCGTCGGAGAGCTTGGTCGCATCGAACTTGTCCCAGGGGATGTCTCGATCCATGTTCCAGCGCACGGCTTCGAGTTGCTTGAACAGTTCGGGGTAAAGCATGGTCGTCCTTGTGGGGCCCGGAAGAGGGGGGCGGTGGGCTCTAGAGTGGCGATTCTAAAAGTTCACGCCACCGGCCGACTTCGGGACCGATGGACCCCAGGCCCTCCAGGCAGCGAACCCCCGCGGGGCAGCCCGGCAAACGCAGTGCCCGGCTGCTGCCGCCGGCCCAGATCTCGACTGGCGCCGGCACCAGCTCGCGCAGCGCGGCCAGCCCGTCCAGCACCGCCCGGTTGGGCAGCAGGCCGCTGAAGCTGAGCGCGATGACATGCGCCCGGTGCGCCGCCACGGCGGCCGGGATCTGTGCCAGCGGCGTCTGCACGCCCAGCGACAGGCAGGCCGCGCCCTCCAGGCTCAGCAGCGCCTCGGCCATCAGCAGGCCCAGCGCATGGCTTTCGCCGGACAGCGTGGTCAGCAGCACGCGCGGGCCCTGGCCCTGGGCCGGCGGCAGCGCATGGATGGCCTGGCGCAGCGCCAGCTGCAGCGACTCGCTGTAGATGTGCTCCTCGAACACCTCCAGCGTGCCGCCCATCCACAGCTCGCCGATGCGCGTGGTCAGCGGCGCGAACACCGCGGTGATGCTGCCCGCCAGGCCACGGCGCAGCACGGCCTGCGACAGCGCACGGCGCAGGCCGTCGATGTCGTGCCGCTGCAGCAGCGCCACGCAGGCCTGGATCTCGGGCGCTTCCGGTGCCGCGGCGCCGTCCCCCGCCGCGGCCGCGGCCGGCTGCAGCAACGCGGCCAGCGCCTCGGGCGAGGCCGCCACCACCCGCCCCGGCCGGTGGCCGGCATCCAGCAGCCGCTTCACCAGCCGCAGGCGCTGCACCTGCTCGGGCGGGTACAGGCGTTCGCCGGCGGCGTCGCGCCACGGCGACGGGAAACCGTAGCGGCGCTCCCAGACGCGCAGCGTCTCCTTGTTGATGCCGGTGTCGCGCTCGACCGCCGCAATGCCGATGCCGCCCGCCGGCGCATCCGCGGCAGGGCCCTCGGCGTAGACCGTCGGGTCGGTCATGGCGCAACGGCGCCCGGGGCGGCACGGTAAATCGACCGACTACGCATAATTTGTCCTGGACAAATGTGAGACAACTTCCAAACTTTGACCTAATATAGCCCCGTACACGCGTTTTGCCCAGGACAAATCATCAACAACCTTGCTCGACCTCATGCACTCGCAGCGCCCGGCACGGCAACTGTTTGTGAACCGGATGAGGAGTATCGAAGCAGCGCCGGACACCCAACCATGACGACAACAATCGTCGCCCGAACCCGGTACAGCGCCGCGGAACTTCATGCTTCGGGCGAGCTCTCAGGCTACACAGGCGGTGAAAACCCGCCTCCCGCGCCACGCGCCGGGGTGTCCTCCACCGAATTTGGGCCGCTCAACCACTCTGACACCAGAGCAGCAATCCCGGAGCCGTTCTCCTCCTCCTCCCTCCCTCCCTCGTTGGTTCCGGGGCGTTCTGCGGCCACTTTTACAGCCCGGGCCCGCGTCGATGACGCGGGCCCTTCCCTTGCCGGCGCCGGTGGGGCCGCCGCGGCCCACGCCGCGCCCGTGCTGGACCTGCTGCGCCGCCGTGGCCATCCGCGCGCACCGGGCGGCCAGACCGCCAAGCGCATCGCCGTGGTCGGCGGCGGCATCGCCGGGCTGTCGGCCGCCTGGGCCCTGAGCGACCGCGCCCATGTCACGCTGTTCGAGGCCGGCGCCTATGCCGGCGGCCACACCCACACGGTGGACGTCACGCTGCCCGGCGCCAGCGGCCCGGTCACGCAGGGCGTGGACACCGGCTTCCTGGTCTTCAACGAGCGCACCTACCCGCTGCTGATCCAGCTGTTCGCGCAGCTGGGCGTGGCCGTCGCCAAGAGCGACATGAGCTTCTCGGCCCAGGTGCCGGGCGACGGCATCGAATGGAGCGGCAGCAACCTGTCCACCGTGTTCGCGCAGCGCCGCAACCTGCTGCGGCCGGCCTTCTGGGGCATGCTGTCCGACCTGCTGCGCTTCAACCGCCTGTGCACCGCGCTGGCGGCCGGCGGCGAGGAGGCGGCGCTGGCCGAACCCATCGGCGACTTCCTGGACCGCCACCGCTTCGGCCGCCCGTTCCGCGAGTGGTACCTGCTGCCCATGGTGGCCTGCATCTGGTCCTGCCCGACCGCGCAGATGCTCAGCTTCCCGGTGCGCACGCTGATCCGCTTCTGCCACAACCACGGCCTGCTGCAGGTCAACGACCGGCCGCAGTGGTGGACCGTCCGCGGCGGCGCCCGCCACTACGTCGAGGCCATGCTTCCCGCCATCCACGACGTGCGCCTGGCCACGCCGGTGCAGGCCATCCACCGCCCGGCTGCCGGCACCGACGTGGTGGTGCAGAGCGCGCGCGGCCGCGAGCATTTCGACGCCGTCGTGCTGGCCGGCCACAGCGACCAGAGCCTGGCGTTGCTGGCCGCACCCACCGACGCCGAGATCCAGCTGCTGGGCGCCATCCGCTACCAGCCCAACGTGGCCGTGCTGCACACCGACGCCGGCCTGCTGCCACGCCGCCGCGCCGCCTGGGCGGCCTGGAACTACGAGAGCGGCAGCCACGCCGGCGCCGTCTGCCTGCATTACCTGCTCAACCAGCTGCAGCCGCTGCCCTGGCGGCAGCCGGTCATCGTGTCGCTGAACCCGCTGCGCCAGCCCGACCCGGCGCGCGTGCTGGGCCGCTACGACTACGCGCACCCGGTGTTCGACGAAGGCGCTGTGCGCGCGCAGGCCCGGCTGCACGAGATCCAGGGCCAGGGCGGCGTCTGGTTCGCCGGCGCATGGACGCGTTATGGCTTCCATGAGGACGGTCTGCTGTCCGGCCTGACCGCCGCGCAACAGGTCATCGCCCGGGTGCTCGCATGAGCCTGCAGCCCGCCGCGGCTCGCCTCACGCCGGCCGCGCCCGGCGCGCCGCTGCACGCGGGCCAGCTCGGCATCGGCCAGGTGCGCCACCGCCGGCTGCGCCCGCGCGAGCATGCCTTCGCCTATCGCAGCTATTTCCTGTGGCTGCCCATGCGCAGCCTGCGTCGCCAGCCCTGCGCGGCGCTCAACCGCAATGGCCGCGGCTGGCTCAGCCTGCACGACGCCGACCATGGCGACGGCGGCCCCGACGCGCTGGCCTGGCTGGAGGGCGTGCTGGCGGCCGAAGGCATTGCCGATGCCGACGGCGAGGTCTGGCTGCAGACCTACCCGCGCGTGCTGGGCTTCGTCTTCAAGCCGGTGAGCTTCTGGTTCTGCGAGCGGGCCGACGGCTCGCTGGCGGCCATCGTCGTGGAGGTCAACAACACCTTCGGCGAGCGCCACTGCTACCTGCTGCGCGGCCCCGCGCTGGGCTGGGGCCGCGAGCAGACCGCGGCCAAGTGCTTCCACGTGTCGCCGTTCTGCCGCGTGGAGGGGCGCTACCGCTTCCGCTTCATGCGCGCGGACCGGCGCGTGGTGGCCCGCGTCGACCACGACGACGACGCCGGCGCGCTGCTGCAGACCAGCCTCAGCGGCCGGCTGCAGCCGCTGACCGCGGTGAGCGCCCGCGCCGCCTTCTTCTCGATGCCGGCGCTGACGCTGATGGTCGTCGCCCGCATCCATTGGCAGGCGCTGCGCCTGGCGCTCAAGCGCGTGCCCTTCTTCAGCAAAACCCAGCCGCCAGAGCGCTTCATCACGCGCTGACCGTCATGACCACCACCACTTCCGCCCCCACCCTCACGCCCGCGCTGCCGCGCGGCGCCCGCCGCGTGCTCGCGCTGCTGGGCCACCTGCAGCACGGCAGCCTGGACCTGCAGACGCCCGACGGCGAGCTGCTGCACTTCGGCGACGCCCGCCAGCCGCGCGCGGCGCTGCGCATCCTCGACTGGGCGGTGTGCGACGCCGCGCTGAAGTCGGGCGACGTGGGCTTCGCCGAGAGCTTCGTCGCGGGCCACTGGTCCACGCCCGACCTGCGCGCGCTGCTGGAGCTGTTCATCCGCAACCGCACCACGCTGGAGACGGTGTTCTACGGCGGCTTCTGGGGCGGCCTGCTGCACCGCGTGCGCCACCTGCTCAACCGCAACACCCGCGCCGGCAGCCGCAAGAACATCCACGCCCACTACGACCTGGGCAACGATTTCTACAAGCTCTGGCTGGACCCGACGATGAACTACTCCAGCGCCTGGTTCGCCGGCGCGCCGGAGGGCGCGCTGGACGCCGGCCAGCAGGCCAAGATGCGCCGCGCGCTGGCCGAGGCCGGCGTCACCGCGGGCAGCCGCGTGCTGGAGATCGGCTGCGGCTGGGGCGCCGTGGCCGAGGTGGCCGCGCGCGACTTCGCCGCCCGGCTGACCGGCGTCACGCTGTCCACCGAGCAGCTGGCCTGGGCGCAGCAGCGGCTGGCCGCCGCCGGCCTGGGCGCCGACCTGCGGCTGCAGGACTACCGCGACATCGCCGACCAGCCCTTCGACGCCATCGTTTCCATCGAGATGTTCGAGGCCGTGGGCCGCGAGTACTGGGACGGCTACTTCCGCACCGTGCGCGACAAGCTCAAGCCCGGCGGCCGCGCCTGCATCCAGAGCATCACCATCCGCGACGACCTGTTCGACCGCTACGTGCGCTCGACCGATTTCATCCAGCAGTACATCTTCCCCGGCGGCCTGCTGCCCAGCCCCAGCCAGTTCCGCGCCCACGCCGAGCGCGCCGGCCTGCGGGTGGTCAACGAGCTGGCCTTCGGGCCCGACTACGCCGAGACGCTGCGCCGCTGGCGCGAGGCGTTCCTGCGCCAGGAGGGCCCCGTGCGCGAGCTGGGCTTCGACACCCGCTTCCTGCGGCTGTGGGAGTTCTACCTCGCCTACTGCGAGGCCGCCTTCGCGGCCGGCAACACCGACGTCATGCAGTTCACGCTGGTGCGGGACTGAAGCCATGCAGCGCCGCACCGTGCTCATCGCGCTGGCGGCCCCGGCGCTGCTGGCGCGGCCCGCGGCCGCCTCGCCCGAGCTGGCCGGGCTGGCGCTGCGCGGCCAGGGGCGGCTGCGCTTCTTCGGCCTGCATGTCTACGACATCCGGCTGTGGTCGGCCGCGCCGGTGAGCGCCGAGCGCTGGGACGAGCAGCCGCTGACGCTGGAGATCGAGTACGCCCGCAACCTCGACGGCCCCGAGATCGCCAAGCGCTCGCTGAAGGAGATGCGCCGCCAGGCCGAGATCCCCGACACCCAGGCCCAGGCCTGGCTGGCCGAGATGCAGGCCGCCTTCCCCGACGTGAAGGCCGGCGACCGCATCAGCGGCACGCTGCAGCCCGGCCGCGCGGCCGAGTTCCACCTCAACGGCCAGCCGCGCCGGCGCATTGCCGATGCCCGCTTCGCGCGTCTGTTCTTCGGCATCTGGCTGAGCCCGCAGACCTCCGAGCCCGGCCTGCGGGCCCAACTGCTGGGCGGCGCCGATGTCGGCCAGCGCTGAGTTCGCGCCGCGCGACGGCCTGCGCTACGGCGCGCTGGGCCTCGCGCTGGCCTTCGTGGCGCTGCCGCTGTACGTGCACCTGCCGGCGCATTACGCCACGCGCCACGGCGTGCCGCTGGCCACGCTAGGCGCGCTGCTGCTGGCCGTGCGCGGGCTGGACGCGCTGGTGGACCCGTGGATAGGCCGGCTGTGCGACCGCGCCCTGGGCCGGCCGGCGCTGGCCTGGCAGCTGCCCGCCGCGGCGCTGCTGCTGGCCGGCGGCTTCGCGGCGCTGTTCTTCCCGCTGCCGACCGCCCCCGACGCGCTGCTGGCCTGGGCCGCGGCCGGCCTGCTGCTGACCTACCTGGCCTACAGCTTCCTGGCCGTGCTGCACCAGGCCTGGGGCGCGCGGCTGGGCGGCAGCCCGGCGCGGCAGAGCGGCATCAACGCCTGGCGCGAGGGCTTCGCGCTGCTGGGCGTGGTGACAGCCAGCGTGCTGCCGGCCGCTGTCGGCTTAGCCGCGACGGCGGCCGTGCTCGCGGCCAGCCTCGCGGTGGGCCTGGCGCTGCTGGCCCGGGCGCCGCGGCCCGCCGCCAGCCACGCGGCCGCGGCGCCGCTGGCGCTGGCCTGGCAGGCGCCCGAGTTCCGCCGGCTGCTGGCGGTCTTCCTGCTCAACGGCATCGCCGCCGCCGTGCCGGCCACGCTGCTGCTGTTCTTCATCGACGACCGGCTGCGCCTGCCGGGCGACCAGGGCCTGTTCCTGGCCAGCTACTTCGCCGCCGCGGTGGTGTCGCTGCCGGCCTGGCTGCGCGTCATCGCCCGGCTGGGCCAGCCGCGCGCCTGGCTGCTGGGCATGGGCCTGGCCGTGGCGGCCTTCGGCTGGGCCGCGGCGCTGGGCGCGGGCGACCGCATCGGCTTCCTGGCCGTCTGCATCGCCAGCGGCGCGGCGCTGGGCGCGGACCTGGCCATCCCCGGCGCGCTGCTGGCCGGCGTGATCCAGCGCGCCGGCCTGGCCGGCCGGGCCGAGGGCGCCTTCTTCGGCTGGTGGAACGCCGCCACCAAGCTCAACCTGGCGCTGGCCGCCGGCCTGGCCCTGCCGCTGCTGCAGGCGCTGGGCTACGCCCCGGGCCAGCGCGACCCGCAGGCACTGCAGGCCCTCACCGTCGCCTACTGCCTGCTGCCCTGTGTCCTCAAGCTCGGCGCCGCGGCGCTGCTGTACCGCCACTTCATCGCCACACCCACCCCATGAAACGCCGCCTGCTGCTCCTCACCACCGCCGCCGCCCTCGCCGGCTGCGCCAGCGCGCCCCAGCCCTCGGACTACGCCGCCGAGAAACCCGTGCTGGATCTGAAGACCTACTTCAACGGCCCGCTGACCGCGCACGGCCTGTTCACCGACCGCGCCGGCAAGGTGCAGCGCCGCTTCGTCGTCAAGCTGGTGGGCCGCTGGCAGGGCGATGTCGGCACGCTGGAGGAAGACTTCCTCTACAGCGACGGCAAGACCGAACGGCGCGTCTGGACCCTCACCGCACTGGGCGACGGGCGCTACCGCGGCACCGCCGGCGACGTGGTCGGCGAGGCGCAGGGCGAGGCCCGCGGCAACGCGCTGAACTGGCGCTACACGCTGCGCCTGCAGGTGGGCGACACCAGCTACGACGTGCAGTTCGACGACTGGATGTACCTGATGGACGAGCGCGTGATGCTGAACAAGGCGCGCATGAGCAAGCTCGGCTTCCACCTCGGCGACGTGACGCTGGCCTTCCACAAGCCATGAGCCTCAACCCCCGTATCCGCGACTGGAAGCACCGCACCGTCTGGCTGATCGGTGCGTCCACCGGCATCGGCCGCGCCACCGCCAGCGCGCTGCATGCGGCGGGGGCCCAGGTGGTGGTGTCGGCCCGGCAGGCGACGTTGCTGGACGAGTTTGTCGCCCAGCATCCGGGCAGCCGGGCGCTGCCGCTGGACGTGATGGACGCGCCCGCCCTGCAGGCCGCCGCCGCCGACGTCGGGCCGGCCGACCTGATCGTCTACTGCGCCGGCTACTACCGCCCGATGAGCGCCGCGGCCTTCGACCTGGCCGATGCGCGCCGGCACCTGGACATCAACTACGTCGGCGCGCTGAACCTGCTGGACGCCGCACTGCCCCGGCTGCTGGCCGCGCGCTGCGGCCACCTCAGCCTGATCTCCAGCGTCGCCGGCTACCGCGGCCTGCCCAAGGCGCTGGGCTACGGGCCGGCCAAGGCGGCGCTGACCCACCTGGCCCAGGCGCTGTACCTGGACCTGCACCCGCGCGGCATCGGCGTCTCGGTCATCCACCCCGGCTTCGTCAAGACGCCCATGACGGCGCAAAACGACTTCGCGATGCCGGCCGAGATCAGCCCCGAGGAGGCCGCGCGCGCCATGCTGGCGGGCTGGGCGGCGGGCGCGTTCGAGATCCACTTCCCCAAGCGCTTCACGCGCCTGATGAAGCTGATGCAGTTGCTGGGCGACGGCGCCTACTTCCGGCTGGTCGGCCGGGCCACGCGATGAGCCACGCCGACCCGCGCGTCGCGGCCCTGGTCGCTCAGTACGAGGCCCTCACGCCGGCCGGGCTGGACGCGCTGGTGGTGCTGTACGCCGAGGGCTGCCGCTTCAAGGACCCGTTCAACGAGGTGCAGGGCCGGGCCGCCGTGCGGCGCGTGTTCGCGCACATGTTCGAGACGGTGGACGCGCCGCGCTTCGTCGTGCACGACACGCTGGCGCAGGGCGACCAGTGTTTCCTGAGCTGGGACTTCCATGCCGGCCGCTTCGTCATCCGCGGCGCCAGCCACCTGCGCTTCGACGCCGCCGGCCGGGTGGCCGAGCACCGCGACTACTGGGACGCGGCCGAGGAGCTGTACGAGAAGCTGCCGGTGCTGGGCGCGCTGATGCGTCTGTTGAAACGCCGGCTGCGGGCTACCTGAGCCAGCCTTTCCTGCGGAAGTAGATGAAGGGCGCCGCCACCGACAGCAGCATCAGCACCAGCGCGAACGGGTAGCCCCATTCGGACGCCAGCTCCGGCATGTGCTGGAAGTTCATGCCGTAGATGGATGCGATCAGCGTGGGCGGCAGCAGCGCCACGCTGGCCACCGAGAAGATCTTGATGATCTTGTTCTGGTTGATGTTGATGAAGCCCACCGTGGCGTCCATCAGGAAGTTGATCTTGTCGAACAGGAAGGCCGTGTGCGAGTCCAGCGAGTCGATGTCGCGCAGGATCTGGCGCGACTCCTCGAACTGCTCGGCATTGAGCATGCGGCTGCGCATCATGAAGCTGACCGCGCGGCGCGTGTCCATCACGTTGCGGCGGATGCGGCCGTTCAGGTCTTCCTCGCGGGCGATGGCAGACAGCACCTCGCCGGCCTCGGCGTCGGTGACGTCGCTCTTCAGCACGCGCACGCTGACGGCCTCCAGCTTGTCGTAGATGCCCTCCAGCACATCGGCAGAGTACTCGGCGTCGGCGTCGTACAGCTTGAGCAGCACGTCCTTGGCATCCTCGATCAGCGCCGGGATGCGCCGCGCCCGCAGCCGCAACAGCCGGAACACCGGCAGGTCCTCGTTGTGGATGGAGAACAGCACGTTGTTGAACAGGATGAAGGCCACGCGCACGTTGCGCGCCGGCCTGCCTTCGCCGCCGTCATCCCCCTCGATCAGGAAGTCGGAGCGGATGTGCAGTTCGCCGTTGTCTTCCTCGTAGAAGCGCGCCGATTCCTCCAGGTCCTCGTCGACGATGTCCTCGGGAATGGTCAGCCCGAAGCGATCGCGGATCCAGCCCTTCTCCTCGGCGCTGGGGCTCTCCAGGTCCACCCAGATCGGGCGCGACAGCGCCAGGTCCTCGGCCGTCTCGATTTCTTCCTGGAACAGCCCGCCCTTCAGGCGGCCGTTGTCCAGCGTGAACACATTCAGCATGCATCGTCTCCAGGCAGCGCTGGCCAGACTGTCGAAAGGACGACGGCAGGCGCCGTCCGGGGTGGCGGGATTCAGTTCAACCGTCTCACTCCGGGCGGGCGGCTCAACGAGCCGGGCGGCGGGAGTGGACGGTCACCGAGGGTGATCGCTGTCCAAGAAGGGCTCCGAGGGGGAAATAGCCGCGGATTATTGCACCGCCACAACGTGTGAAAGAAGCCGCAAAAACGAGGCCTTCACTGCCACAAAGCCTCACCGTCATCCCCTTGTCACGCTGCCGCTTCGCGCGCAAACTGGGCTCGTCGATTTCCCCACTCCACCCACCTCCGCTACCTGTAAATACCCCTCCTCCCTGCTCCCTTTTCTCAGTTTTCCGGTTTCGTTTTCCCGACCCATTCCTCTGAAAGGAGGCTCTATGAATCTGACGATCAGTGGCCATCACCTCGAAGTCACGCCGGCTCTGCGTGAGTACGTGCTCACCAAGCTGGAGCGCATCACCCGCCACTTCGACCAGGTTGTCGATATCAACGTTCTGCTGACCGTGGAGAAGCAAAAGGAGAAGGAGCGCCGCCAGCGCGCTGAAGTGACGTTGCACGTCAAGGGCCGCGACATCTTCGTGGAGCAATCCCATGAAGACCTGTACGCCGCCATCGACCAGCTGATGGACAAGCTGGACCGTCAGGTCTGCCGCCACAAGGACAAGGTGCAGGACCATCACCACGCCTCGGCGAAGCGCCTGGACGTGCCGGCCCCCTGACCTGCCCGGCAACTCATCTCACGGCGGCCCGCGGGCCGCTTTTGTTTTGCGATGTGCAATCGTCTTGTTGCTGCAGTGCCGCAAAAACCCGCATTCGCGGGTGGGCCCAGCCGTTTTGCACGCCTGCGGGCACACCCGGGCACCCCAAAACGGCCCGCAGTTCCATAATCCGAAGCTCTGATTGACCCACAGCCGGCAGCGGCTGCGCCCTCACGGCGCCCCCGATGCCCGGCCCTCATCCATGAACCGTCTCGCCGCCATCCTGCCCGCCGACAACGTGTTGGTGACCGTGGATGCGTCCAGCAAGAAGCGCGCCTTCGAACACGCCGGCCTGCTGTTCGAGAACCATCACCAGATGGCCCGCGCGCTGGTCACCGACAACCTGTTCGCCCGCGAACGCCTGGGCTCGACCGGGCTGGGCCATGGCGTCGCCATCCCGCACGGCCGCGTGAAGGGGTTGAAGAACCCGCTCGCCGCCGTGCTGCGCCTGCAGCAGCCCATCGCCTTCGACGCCCCGGACGACGAACCGGTCAGCCTGCTGATCTTCCTGCTGGTGCCCGAGGCCGCCACCCAGCGCCATCTGGAGATCCTGTCCGAGATCGCCGAGATGCTGTCCGACCGCGAACTGCGCGAGCAGCTCAAGACCGAGCCGGAGGCCGCGACACTGCACAAGCTGATCGCCGCCTGGGAGCCGCTGAAATCCGTCGCCTGATGCCGCCGATCGGCGCTTCGCGCAAACCCTATGGCTCTGCTCGCCCGGTGGCGGGCCGCCGTTCCCTTGGGAAACCGGTCGGCATGCCCGGCAGCCGAGGCACGCCATGAAACCGACCTCGATCAGCGCCGAGCGCCTGTTTGAAGAGCACCGCGAGGCCTTGCGCTGGGAGTGGATTGCCGGCCACGCCCACCCGGAGCGCCGCTTCGACGAGGCGGCCGTCCGCGACGCCCAGAGCTCGGCCGACCTGGTCGGTTACCTGAACTACATCCACCCCTACCGGGTGCAGATCGTCGGGCGGCGCGAGGTGGCCTACCTGAGCCAGGAGAGCAGCGAGGTCCAGGACCGGCGCATCTCCCGCATCGTCACGCTGGAGCCGCCGGTGCTGATCGTCGCCGACGACTCGGTGCCGCCCCCGCGGCTGGTGGCCATGTGCGACCGTGCCGAGATCCCGCTGTTCCGCACGGCCGAGTCCGCCGGCCATGTCATCGACCTGGTGCGCGGCTACCTGGCGCAGCTGTTCGCCAACCGCACGACGCGGCATGGCGTGTTCATGGACATCCTGGGCCTGGGCGTGCTGCTGACCGGCGAATCGGGCCTGGGCAAGAGCGAGCTGGGGCTGGAGCTGATCTCGCGCGGCCACGGCCTGGTGGCCGACGACGCGGTCGACTTCTTCCGCATCGCCCAGACCGCCATCGAGGGTCGCTGCCCCGAGCTGCTGCTGAACCTGCTGGAGGTGCGCGGCATCGGCCTGCTGGACATCAAGGCCATCTTTGGCGAGACCGCCGTGCGCCGCAAGATGCGCCTCAAGCTCATCGTCCACCTGGTGCGCAAGGAGACCATGGAGCGCGACTTCGAGCGCCTGCCCTATGAGCCGCTGTACGAGGATGTGCTGGGCATGCCGGTGCGCAAGGTCGTCATCGCGGTGGACGCCGGCCGCAACCTCGCGGTGCTGGTGGAGGCCGCGGTGCGCAACACCATCCTGCAGCTGCGCGGCATCGACACCTACAAGGAATTCGTCGAGCGCCACCAGCGCGCCATCGACAACGGCTCGATGGACTGAGCGCGTTGAACGGCTTCAGCGACATCGCCCGGCTGCTGGTGCTCAACACCGACAGCTACAAGACCAGCCACTGGCTGCAGTACCCGCCCAGCACCACGGCGGTCTTCAGCTACATCGAGGCCCGCGGCGGCACGCTGCCCTACACGGTCTTCTTCGGGCTGCAGGCGCTGCTCAAGGAGTACTTCACCCGCCCCGTCACCGGCGATGACCTGGCGCTGGCCGCCGAGGTCTGCGCAGCGCACGGCGTGCCGTTCAACCGCGCCGGCTGGCAGCACATCGTCGACGCCCATGGCGGGCGGCTGCCGCTGCGCATCCGCGCCGTGCCCGAAGGCAGCGTCGTGCCGGTCCACCACGCGCTGGTGACGGTCGAGAACACCGACCCGGCCTGCGCCTGGCTGACCAGTTATGTCGAGACCGCGCTGCTGCGCGTCTGGTACCCGACGACGGTGGCGACGCACAGCCATGCCACCCGTCACCTCATCAACGAGGCGCTCGAACGCACCGGCTCGCCAGACGGGCTGCCGTTCAAGCTGCACGACTTCGGCGCGCGCGGCGTGTCGTCGCTGGAGTCGGCGATGCTGGGGGGCATGGCCCACCTGGTGAGCTTCCAGGGCACCGACACGATGACGGCACTGCTGGGCGCCCGGCTGTACTACGGCGAGCCCATGGCCGGGTACTCCATCCCGGCGGCGGAGCACAGCACCATCACCGCCTGGGGCCGAGACGGCGAGCTGGAGGCCTACCGCAACATGCTGCGCCAGTTCGGCAAGCCGGGCGCGGTGTTCGCCGTCGTGTCCGACTCCTACGACCTGGATGCGGCGGTCAGCCAGCTCTGGGGCGGCGCGCTGCGCGACGAGGTCATCGCCAGCGGTGCCACCGTCGTGATCCGCCCGGACAGCGGCGACCCCACCACCATCGTCACCCGCACCGTCCGCGCGCTGGACGCCGCCTTCGGCAGCGACGTCAACGCCAAGGGCTACAAGGTGCTGCGCCATGTGCGCGTGATCCAGGGCGACGGCATCACGCGCGAGGCCATCGCCAGCATCCTGGCCGCGCTGGCCGCGGCCGGCTATTCGGCCGACAACATCGCCTTCGGGCAGGGCGGCGCGCTGCTGCAGCAGGTGCACCGCGACACACTGGGTTTCGCGATGAAGGCCTCCGCCGCCGAGGTGGACGGGCGCTGGCGCGACGTCTTCAAGGCGCCGGTCACCGACCCGGCCAAGCGCAGCAAGGCCGGCCGGCTGACGCTGATGCGCCGTGGCGGCGCGTTCGCCACCGTGCGCCTGGACGCGCCGGGTTACCCGCAGGCGCTGGCCGATGGCGCCACCGAGGCACTGCGCACCGTCTACGAGAACGGCCGCCTGCTGGTGGACGACAGCCTGGCCGCGATCCGGGCCCGCGCCGCGGAGCGCTGAGCGCACTGGCTCAGCCCCGGTTGGGGCAGTCGGCCTTCACGCAGGTGGCATACAGCGCGAGCGAATGCTCCTGCAGCTGAAAGCCCCGCTCGCCGGCGATGGCGTGCTGGCGCTCCTCGATGCCCGGGTCGAAGAACTCCTCCACCTTGCCGCAGTTCAGGCAGACCAGGTGGTCGTGGTGGTGGCCCTCGTTGAGCTCGTACACCGCTTTGCCGGTCTCGAAATGGTTGCGGCTGAGCAGGCCCGCCTGCTCGAACTGCTGCAGCACGCGGTAGACCGTGGCCAGGCCGATGTCGGCGCCCTCGTTGAGCAGCGCCTTGTAGACATCCTCGGCCGTCATATGCCGCTGGGCGGCGCGCTGAAAGATCTCCAGGATCTTGATGCGCGGCAGCGTCGCCTTGAGGCCGCTGTTCTTGATGTCGCTGGTCTGGTCTTTGGCGGAGAAGCTGGGCATGGCGCGTGGCGAGGGGGCCCGGGAGGGGCCCCGCTAGAATCCTTGCGATCATAGCCAGCCGTCCCTTCGGCGGGCGCCTTTCGCACTCTGTCCAGCCGCCCATGCGACCCTTGCTTGCCTCTCTCCCGCTGCTTGCGCTGCTTGGCGGCTGCTCCTACCTGCCCACCTGGGACTCCCTGCCCTCCGTCACCGGCGAGAAGGTGCTGGGCGTGCTGACGCCCTACCGCGTCGAGGTCGTGCAGGGCAACGTGCTGACCAAGGAGATGGTGGCCCGCGTCAAGCCCGGCATGCCCAAGGCACAGGTGCGCGACCTGCTCGGCTCGCCGCTGCTGACCGACATCTTCCACGAGTCGCGCTGGGACTATGTGTTCACCATCCGCCGCCAGGGCGCCGCACCCCAGCAGCGCCTGGTG
The DNA here is from genome assembly GCA_963992225.1 of uncultured Comamonadaceae bacterium. Classification (GTDB taxonomy): domain Bacteria; phylum Pseudomonadota; class Gammaproteobacteria; order Burkholderiales; family Burkholderiaceae_C; genus Pelomonas. The sequence goes on along the minus strand of CAXDTK010000019.1, from coordinate 2,277 downwards.
GTGGCCAGCTTCGACGGCGACACGCTGAAGACCCTGGACGTGCCGGACGACCTGCCGGCCGAGAACGACTTCGTCGCCTCCGTCAACACCTTCAAGCCCCGCAACAAGCAGCCCAAGCTAGAACTGAGCGAGGCCGAGCGCAGCGCCCTGCCGCCGCCCAAGCGCAGCGCCGAGGCGGCGCCCACCGCCGCCGCGGAAGGCCCGGCGCCGGGCCGCGTCTACCCGCCGCTGGACGCCAAGCCGGGGACCGGCACGTGATGCGGGTCGCCATCACCGGCGCCAGCGGGCGCATGGGCAAGATGCTCATCGAGGCCGTGCAGGCCGAGGAGGGCTGCACGCTGCACGCTGCGCTCGACAAGGGCGACGACGTCCGCGCGCGGCTGGCCGGCGCCGACGTGCTGATTGACTTCACGCGGCCCGAGGCGACGCTGGCGCATCTGGCCCTCTGCGCCGAGCTGGGCGTGAAGGCGGTCGTCGGCACCACCGGCTTCGACGACGCGCAAAAGGCCGAGATCGCGCGCTGCGCCGAACGCACGGCCATCGTCTTCGCGCCCAACATGAGCGTGGGCGTCAACGTGGTGCTCAAGCTGCTGGACCTGGCGGCACGGGCGATGAACGAGGGCTTCGACATCGAGATCATCGAGGCCCACCACCGCAACAAGGTCGACGCGCCCAGCGGCACCGCGCTGCAGATGGGCCAGGTCGTCGCCGGCGCGCTGGGCCGCGACTTGAAGGCCTGCGCCGTCTACGGCCGCGAAGGCGTCACGGGCGTCCGCGACCCGTCCACCATTGGCTTCGCCACCGTGCGCGGCGGCGACGTCATCGGCGACCACACGGTGCTGTTCGCCGGCACCGGCGAGCGCATCGAGATCAGCCACAAGGCCAGTAGCCGGGGCATCTACGCCCAGGGCAGCCTGCGTGCCGCGCGTTTCCTGGCGGACAAGACGACCGGCCTGTTCGGCATGAACGACGTCCTGGGTTTCGCCCACTGACATGGGCGGCTTTGCCGATTTCTGGGCCCAGAGCGACCTGGTCGGCCGCGCGGTCGCGCTGCTGCTGCTGGCCATGTCGGTCAGCGCCTGGGCGCTGATCCTCTGGAAGGCCTGGCTGCTGCGGCGGGCCCGCCGCGGCCTGCAACGCGCGGTGCCGGCGTTCTGGGCGGCGGCCGGCGTCGCCGAGGGCCGCGTCGCGCTGCAGAGCTTCGACACCGAGGGCCTGCTGCTGCCGCTGCTGGAGGCCGCCACGGCCGAGACGCGCGGCGCCACGCTGGATGCGTCGGCCCGGCGCGAATCCCGGCTGACCCGCCGCCTGCGCGACGCGCTGCATGCGGTGCTGGCCCGGCTGCAGTTCGGGCAGGTGCTGCTGGCCTCGGTCGGCGCCACGGCGCCCTTCGTGGGCCTGTTCGGCACGGTCTGGGGCATCTACCACGCGCTGGCCAGCATCTCGGCGGCCGGCAACATCACCATCGAGAAGATCTCCGGCCCGGTCGGCGAGGCCCTGATCATGACGGCCGCGGGCCTGGCGGTGGCCATCCCCGCCGTGCTGGCCTACAACGTCTTCGGCAAGCGGGTCGCCGCCTGCGAGGCCGAGCTGGAAGGCTTCGCGCACGACCTGCGCGAGTTGCTGGACACCGACTGACATGGCCTTCGGTCGCCTCGAAAAGCCCGAGGGGTCGCGTCCGATGAGCGACATCAACATGACCCCCCTCATCGACGTCATGCTGGTGCTGCTGGTCATCTTCATGATCACCGCGCCCTTGATGACGGCCTCGCTGCGCCTGGACCTGCCCCGCAGCGAAGCCGCCACCCCCGGCGATGCACCCAGCGCCATCGCGGTGGCCATCACGCCGGACGGCAAGCTGCACCTGGGTGACGACGAACTGGCGCCGCAAGCCTTCCAGCAGCGCATCACCGAACTGGGCCGCGCCAACGCGCAGATGGAGGTGCAGCTGCGCGCCGACCGCGCCGTGCCCTACGGCCAGGTGGCCGAGTTGATCGGCTGGGTGCAGGCGGCCGGGCTGAACCGCATCGCCTTCGTCGCGCAGGCGGCCGCCTCAGCGCCCTGAGCGAAAGGTCGGCCGAGAGGGGCCACCTACAATTTGGCGCATGAACGCCAAGACCGAAGCGCCCAGCTACAACCCGAACGAGATCGAAGCCGCCGCCCGTGCCTACTGGGCCGGGCGCGACGCCTACCGCGTGACGGAAGACGCGAGCAAGCCGCACTTCTACGCCTGCTCCATGCTGCCCTACCCCAGCGGCAAGCTGCACATGGGCCATG